>JAEXQJ010000324.1 GCA_023438785.1 Pseudomonadota bacterium
TCCCAACTCTGAGCTGGCGTGCGCGGCCGCCCACGCCTTCCAACTCCCCACGTCCAGTCGACACTCGAAGGTGCTGTCGTCCTCGGTGCTGCTGAAGGTGAACGTGACGTTCGGGCCGCTGGGATCAGTGGGCCGGCTCTCGATCTTGGTGTCCGGCGGGGCGAGATCCACGACCCAGTCGAAGGTGGCCGGGGTCGCATCCACGTTGCCGCTCGGGTCCACGGCGCGCACCTTGATGCTGTGAGGCCCCTCGGCCAGCGTGTCCGTGGTGTAATCGTGCGGGCACGCCGAGAAGGTGGTGCTGTCCAGGGCACACTCGAAGGTGGCGCCCTCCTCGTTGCTGGTGAAGGTGAAGGGAGCCTTGGCCAAATTGGAGGGATTCTTGGGCGACGTCGCGATGGTCGTGTCGGGTGCGCTCGCATCCAGGCAGGACACAATGGTGGTCGCATCCCCGTTGGCCAGGCCGGCGTGGCCGTCCGTGGCACCGTTCACCGTGAAGGCGCCCATGCTGCGCGCGTTGGTGGTGCCGGCCGTGCCCCCCGCGACGGACGTGCTCACGCTACCGCCAGAAAGGGCCACGAAGCCGCCACCGCCACCGCCGCCCGGTCCCTCGGCTTCGTAGGGCGTGTCGCCGCTCAGCGTCTTGTTGATGCTCTGGTTGCCGCCGACGCCCCCCTTGGCCTGGACGGAGACACCCGCGAGCGTATCGGCGTGGATCACCACCGTGCCGCCACCGCCACCGCCACCGGCCGCATCGCCGGAGGCGTTGGCCAGAGAGGTCGCGTCGCCGCCCGGCTCACCGTTGGCGAGCACGCGCCCCGCACCGCTCACGGCGCCGGCCAGCACGAAGACCAGACCGCCGCCACGCCCGCCCTTTCCGGCCACGCTGTTGTTGCCGTCGCCGGCGCCGCCGCCGCCGCCCATGAAGAGCCGGGCCGAGGCCCCGCCCGTGGCACTGGGCAAAGGACGGCCGCCCAAGCCACCCACCACGCGACGGCGGTTGCCGCCCCAGTCCGGGCTGCCCGGGGCCACCGAAACCGGTGAGACGTTCTCGGACGAGTAGGAGTACCCGCCGCGTCCGCCGCCCGGCGAGCTGGCGAGGGCGCCGGTCGTCCCCACTTCGAGGTGCCAAGCCGACTCCCAGCCCGCCGTGGCCGTGGACATGACGCCGTTGCCCGTCCATGTCCCGTCCGCGCTTGCGTTGGCGCCACCGCCGCCCGCGGCGTTGTGCGAGTCGCCGCCGCCACCCGCGTTGGCCGGCGCGCCACGACCGTAGGCCCCTCCCGTGGTCTGCAGGGAGGCCACCCCGGCGACGCCCTCACCCTTTCGGCCGCCGTCGAGCGCGGAGTCGCTCCGGTACAGGCTGACGCTCAGGGCTGCATCACCGGCCTCGTTGTCGACATCACCGCCGCGGAAGCCCTGGGCCGACACGTCGATGTCGCCATCGAGTTGCAGAGACGTTCCAGCCTGCAGCACCACCACGCCGCCGCGCGTGCCGTCCCACGGCAGCGCGGTGATGGACGCGCCGGTGTTGACCTTCAGCGTGGTGTACTGGGGCACACGCACGACCTGAGCACCACCGGCCCCGTTGTACGAGTTCTTGAGCGCACAGGCCAAGCCGATGGTGTTCCCCGACACGGAGTTCACACCGACCAGCTCGTAGCGGCCCGCGCTGCCCAATGAGGTGAGGCGGCCGTAGTCCGCGCCCTCGGAGGTATCGATGCTGGCGCCGGCCATTTGGATGAGCATCACCAGATCGCCGGGCTTGAGCGCGGTTCCCGCGGCGGTGTCCGCGAACTCCGTCACGTCGTACACGTTGATGCTGGTCGCTCCCGCGGCCACCGCGCCCACCAGGGCCGAGTAACCGTTCACGACCGTCTTGGCCGCGGTGACGGTGTAGGCGCCGTCAGCCCCGGCCAGCTTCTGCTGTTCGAGGATCACAGAAGGCCCCTCCGACTTGCAGCCGGCAGCCCCCAGCGACAGCGCCTGACCGACGGCCAGGGCCCGCAACAGATTGCGATGCGCGAAGAGACTCATGGAAGCACCTCGTCCTTCTTCACCTTCTCGGTGATCCTGAACTGCACGCGACGGTTCTTCTGGCGACCCTCGTCGGTGGTGTTGTCATCGATGGGCTGGGTCAGGCCGTAGCCGCGCGATTCGAGACGAGCCGCCTCGATCTGGCCCCTCTCCACGAGCCACTTCTTCACCGCGGCCGAACGCCGCTCGCTCAGCTTCTGGTTGTAGGTCTTGCCGCCCCGGCTGTCCGTGTGCCCCTGGACCTCAATCTGCTTGATCTCGGGGTGCTCGTTGAGCACCGCGGCCACCTGCGTGAGCAGATCGTCGCTGGCCGGGAGGATCTGCGCGCTGCCCGTCTTGAACTGCACCTGTTCCAGAATGACGATTTCGCTCTCCGTCACGCGCACCGCCTTGGGGCAGCCGTTCTTCGTCGGATCCTCGTCAGCCACGCCCTTCTCGTTCGGGCAGGCGTCCTTGTCGTCGCGGATGCCGTCGCCGTCCGTGTCGGGCGGGCAACCGTTCTGCTCGGGGTCTTCGCTGGCCACGCCCTTGATGTCCGGGCACGCGTCCCTCGAATCGATGATGCCGTCGCCGTCGCGATCGGGCGGGCAGCCGTTCTTGTCCGGATCCTCGCTGGGCACGCCGGGAACGTCGGGACAGGCGTCCTTGATGTCGGGAATACGATCGCGATCCCGGTCCGCGGGCTTGACCACCTTCCTCACGGGCGGCGGCGGCGGCGGCGGCAGAGGCTTGCGCGGTTCGGGCACCCAGGCCACCGAGGCCACCGCGCGCAGGGCGGGCGTGCCCACCCCACGCGTGAAGCCTGGCCCGGCGCCCGCGCCGAACACGAACTCGGACACGCGCATGCGCGCCCCCAGGATACCTTCCAGGTTGGTGGTCTCCTTGGTGAAGCTGTCGCTGCCCACCATCACCGTGCTTCCGTACAACTCCGGTCCGATCTGCAGCATGCGATCGGCAAGCAAGAGGCCGACGGCACCGCCGAACGTGAGTTGGGTTCCCAACTCGGCGGCAAAGGCGAGGCCGCTCTTCTTGCGGATGTCCACGCCCGCATTCAAGGCATAGGCGAAGCTGTCGTCCTCGCCGGCCAGGATCACCACCGGCGAGCCATGCACGTCGCCCGCGCCGGACAGCTTGTCCTTGTCACCCGTGGGCAGAAAGACGTGGGCGCCCAGGCTCAGGGTAGCCAACGAGCGTGCCGCCCCCAAAAGGCGCAGCCGCAGGTCGACGCGTAGGTCGCCGGCCGCCGCCCCCGACGGGGCCTCGAACCCGTTGACCTCGTCGCCGTTGTTCACCAGGGTCAGCGGCATGTCCGCGCCGATGAGCAGGCGATCCCAGAGGGTCACGCCGCCCACCAGGTGCACCAGCAACTGATTGCCGACCAAGTCGCCCAGGCGCTCGTCGTCTTTCTCGGCGTAGAGGCTCAGCGGGCGATAGGCGTAGTCGCCCAGCAACATGAGGCGAGGCAAGGCGTGGCCGCCCGGATCCCCACCCTCCACACCGAAGAACCGATCCCCAGCCATGGACGGCTGAAAGCGATCGAGTGACAGCCCGCTGGCCTCCTGAGCGACCGCCTGCGGTGCCCACGCCAGGAACGCGGCCAAGGCCGCCCCGCATATCCTCTTGATGTTGACCATGGTTCCTCGTGCTCGGTTTTGCCGCGGACTGACCCGCGTCGCGGCGGACCATACACCAAAATTGAACGGCCGAGGCCCGCAGGCGCGCGACGCACCGCGATGCGGAACGCTTCTCCATGACGCGGCGGCGCAGACGCGGCGGGTTCGAGACGCGCGGGCCACCTGGCTGGCCCACGGTGGTACGATGGCCCCCTTGGCGAAGCAGAAAGGCAGAACCAGCCCTCGGCCGCGCGCCGCACGAAAGCGGACGCCCCCGGTCGTGGTCGGCGTCGGCCTGGCCACCGTGGACCTCTTCGTGGAGGTGCCGCGCTCGGAGCTTCGCCTGGTGGACGTCTCGGTCTTCAGCATGCAAGCCGGCGGTTCGGCCACCAACATCTTGGCCGTGCTCTCGTCGCTGGGCGTGGCGGGGCGCTACTTCGGCCGCGTGGGCGACGACGACTTCGGCCGCTTCATCCTGCGCAGCCTGAGGGAACTGCGCATCGACGCGAAGCAGGTGGGTGTGGAGCGCGGCAAGGTCTCGCCCGTCTCGATCATTCAGATCGACGAGCAGTCGCGCAGGCGCCGCATCCTTCTCTCGCGCGGCAACGTCACGCCGCCCGATCCCAAGAAGCTGCCCACCTCGCTGCTGGAGGGGGCCAGTCTGGTCTGTCTCGATGGCTCCCGCCCCGCCCTGCAGGCCGCGGTCGCCGAGAGGGCACGGGCACTCAAGATTCCCGTGCTGCTCAACGCCTCCCAGCTTTCCGGGGGCATGGGCGAGTTGCTCTCCTTGGCAGACATCGTGATCGGCTCCGAACGGTTCGCCACGGAGCTGGCCCCCTCGGACGACATGGAACGCTGTCTGCGCGAGATCACCCGACTGGGCGCACGCGTGGCCGTGGTTACCCAAGGTGAGGCGGGCGCGGTGGCCTTGGAGGGTAACAAGCTGGTGGAGCAGGAGAGCATCGCCGTGCCTGTGTCCGATACCTCCGGGGCGGGCGACGCCTTCTGCGGTGCCTTTGCCTACGCCCAACTCAAGGGTTGGCCGCTGGAGCGGGCCCTGCCCTTCGCCAACGCGGCCGCCGGTCTCACCTGCCGCACGCTCGGCTCGCGCACCGCCCTACCCACCCTCGCCGGAATCAGCGCCGCACTCAAACGCGGATAGCGCCTTTTTTTGGGGGAGGGGGGCCGGTTGTGTCAACTTCCCGGCGTGGCGCGCCTCAATAAGGAAACCTTCTCCAACCTCGGGTTGCTCATCCTACGTGCGGGGGTCGGTATCCCCATGGTTTGGCTGCACGGCTTCGATAAGGTCCGCAACTACTCGGACAAGCTGGCCAGCTTCCCGGACCCGCTGCACATCGGTAGCCGCTACAGCCTGCTCCTGGCCGTGGCGGCCGAATTCGCGGGCGGCATCCTGGTCACCCTGGGCCTGCTCGGTCGCTTCGCCGCTCTCCTGCTCGCCTTTCAGGTCGGCTTGACCCTGTTCGCGCTGGACGCCGGCTTGCCGTGGAGGGCGCGCGAAGTGGGAATTCTCTATTTCGCGGGCAGCATGACCCTGCTGCTGCTCGGTTGCGGACGCTGGTCCCTGGACAGCGTGGTGTGGAAACGCTTCCGCAAGGGCGGCGGGGGCGCACCGGCTCCGGGCAAGCGGTAGTCCGACTCAGCCCATCTTGCGCAAGGGCGGGCGTACCGTGCTTCCGCTGCGCAGGACCTCGTTCTCCAGCGCCAGCCCGAGTTGGAAGGCGGCCAATTCGAAGATCTCGATGTCGGCCAGGGGACGATCGCGCGCGCCATTGTCGAGGTAGACGACGGCGATCACCCGCTCGCTGCCCGGAACGGGGAGGACCACGATCTCACCGCTGACCGGGGGATCCACCACGGCCGCGAAAACCGGTGGCAGGCCAGCCACCTCGTAGCTCGTGCGACGTGTGTGGCTGTCGGACAGACACGCGGCCAGCACGCCCTCCTCGCCCACGGGGCAGCTCAGGTTCCGCGTTCGCTCGGCCAGCGATTCGCCCGAGGCGGTCTGCCCGAAGGCCCCCGCGGCAACCAGCCGATCCCGTTCGGGGACCAGCAACACGCCGCGGTCGATGGATTCCGCCAACACGTGCAGCAGGTTGAGCGACACCGAGGTGGACAACAGTCCCGAGCGCAGATCGGCGATGATCCGATGCAGACGCGCGAAGCTGGCCCGCACGCCCTCGGCCACCGCGTGCTCGTTCGAAAGGTACCTGCGCTGCCGCGCCACGCTCAGCATGCAGGCGGCCACCGTGTCCGCCCCCGCCGAGCAGATGGACACCACGCCCGCGTTGTACAACTCGCGCAGCGACGTCCTTCCTTCGAGCACGGCGATCACCGAGGCTCGCGGCCGCGCGCGACACAAGGCCGCGACGGCGTCCAGACTGGGCGCCTGATTGCGCAGGTCCACCACGACGATGGGCGGCGGCTCGCCCAGCAAGGAAACCCCCGCGTCGCGCAGGGCCACCGTGGTGACATGATCACCATCATCGGCCAGGGCCTGGTTGAGAGCCGCGAGCAGCTCCGCGTCGGAGGACACCAACTGGAAGCGCGGTCGCTGCGGCCACACGGGCGATGTGTCCTGGGCCGCCGAGGCCAGCGGCTCGGGTGGACACGCGGCCATGTCTGGCACGCCAGGCTCGCCCCGCTTCGCTTCGGACCAGGGCTGGCCGCGCGCGCCCGACTCCTCTGGGCTCGCGTCTTCGATCAGCAGATCGGACGGCTCCACCTCCGCCTCCTCGGGCGGCCCCAACTCGGCCTGTGCAGTCCGCTCCGCCATCGCCTGCAGGGCGCCGAGGAGGACCTGCTGGGTGTCCAGATCGACCTTGGGCGCGCCCGTGAAGCGCGTGACCTCGACGACGGGTGTCAGATCGTCGAGCGCGAACTCGAAGGTGCCCGCGGGCCAGGACAGGATCTGCGTGACCACGCGCTCGATCTCCAGGGCCAGCGCAGCGCGGATGGCTTCGGGCGAGATCACATTCATACGGGTCAGGATTTGGCCGATGGTGCGCCGCGGTCGCTCGCTCTCTTGCAGTTGCAGCGCCTGCGCCAACGCGTGCTGGTCGATGAGGCCCGCCGAGAGCAGCAACTCGCCCAGGCGCTGCGACTGGGGCCGCCAGGCGCTGACGATGCGACCGCGCTCGAACCCGATCAGGGCCTCCAACTCGCCCGCGCGCACGGACAGCGTCCCCGAGTGCCCGCCCACGCGGATGAGCTGCATGACGTCCGCCACCGTCACATCCTCGATGCGCCCCTGCAGACTCATCGCTGTTTCACCAAGGCCATCAGGCCTTCCAGGGTGCGCAGCTTGCGCGCCGTGTTCGTGTATTCGCGCGCGGCGAACAACGCCGATGCGGCGTGCGCCCCGAGGAGCTCGAACAGCTCACGTTGGTCCTTCTCGAATCCCGCCTTGTGTGGCGCGAGAGCCAAGACCACCAACACGCCCATGGTCACGTCTTGCACGCGCAAGGGCACGGCAGCCAGGACATTCGAACCCTCCATCGGACCGAAGCGAGGCTGACCGTCGGCCAGCGCGCGGTCGATGAGCGGATCGCCGCCCGCATAGCGCGCCGCCTGCGCCCAGGTCGTATCCACATCGCCCTGCACGGACGCGACCTCGAACTCTTGCCTATCCTCATCCCGCAGCAGCAGCACGAACTGCCGGGCCCCGATGAGGTTGAGCGCGACCTCTCCGATCGTGGACTGGACCTCCAGGGGGTCGAGCGACGCGTGGAGCTGATAGGTGGCTACGTAAAGCGCCATCAAGGAGCCGATCTGGCGCTCCACCTCGTCGAGCCGTCCGCTCAGCGCGCGTCGCTCGGCTTCGCACTCGGTCAAGCCTGCCTCACTCTCGTCCTCGCTGGTCTCCAGCGACACGGCCTCGTCGACCGCGGCCTGGAGCTGTTCGAGCAGGAAGCGGACGCGCAGCAACGCCGCGGACCGAGGTGCGGGCCTCTCTCCCGTCGTGGCGAGGGCCGGCGGGCCAATCCTGTCGGGGTCGGCGCTCATGCGGCAGCCTCGTGTCCCTTTCGGGAGCCCGTTCGCCAAGCCTCCGCGTGCGGGGCTCCAAACCAAGCATGACCTTGTACGGCAGGCGAACGCGTCTGGCGAGCTCGACGTTTCAAACGAGCCTCCCTCGGGAGCGTGGCCCCCGCGCCCGTTCCGGTTCCACCGCAGCCCAATCGGGGGGCCCTTTCACCATCTCGTCGTCTGTTCGCGGCGCCAACTTGAGGACGGCTCGCTCGCGCACCGCCCGTTGCGAGCGCGCCTTCCGGGGCGGCGCCCGCCGGCGCATAATCGAGGACTCGTGACTGATCGTGTATCGGGCCCCGCGGCCTCCGCATTCGTCCAAGAATTGGACGTTCTCATCAGAGCGCGTTACCCGCTTATCTACGTGGTGACCTCGGAGGAGCAGCGGGCCGACGACCTGCTGGTCCGGCTGGCCGAGTCGCACGGCAAGGCCTTCTACGACTGGTCCGTGACGCGCGGCCTGCGTCGCATCGACAAGGATCGGCCCGCCACCAAGGCCGGGCCCACCGACCCGGGCGAGGCCCTGGCCGCGGTGGAGAAGCTGGGCGAGCCGGCCCTTGTGGTTCTCAAGGACTTCCATTCCTTCTTGCGCGACGCCGCGGTCATCCGGCGCACACGCGAGTTGGCCCACGCCCTCAAGAGCACCTTCACCACCGTGGTCTTGGTCTCACCCGTGCTGAGCATCCCGCCCGAGTTGGAGAAGGAAGTCACGGTGCTGGACATGCCCCTGCCCACCATCGAGGACCTCCTGGCCCTGCTGCGCGAGATCGTGACCGTGATCCGCCAGGGTAAGAAGGCCGTCATCGATCTGCGCAACGAAGAGGTCGAGCCGCTGCTCAAGGCGGCCCTGGGCCTCACCCTGTCCGAGGCGGAGAACGCCTTCGCCAAAGCCATCGCCTCGGACCAGCGACTGGACGCCAACGACATTCAACGCGTGCTGGCCGAGAAGAGGCAGCTCATCCGCAAGAGCGGCCTGCTCGAATACTACTCGTCGAGCGAGAGCCTGAAGAGCATCGGGGGCCTGGAGAATCTGAAGCGCTGGCTCGATCAGCGCACCGCCGCCTTCAGCGAACGCGCCCGTCAGTTCGGCCTGCCCGCGCCCAAGGGGCTGCTGCTCCTCGGTGTGCAAGGCTGCGGCAAGAGCCTCACCGCCAAGGCCGTGGCCTCGCAATGGAACCTGCCCCTGCTCCGGCTGGACATGGGCCGTATCTTCAGCGGCTTCGTGGGCTCGTCCGAGGAGAACATGCGCAAGGCCATGCGCGTGGCCGAGAGCATCGCGCCCGCCGTGCTGTGGGTCGACGAATTGGAGAAGGGGCTGTCGGGCATTTCCTCGTCGGGCAACACGGACAGCGGCGTGACCGCGCGCGTGTTCGGCACCTTCCTCACTTGGCTGCAGGAAAAGACAGCGCCTGTGTTCGTGGTGGCCACCGCCAACCGCATCGACGCCCTACCTCCCGAGTTGCTGCGCAAGGGCCGGTTCGACGAGATCTTCTTTATCGATCTGCCCACCGCCGACGAGCGGGCGCAAATCTTCGGCATCCACATCCAGCGCCTGCGCCGCAAACCCGAGTCCTTCGATCTGCTCGATTTGGCCCGGCGGGCCGACAACTTCAGCGGCGCGGAGATCGAGCAGGCCGTAATCGGTGGCCTGTACGCCGCCTTCGCCGAGGGCGTCGAGCTGGAGCATCGACACGTGGCCAACGCCGTCGAGGAAACCCTGCCGCTGGCCGTGACCATGCGCGAGGACATCGACCGCCTGCGCGACTGGGCGCGCAGCCGCACCCGACGCGCCTCGCCCGCACCCAGCGATCAGATCGCCAACCTCTCTCGCCTCGCCTAGCCCATGGCCAAGATGGATCGCTTCCGCCAGCTGGAGGGCCCGCGCCGCGCGCCCGCGCCCGCGGCGGCGCGCTCCCACGCCAGCAGCCGCTTCGATGCCGTACTGGGCCCCGGGGAGAAAGCCCCGGCTGTTCTCGATCCGCCGCCCACCCAGTCTGCCCCGCCACCGGCAGCCGTCGACGAGCGGGCGCGCCAGGACGTCGCGCAGGCCGCGTTCGAAGACATGGTGGTGGCCGAGCTCAACCGGCGCCCCATGCACGCGGGTCAGCAAATCACCTTGTGGCGCACCCTCATGAAGCGCGACGCGCAGGAGATCGACGAGTCATGCCGCGTGCGCATCGGCTGGCCGACGGGCATCGCCCTGGTGTCAGGGCTGTTCATCCTGGGCAGCCTGCTGGTCGCCGGCCCGCGCGCCTGGCACCTGCTGCTCGCGGCAGTCGGCCTCGCGCTTTTCCTGGTTCGCCGCTACCGCAAGTAGCGGGGCGTTCGCCGTGACGTCGCGGGGCAGCCGGGAGCCGCCCCGCGGCCTGCTGGACTACAGCTTCATCTTCGACCTGTCGGTCAGCTCTGTCGGGCAGGTGACCTCTTTGTAGACCACCTTGGGGTTGTTGGCGGCGTTGAACCAACGCACGAACCATTCACAGCCCGCAACGAGGTCGGGCTTGTTGCCGAAGGCATTTCGGCACTGACGCAGGATGCAGGCCTGAACGCCGCCCTTCTGCTCGACGTCGGTCACATACGTGCAGCGGCCGCAGCCGTTGTTGCTCAGGTCCGCCAGAAAGCCGCCGTACTGCGCCCCGAGAGAGGACGTTCCCCACTGCTGCGTGCAGGCGTTGTACAGACCGACGCCGCCGCCCGGGATGAGAAGGTCGAACTGGTTGGCCTTGACGTCGGCGCCAGTGTTCATGATCTGCACGATCATGGATTTGCCCTTCAGCGCCTCACAACCCGTCGCCCAATCGCCGGGGTTAGTCGATTCGCCGGTGAAGTCGAGCTGGTAACAGTGACCGCACTTGCCCGCGGCTGCGCCGTCGTTCGCTTGCACGGCCGCCCATCCGTACGACAGTGTGGGGCTCACGTCCCAGGGGACGAAGCTGTAGCACGCGAAGGCGCTGCCGCCCGCACAGGCACTCTGGGTGCTGGCGTCGCTCATGACCTGGTTGGACTGAGAACAGCTAGGGGCTGGCGAGCTGGTGCTCACGTTCTGCTTCCAACTGCAGGTCGGCTTGCAGCAATCCCAGTAGCGCGATGCCTCGCCCTGGGTGCCGCCGCTGATCGGGGTCACCTTGGTCGTGCCCGTCGCGGCCTTGGTGGCAAACGTGACCGTCTGGCACTGGGTGATCGTGGTGCCGGATGTCACGGTCTTGCTGGCCGTCGCGCTACTCGTGTTCGTCTTGCTGCCCGTGCCCGTGCCGGTCCCCGTGCTGGTGTTGGTCTTGGTCACCGACGAGGTGGTGCTCTGGGTCTTGCTCCCCGTGCCCGATCCGGTATTCGACCGGGTATTCGAGGAGGTCGCGCTTTGGGTCGGGTTGCCGCCCGAGCCGCCGCCGCCACCGCCCCCTCCCCCAGTGCCACTGCCGCTGGAGGTGCTCGTCACCGTGGGATCCTTCGTATCGGTGTTCTGCGATGTCTCGTCAGGACTGCCACTGCCGTTGTTCTCGGTGGCAAACAGCTCACACCCGGAGAGCAGGAAGATGGACAACGCGGCTGTCAGCCACGCACGCTCGCGGACCCCAAGATTGCTGTGCTGCTTCGTCATAGATAACTCGCTCTCGCCGGCTGTCTGGAAGGTTTGAGTGGGCGACCGTGTCGAACCAATCACTTTGGGCAACACCTACCCCCACGCACCTGGGAAGGCGCGGACAAGGCAGGGCAACGCCTTCGACTGTTCGCGTTGAGATGGGCTTCGCTCGAACTCGAACGCGAACGCGAATCGTCACGCGCTCATCGCCGCACATCAGGCCCACTTGCCGTCGACCAGGAAGGCCTTGAGGGCGCGATAGTCGCTCTTGCCGGTGCCCAGCAGGGGCAAGGCCTCGACGTGGACGACGCGACGGATGTTGTGCAGCGGCGACAGCCCGGCCTCGCGCAGGCAGCGGTTGGCGACCTCGCGGTCCACGGCCAGGGTGGTGAAGAGCACCAGTTCGGGGTGTTCCTCGTCGGCCGTGGCTTCGACGGCCAGGCAGGGCGCATCCGGGTTGTCCGCGGGCTGCAGCTTGGCCTCCAGCGCGGCCTCCACGGCCGGCAGCGGGATCATCTCACCACCAATCTTGACGAAACGTTTCAGGCGCCCGCAGAAGGTGAGCACGCCATCCGAATCCTCGCTGACCAGATCGCCCGTGCGATACCACTGCTTGCCCGCATAGGGCACGAAGGGCGACGGCCCCTCGTAATGCAGATACCCACCAAACACGCTCGGGCCGCGCACGAGGAGCATGCCCCGCTGACCACACGGCGTGGGCTTGCCACACTCGGGATCGATGATGGCGTGCTCCACCGAGGGAAACGGCACCCCGATGGTTTCGCGCTTGGGCTTCTCGGGACGGTTGCACGACACCACGGGCGAGCACTCGGTGACACCGTAACCTTCCAGCACGGTGAGCTTGGGGCAGGTCTTCTCCAGGGCGTCGTACACGTGGGGCGGACACTTCTCGGCGCCGGTGACCGTGAGCCGCAGGGTGCGCAACTGGCCCTCGCGGGTCGCGCGCACGAGGCCGCCGATGAAGGTCGGCGTGCCCACCACCACGGTGGCCCGATAGGCCTCGACCAGGGCGGCCAGCGTGGCCGATTCGTTCGGGTTGACGTGATACACGGTGCGCAGGCCGCACAGCATGGGCAGGAGCGCGCCCACCGTGAGGCCGAATGAGTGGAACGGCGGCAGAATCCCCAACAAGGCATCGTCGGTACGCAGCGGGATCACGGCCAGGGCATCGCGGATATTGGTCAGCAGATTCTGCTGCGTGAGCGGCACCGCCTTGGGCACGGTCTCGGAGCCGCTGGTGAAGAGCACGGCCGCGATCTCGGGACTGCGCGCCTCGGCCAACCCGCCAAAGAGCCCCAAGCGGGCGCGCAGGGCCGCCCCCAGCTTGGCCGGCAGGGAGAAACGCGCCGCCATGTCCTCCAGATACACCATGCGATCCAGGAAGCCGGGCACTTCGCCGAACCCCTCCGCCTCGAGGCGGGTGACCAAGCGGCGCGCGGTGACCACGGCGCGCACGTCGAGCAGTCCGAGGCCATGCATCACGCCGCGAGGCCCGGTGGTCCAGTTGACCATCACGGGCGTCTTGCCCGCGAAGAGAGCGGCCAAAGTCGCCACGTTGGCGGCCACCGAGGCGGGCAGCATGATGCCCACGAACTGGCCCGGCAGCTTGGCGAACACGGGCTGCAGGAGCAGCAGCGCGGTCACGAGATCCCGGTAGGTGCGCGCCCCGCTCTGCTGGTCGGCGATCACCACCTGCGACGGGCAGCGACGGGCCATGGCCAGAAAGACGTTGGTCAGGCTGTCACCCGCGGGCATGGTGGGAGGCAGGCACGTGGCAGCGGCGGTCTCGAACCAGGCGCGTGCCACGGGCTTGGGCTCGCTGTGACCCGTGCCCACCGCCTCGCCCACCGCCGCCCGCATCACATCGCCCACCGTCTCCAGGGCGTCGCTCTCGGGCTGCGGATACCCGAATTCCTTCTCGATCCAGGCCTGAATCTCCACGCGCGCCAGGCTGTCCAGGCCCAGGTCGTGGGCCAGCCTCTGGCGATCGTCGGTGGGCGCCACGCCGCTCGCCTGGCGCAGGTGCTCGGTCACGGTCTCACGGGTGGCCGCGGGGATGCGCCGGTTGCGGCTGGGCTCGCCGCCGATGACCGGCTCGGGCAGCCAGCGCACGCCGCCGCCCTCCCACAACGAATAGGGAACGTAGGTGCTGCCCGCCGCCCCCTGGTTGTAGAAGGACTCCAGGTAACGGTTGATCACCGTACGGTCAGCGGTGCGCGGCAGATCAGCGGGCTCCTCGACTTCGATATCCACCTCGCGCCGTGGGGCCAGGAAGATCCCGCTCTTGATGAGCCCCCACAGACCGCGGCGCAAGGCCGCCAGCACCTCGGGGGGCTTACCCGAGGCGCGCGAGAAGCTCGAGCCCCAAAGCCCCACCGTTCGCACCAGCACCACGCGCACGTCGGGCACCGCGCGCAGGAGTTGCTCGACCGCGCTGTTGCCGCCCAGATCCTCGTGACGTTGGCGATAGATGCGTCCCGCCGGGTAGAGCAGCAGCGACTCGCCGGCGCGCAAGGCGGCGGCGCTGGCCTGAATGATGGCCTCCACCTGCTCGCGGGCACCCCGGCCCTCCTTGGCCATGTCCGCGATCTCCAGCGCCCGTACCCGTCGCGCCAAGAAGCGGATGCCCGGCCGGCGCACCTGGGCACGGTCGGCCAACACGCGCGGCCGAAAACGCGACCACAGCACGGTCATCAGGATGATGGGATCGATGAGCGCCGGATGATTGGCCAGGATGAGGACGCCGCGCCCGTCGCGCGGAGCGATGCGTTCCAGCCCCCGAACGGAGATGCGATAACGCAGCCACAACAGGGCGCGGATGACGATGCGAAAGAGCTGGTCGAGCATGAGGAGCGCGGCGGAGTATATCGTCCCTGCTTGCCAAGGCTCCGTCAGCCTGGAGGCGATTCGCCGGGGAGCGAATCAGCGGGGGCGCGAGGCGCCGACCAACTCTATGAGCAGGCGGGCCAGGCGATCGGCGCGCACCACGTAGGCGCCCGTGGCACGGGCCAAGGCGCGATCGGGCATTCCAGCCACCACGGCGGTAGAAGGGTCCTCCACCACGGCTGTTCCGCCCGCGGCGTAGATGGCGCCCAGGCCGTCGGCCCCGTCGCTGCCCATGCCCGACAGGACCACGCCCAAGGCGCGCCGACCGAAAGAGGCGGCCAACGAGCGCAGCAGCACCGTGCCTGACGGGCGAAATCCGTCCACGGGGTCGCCCCCGCGCAGCTCCACGCGACCACCCACGGCCACCTCGGTGTGCAGATCATCGGGGGCCAGCACCACGAGACCGGAAGCCAGCACGTCGCCGCCGCGAGCCAGGCGCACGGTCAGCGAGCAGCAGGAGGCCAACCAGTCGGCCAGCGCGGGCACGAGTCCGCGCTGCGTGTGCTGGGCAACCACCACGGGCACGGGGAAGTCGCTGGGCAGACCGCAGAGCAGCTCGCGCAGCACGCGCGGCGCGCCGGTGGAGCCCACCACGCCGATGGCGGCCACCTCGACGGCACGAACCGGCGGCTGGTGGCGCGCGCTCTTCGAGCCGGCCAGCGAGCGCCACGCCTTGGCCAAGCGCCGGACCGCGGCCAACAGATCGCGTGCGCTGCGTTCGTCCAGGCCCTCGGGCGGCTTGCGGAAGACCTCCAGAGCGCCGCGGGCTGCCTCGCGCAGGGCGGGGCCGTGGACCAGCCCGGTCTCCCCGGCCACCACCAGGATCCCGGCGGGCGAGTCCTGCACGATGCGCACGATGGCTTCCGCGCCGTCCATCATGGGCATGATGAGATCCATGGTGATGACGTCGGGACGCAGTTGGGCGGCCAAGGCCACGGCGCTCATCCCGTCGGCCGCCTCGCCCACGACTTCCATATCGGACTGGGCCGACACCACGGCCCGCAGGGCCGCGCGTATCAAGGCCGAATCGTCCACGATGAGAACCCGGATGCGCCCGTCGCGCGTCGACGCGGTCCGCGGCAGCGGGGCGTGAGGCGCGGTGGCCGCGCGCACCACGATCTCGGTCAACGCCCGCGCCGCGGCGTCGTCAAACCCATTGGCCGGCTTGGGGAACGCCTCCAGGGCCCCCCAGGCCAGGGCGTCCAGGGCCAGCGCCGCCGCATCGCCGCCATCGCGGGCCACGACCACGATGGGCGTGGGGCACTCGCGCATGATGCGTTGGGTGGCCACCTTGCCATCCATGACCGGCATGAGCACGTCCATGGTGACCACGTCCGGGCGCAGACGCTTGACCATCTCCAGCGCCTCTTCGCCGTCGCCGGCCTCTCCCACGACCTCCAAATCGCGGCAGCACTCGAAGGTGTCACGCAGCACGGCCCGGATGAGCGGAGAATCGTCGACCACCAGCACACGTGTCTTCATGACTTGTGCACCAGGGGTGAAATGGTCTGCCAGAGGACAGCTTGGTTGAAGTCGCTCTTGTCGATGAAGGCCTGCACGCCCGCGTCCGTCGCGGCCCGCCGCTCGGCCTCACTGCCCCGCATGGACACCGCGACCACAGGGACTTGCCGGATCCTCTCTATCTGGCGCACGGCCCGCACCAGTCCCAGCCCGTCGAGTCTGGGCATATCCATGTCGGTCACGATCACGTCCACCCGCGGCTGCTCGGCCAACACGGCCAGCGCCTCTTCGCCGTCGCTGGCCACCAGGACCTGCAGGCCGTAGGAACGCAGGGCCTCGGCGATGATGTCGCGCACCACGGGCGAATCGTCGGTGACCAGGGCCACGCGCCCGGCTCCCTCGGCCACGGCCGCCTGCCCACCCTTCTGGTTCCGCGCCGCCTCTCGCTGGCGCCGCGCCAGCAGGACCAACTCGGTGGCCTTGAGCACCACGGCCAGGGTTCCATCTTCGAGGGCCACCGCCGAGGTGACGAGCGGCTGGCGTTCGAAGAACTTACCCAGCGGCTTGAGAACCACCTCGCGCTCCAGGTGATCGCTGCTGCCGCGCAGGGCCACCAGATCCGCCCCGCTCTGGGCGATCATCATGCGTGTGGGCGTGCCGCTGCCGCGCCTTTCGTCGAGGGCGGGCACCAGGTCCAGGACGGGTATCACCATGCCCCCGAAGTACACGGCGGGTCCGTCGGCGCTATCGGCGGCCCGTAGCGCGCGCGCGTCGACCAGGGCGCGCAGCGACGAGGCGGGCAGGCCATAGGTCCCCATGCCCACGCGAAAGAGAACCACGCGCGAGATGGCCACCGAGACCGGCACCTCGATGTGAAACGTCGTGCCCTGGCCGACCTGCGTGGAGATCTCCACCGTGCCACCCAGGCCCTCGACCACGTCGAGGACCACGTTGAGTCCGATGCCCCGCCCGGAGATCTCGGTCGCCTGGCGGCGCGTGGAGAAGCCCGCCGCGAAGATGGTGCGCAGCAGATCGCGCTCCGAGCTCAGCTCGGCCACGCTCTCGTCGATGAGGTTGAGCTCCAGCGCGCGCTGCCGAATCGCCCGCGCGTCGATGCCCGCGCCGTCATCCGACACCTGCAGATGCAGGCGCTGTCCGGTGATGCTGGCGTGCAGACGCAAGCTCACCTCCACGGGCTTGCCCGCGGCCAGCCGCACGCTCGGATCTTCGGCGCCGTGATCGATGGCGTTGCGCAGGAGGTGGAGCAGCGGCTCCTCGAGCATCTCCAGCAGCGTCTTGTCAACCTCGACCTGATCGCCCACCGTATCCAGCCGCACCTGCCGCCCCAGGGATCGGGCCAACGCGCGCATGGGCACGGGGAAGCGCTCGAAGAGCGTCCACAGCGGGGTCATACGCAGCTCGCGTGTGGCGCCATCGATCTCCGCCACCGCGCGTGCCAGGGAGTGACTCTCGTCGCGCAGCTTGGCCTCCAGGCTGGTGAGCCCGTTCACCACGCGGGCGCAGCGGTGGTCCAATTCCTCGTCGTGCGCGCATAAGGCCAGGCTCTGAACCTCCACGGCCATGTCGCGAACATGGCGCAGCTCTCGCGCCAACTGGCGAGCTCGCACGTGCGAGAGCAGCACATCCGAAACAGCCCGACGCAGCCGATCGATCTTCTCCGCGGCGACGCGCACCTCTCGATGCGAGGACGCGGTCACGCGCGTGGGCGGCGCACTCGCTGGCTTTCCCTCGTCCGCCTTGCTCTGAACGGATACGAGCGCCTGAATCTCGGCCAGCCACGCCGCCGCCTCCGCCGATTCAGCCTCCGGCTCGGCCTGGACCATGCGACCCACCAGCTCCAAGGCGCGTATCACCCGATCCCCGGCCTGGGGCTGGCTGCGCTCGGCCCGGGTGCGCAGCCACTTCACGTAACCCTCCAACGCGTGGACCAGATGGGAGATCTGCGCGAAGCCGATCAGACTCGCCTCGCCCTTGAGGGTGTGGCTCTCGCGCAAGAAGGCCGCGGCATCCCCGCCTTTGCTCTCGAAGTCGATCCACGAGAGGTGAAGGCGCCCCACCCGCTCGGCCGCGACCTGTCGGAAGGCCTCTATGCGCCGCTGACGCCGTGCTGCTGGATCGCCCGCCATGGTCTCACCGCGCGGTCCCGTCGGGCAGGCTCTCACTCGCGGATGGCGCGCGAATCGGGGCCCTCAGCTTCCCGCGGCCCACCAGGCGATCGAGCCGCAAGGCCGCATCGACCAACTCCGCCGCGTTGGCCGCCGTTCGCCGCGTGCTCGTCATGGCGCTCGACACGGTGGCCGCCATGTCATCCATGCTGTGCCCCACCTGTTCGGTGGCCTTGCGCTGCTGTTGCGTGACCAGGGCGATGTCGCGCGCCGAGCGCGTGGTCTCTTCGGACCGGGCGATGCCCTCCTGGCCGGCCTGCACGGCCGACTGAGACGCCGCGCGCATGTCGTTCATCAGGCGGCGAATGCTGGCCACCGATTCCATCACGCTCTCGGCCAGCCGGCGCATCTCGGCGGCCACCAGCGTGAATCCCCGCCCCGCCTCTCCCGCCTTGGTCCCCTCCAGGGCCGCGTTGAGCGCCAGCAGGTCGGTGCGATCCGCCACCTGCATGATGGCCGCCAGGATCTCGGCCACCTTCTCGGCGTGATCATTCAGCTCCTTGATCCGATGGGCCACGTCGCGGTTTCCGTTCACCGTGCGCTCCGCGTTGCCCAGCACCGCGCTCGACCGCTCGGCGATCTGTTGGGCGGAGGCCAACACGGTCTCCAGGGCCTGACGTGTCTGTTCGATGCCCGTGGCCTGCTGCGTGCCCTGGGTCTCCTGATTGCGCGCCGCCCCCACCATGTCCTGCGACAACTGGGTCAGACGCTGGGCCACCTCCAAGATGGGCCGTGCGATGGAGCCTGAGATGAGCCACGCCACCGCGATGCCAATCAGCAGGACGAGAGCCGCGCCAACCAAGACGGCCACCTTGTTGATGCGGCTGGCGTCGTCGATGGACTTGCGCGAGAAGCCGGCCACCAAGGTTCCCAGGGCATTGCCCTTGCTGACCAGGGGCACCAGCACGTGCATGAGCCCGCCGGCGCCGTTCGGCCGCACCACCCGTTCGACGCGGGTGTTCTCCAGGTACTCACTCTCGCCGGCCCCCGCGGTGCCGTGGTGCAGGAACACCTCGCCGCCGGGCTTCAGGATGGCCACGTAGCGGAGATCGGCGTGGCCCCGTAGAGCAACCACCGCGTTGTCGGCCGCGGCGTGGTCGTCGAACTCGACGGCGGGTGCCACCAGTTTGGCCAGCACGCCGCTCATCCCGCGGGCCCGAGTCTCCAGCGCCGCGGCCGAGATGCTCTCCTGCTGGTACAGGAGGTACCAGGCGAAGATCCCGGTGAAGAGGGCGATGACGCCCGCATAGGCGAGGATCAGCTTGGCACGCAGACCGTTGACCATCATCAGGCGCTCCCTTCCGCCAGGCCCGCGGCCGCGATGACGAGCGCGGGGATATCGAGCAAGAGAATCGTCTCGCCCTGCCAGACCAGCGCCTCGCGCATGAAGGCCGGGCGCTCGCCGCTTTCATCGCGCAGGATGAGCGGCGCGACGGGTTCGACGATGCCGCGGATCTCGTCGACGACCAGGGCCACTTCGTATTCACTCGCCTGCACGACCACCAGCCGCGGCAGCACGGCCGTCGTGTCGCGCGCCTGCCCGGGTGCACCCACCAGTTGCTCCAGGCTCACCACGGGCACCGGAGAGCCGCGCAGATTGGCAATGCCCAACACCTGGCGCGGCGCACTCGGGACGCGGGTCACGGCGCCCTTGAGGGCCACCTCGCGAATCGCCTGCGTGGGGATGCCGAACCAGCGCTCCCCCACGCGCACCAACATGAGCACGGGAGCGCTCGTTGGCACCTCGGCTGCCCGCGGCGAGGGGCTGGCTTCATCGGTCACGTGTGGCTCGCGGTGTAATCCCCCACCCGCTGAGCCACGGCGTCCGCGCCCTCCTGTTTGCGAATACTCAGGAATCGAAGCTGCAACTGCTCGCTCGCCAAGGCCGTCATGTCAGCACAGTGAAGATCGGCGAATCGCGCCAGAACCTGAGCAACGCTACGTTTTCGCTTCCATTCCGCCGATGTCGAGCAGGCAGCACCGCGCTGCTCCACCGTGACCCGCAAACCGATTGCCAGCTTGCATCGCCCCGGCGCCCTGGCCGCGCTGGCGGTCGCCCTGCATGCGGGGCTCGCCTGGGCCGCCGATGCCCCACCGCCCGAGGCCATGGCTCGGCAGGCCGCCGCCCTCACGCGGGCCTTGGCCTACGACGCCAACCTGGCCGGGCGCGCGGGCGCCTCGGTTTCGCTGGCCATTGTCTACCCGCGCGACAACGTCGCGTCGCAGATCGAGGCCCAGCAGTGGCAGGCCCAGTTCGCCAATCTGGAAAAGCTCAGGGTGCTGGGGCTGCCGTTTCGCGTGCTGCGCCTGCCCTACCAGGGCCCCGCGTCTCTGTTGAAGGCCATCGAAGCGGAGGGGCTGGACGCGATCTTCGTGTGCCCCGGTCTGGAGGCGGAGGCGGCGGCCATCCGCAAGATCACCCGCCAGCGCAAGGTGGTCAGCATGGCGAGTCGCGAAGACATGGTCCGCGGCGGCCTGTCCATCGGCGTGTTCCTCGTGAACGACAAAAACACGCTGCTGGTCAACCTGCCCGCCTCACGCGAGGAGGGGGCACAATTCAGCGCGGAGCTGCTCAGCCTGGCCAGAGTGCTGCGATGACACCCGATCGGCACGAAGACCAACAGTCCCTCCCGGCCCCCGGCGGTGTCCTGGTCATCGACGACTCGGTGGTCAGCTTGGATGCGGTGGCGGGCCTCCTGGAAGACATGGGCTGGAGCGTGCAGACGGCCCAAAGCGGGGCCGAGGCGCTGGCACGTCTCGCGGCCCTCCGCCCCGAGGTGGTCATCGCCGATCTGAACATGCCGGACATGAACGGCATCGAGGTCTTTCGCCGCATCCACGAGCAGGACTCCACCCTGCCGGTCATCATCCTCAGCGCCGAGGACGCGCTGGCCTCCGTGCTGGAGTCCATGCACGCGGGCGTGTTCGACTTCGTCCCCAAATCCGATCACGTGCGCATGCTCCCGGCGGCCCTGGCCCGCGCCGTGTCCCACTGCCGGATCCTGCGCGACAACCGGCGGCTGTCCGCGGATCTGCAGCACAGCAACCAGCGGCTGGAACAGCGGGTGCGCGAACAAACCACGGTCATCGAGGCCAAGATGCGCCGCGAGGCCGCGCTGGAACGTGAGGCGGCCGTGGCCTGCCTGCGCAAAGAACTCGAGATCGCCCAGCAGTTGCAGGCCTTCCTGCAGCCCCGCGACCTGCTGGCCCCCGGCCTGGAGATCGCGGCCGGCATGGCGAGCGCCAGCCAGGTCAGCGGCGACTACTACGACATCCGCCCCACCGAGGACGGGTGCTGGATCGGCATCGGCGACGTGGCCGGGCACGGCCTGAACGCGGGCCTGGTCATGCTCATGATCCAAAGCGGATTGGCGGCACTCATCATGGCCACGCCGCATGGCCTGCCTCCCGACATTCTCCCGCCGCTCAACCGCATGCTGCACGACAACCTGCGCAGCCGCCTGGCCCGCGATGATCACGCCACGCTGACCCTGTGTCGCTTCTTCCGGGACGGCCGCCTGACCTTCGCGGGGGCCCACGAGGACATCCTGGTGTGCGGCGCCCAGGGTTGCCGATTCGAACCCACGCCGGGCCCCTGGTTGGGCATCAACCCCGACATCACGCGGGGCCTGCACATGGGCTCGCTGCAGTTGCAGGACGGCGACCTGGTGGTCTTCTTCACCGACGGCCTGCTCGAGGCGCGCCGTGCTCACGAGTGTTTCGGCATCGAGCGCTTGGCCGCCGCCGTCGAGCAACGACGTCACCTGCCCGTGGCACAGATCGAACGCGAGGTCATGCAAGCCTCGCTCGACTTTGGCGGGTCGCCACCCAGCGACGACACCACCCTCATCGTCATGCGCTACCGCGCGTCGATTTGAGTCTCGATCTCGGCCGCGATATCGGCCAGCCCGCGCCCATCGGTGTCGATCTCCACGTGGGCCAGGCGCTGGTAAAGCGGCGTCCGCCGCTGCAACACCTCGGTCACCTCGTCGGTGAAGCTCTTGCTCCCGGTCAGCGACGGCCGGTTCGAGTCGCCGCCGATGCGTTCCACGATGGTGGCCGGCGTGGCCTTGAGCCAGAAGACGCGCCCCGCCGCACGCAATACGGTGATGTTGGCCTCACGCTCGACGACGCCGCCGCCGCAGTCGATGACCAGCCCGCCGCGCGCCGCCACCTGGCGGCAGATGCGCTCCTCCAAATCGCGAAAATGGGGCCAGCCGTGCGCCGCCACGATCTCGGGAATGCTCTGGCCGGCCGCGCGGACGATCTCCGCGTCCAGGCTGACCACCGCGCGCCCGAGCCGCGCGCCCAGCTCGCGCGCCACGGCGCTCTTGCCCGTGCCCCGGTATCCCACGAGGATGACGTTCATAGCCGCGCTTCCACGACGGCGCGCATGATGTTCGCCGGCGCGCTCTGCCCGGTCCAAAGCGTGAACTGCTCCATGGCTTGGCCCAAGAACATCTCCATGCCCTCGATGACCCGGCACCCCGCCTGCGCCGCCTCACGCAGCAGGCGCGTGCGCCGCGGGTTGTACACCACATCAAAGACCACCAGTTCGGGACGCAGCAGGTGGGCGGGAACCAGTGTGCGCTCCACGTCGGGGTTCATGCCCACGGGCGTGCATTGAAGCAGGATTTCGGCCTGGGCCAGCTCCTCGGCCAGGACCGCCTCGTCGAGCACGCGCGCCTTCACGTTGATGCGCGTCCGTTCGGCAACGTCACGGGCCAGGCGATTCAACTCATCGGGGATGGCCCCCAGCATGACCAACTCGGAGGGCCGCGCCCGGAAGCCCAACGTGCTGGCCACCGCCCGCGCCGCTCCGCCCGAGCCCAGCATGACCACGCGACGCCCCCGCGGGTCCGCGCCCGCCCGCGCCAGCGCGCCCAAGGCCCCCAGGCCGTCCGTGTTGTAGCCCAGCAGCCGCCCGTTCTCGTTGACCACCGTGTTGATGCAGCCGATGGCCCGCGCCATCTCGTCCACTTCGTCGACCAGCGGCAGGGCCGCCACCTTGTGCGGCATGGTGATGGACAACCCGCGGTAGCCCATGGCGCGTACGCCCGCCATGGCCTGCGCGAGTTGGGCAGGTTCCACGTCGTGGGCCACGTAGACGAAGGGCAGGCCCAGCGCCTCGAAGGCGGTGTTGTGGATGGACGGTCCCATGGAGTGCCGGGCCGGCAGCCCGAACAAGGCGCAAACCCTGAAGCTGGCGTCGATGCGAGTCATGTAGCTCCGTTGGAAAGCGGCCACGCCGCAGCCGCTCTCATACCACGGCCAGATGACCGGCCGCGAAGTGCGGCGATGGGCTTCGCAACCGGCACCAGGCGCGACGTCTCTTCGCGTCCGGGCCAAGTCGCTCGTGATCCTCTAGTTCACGACCACGTCGTTCAGAACAGAGCTGTTGTCGTCGCAGGCGTTCTTGCCCGAATTGCAGAGGGTCTTCGGAGTCACCAGCGGCGGGGGCTGGCGCGTGGGATCGGTGTTCGGTGCCATGGTGGCCTCCAGGACCACGCGGGTGCGCCCATCGAAGGCCAATCCCTCAGAGCGGATGACCACGACCTGGTTGCCGTCCTCGGTGAACCGACGCAGGCGGCACTCGGCCGTGTCGTTGCGGATGTAGATCGTGTACGTGCCCATCAAGGCATTGGGCACGCCGTTGGGATTGTCCGAGGGAATGGCCTCGCTGCGCACGACGCTGGTGGGATAGGGAACCTGGTAAAGGGGAACACCGGCCGTGTCGCGCAGGATGGCGCCGCGGCGGTTGGGTCGCCCCAACGAGTCGAGCCCGTCGGGAATCTCGTCGAACTCGTAGTCGGGGTCGAGGCCGCTCAACAGGGCGCCCAGATCGGGCGCTACCGGACCAGTCAGGACGTCGCGCGCCCGCTCCAACCCTGCCTCGGCCACGTAGAGCGCCTGATTGCGAATATTCGCGTTGGTGGCCATCTGCAGATTGCCGCCGGTCAGGAACACCCCTGCCATACCCAGGCCCAGCAGGCTGAGCAGGATGAGCATCACGACGACCAACAGAGCCCCCTCGTCGCCGCGTCGGCGTGGGTGGGTGCGTTCGCGAGCAGAAACGCAGCGGTCCACAGCGAACATGGATATTGGGATCGTCGGCAGGCGCGCCGCGCGGCTGAAGCCCGCTCGACTCGCGGTGGCCCAGCGCTACATTTGACCTACCCATGCAACATCGGGATCCCGTGTGCGGAATGATGGTCGATCCTGCCAGGTCGGCCGGACAGCACGAGTACAAGGGCGCGACGTACTATTTTTGCAGTGCCACCTGCCTGACCCGCTTCAAGATCGATCCGGAAAAGTACCTGGCCCCGGGCTTCCACCCCGGCGGAATGGGCCCGGCGCCCGTGGGCAAGCCGCGGCGTCACCTGGCCATCCAGACCATCGAGCCCGTGGCCCCCGCCGCGCCAGCCCCTCGCGGCGTCCGTCACGTGTGCCCCATGGATCCAGAGGTGTCGAGCGACGTGCCCGCCTCCTGCCCCAAGTGCGGCATGGCCCTCGAACCCGAGACCATTTCGCTGGAAGAGGCGCCCAACCCCGAGTTGGCCGCCATGTCGCGCCGGTTCTGGATCTCGCTGCCCCTCACCCTGCCCTTGTTCCTCATGGGCATGACCGAGATGGTGCTCGGTCACCCGCAGCTCATCCCGCCGCGTTGGCGCGGGCTGCTGGAGCTCGCCCTGGCCGCGCCGGTCGTGCTGTGGTGCGGATGGCCGCTCCTCGTGCGCGCCTGGCGATCGCTGCGCAACCGCAGCCCAAACATGTTCACGCTCATCGGTCTGGGAACGGGCACGGCCTTCGCGTTCAGCGTGGTGGCCGCCCTGGCCCCGGGGCTGCTGCCCGCCTCGTTCCGCACCCAGGGCCATGCGCCGCCCCTCTATTTCGAACCCGCCGCCGTGATCACCACCCTGGTCCTGCTCGGCCAGATGCTCGAGCTACGCGCGCGCCAGGCCACGGGCAGCGCTATCCGCGCCCTGCTCCGCCTGGCCCCCAAGACCGCGCGCGTGGTGGCTAAGGACGGCAGCGAACACGATTTGCCACTCGAACACGTGCAGGTGGGCGATCGTCTGCGCGTGCGTCCCGGCGAGCGCGTTCCCGTGGACGGCGTCATCACCGAGGGCGCGAGCGCCGTGGATGAATCCATGATCACCGGCGAGCCGTTGCCCGTGGACAGAGCCGCGGGCCAGCCGGTCACCGGCGGCACCCAGAACGGCGCGGGCAGCTTCATCATGCGCGCCGAGCGCGTGGGCACCGCAACCGTGCTCGCCCAGATCGTGCGCCGGGTGGGTGAGGCCCAACGCAGCCGCGCGCCCAGTCAGAGGCTGGCGGACCGCGTGGCGGCATCGTTCGTGCCCGCGGTCGTCGCCGTCTCCCTCATCACCTTCGTCATCTGGGCCTTGATCGGCCCCGAGCCGCGCCTGGCCTACGCCCTGGTCAATGCAGTGGCCGTGCTGATCATCGCCTGCCCCTGCGCGCTGGGGCTGGCCACGCCCATGTCCGTGATGGTGGGCGTGGGCCGAGGCGCCGGCGCCGGTGTGCTGATTCGCGACGCCGAGGCCCTGGAAACCCTGGCCCGGGTGGACACCCTGGTTGTGGACAAAACCGGCACCCTGACTGAGGGCAAGCCGCGCCTCATCTCGGTGCAGCCCAGCCCCGGTTTCCAGGCCGACGCCTTGTTGCGCCTGGGGGCCAGCGTGGAACGGGCCAGCGAGCACCCGCTGGCCGCGGCCGTCGTGGCGGGCGCGAACGAGCGGAACCTGAGCCTAGTCGAGCCCACCGGCTTTCACGCCCAACCCGGCGGCGGCGTGAGCGCCCGGGTGGAAGGTCGCCTCCTGGTGGCCGGAACCGCCGACTTCCTGCGCGCGGCGGGCGTGGACCCGACCTCACTGGCCGCCCCGGCCGAGGCCCTGCGCCGCCAGGGTCACGGTGTGATTCTGGTGGGCGTGGACGGACAGCCCGCCGGGCTGCTCGATGTGGCCGACACCGTCAAGTCCAGCACGCGCGAGGCACTGGCCAGCCTGCGCGCCGAAGGGCTGCGCGTGATCATGCTGACCGGCGATGCACAAAGCACGGCACAGGCCGTGGCCAGCGATCTGGGCATGGACGATGTGCTGGCCGAGGTCTCGCCGGGTGACAAGGCCGACGCCATCAAGCAACTGCAGGCCCAGGGACGCATCGTGGCCATGGCCGGAGACGGCGTGAACGACGCCCCAGCCCTGGCCCAAGCCCAGGTGGGCATCGCCATGGGCAACGGAACCGACGTCGCCATCGAAAGCGCCGGCATCACGCTGGTCAAAGGCGACCTGCGCGCCCTGCTGCGCGCCCGCCGACTCAGCCGCGCCACCCTGGGCAACATCCGCCAGAACCTCTTCTTCGCCTTCCTCTACAACAGCATCGGCGTCCCGGTGGCCGCGGGCGTCCTCTACCCGGTGGTGGGCCTGCTGCTCTCGCCCATGATCGCCAGCGCGGCCATGAGCCTCTCCTCTGTCTCCGTCATCGGCAACGCCCTCCGCCTGCGCCGCCTGAAGCTGTAGCGACGTGTCGACCGTCTCGACGCCCAGGCTCACCGCTGCGCTCATCGACTCCGAGGCTTGGCCGATTCTCGGCGGACTGCTACACTGGCATTCGTCACAAGATCAGGCGGCCTCCTCTGGCGCAGCCGGGCCCGGGCGGGCCGCGGGAACCTCCCGGGGGGCGGAGTGTCCAACGGG
>JAEXQJ010000333.1 GCA_023438785.1 Pseudomonadota bacterium
GCGCCCGCTCCAGCGCGGCCTTTCCGCAGGGTTCATATTCCGCGCCAGGCACGGGCGCCGGCGCGGCCTCACGGACCACATCCAACTGTACGTCCTCCGCTCCGATGTGGCCGTCGTGGCACGTCAGCACAGCGCGATGGATGACGTTCTCCAACTCGCGCACATTCCCCGGCCACGAGTGTTCGAGGAGTCTCTGCACAGCCTCCGCGCTCACTCTCACGGCCTCCAGGCGCGCCCGCTGGGCGTAGATGCGCACGAACCGCTCGATGAGCGGCAGGATGTCGCCCGGACGTTCGCGGAGTGCCGGGATCCGCAGCGTCACCACCTTCAGTCGGAACAGGAGATCCTCGCGAAAGCTCCCCTTGGACACCGCCTCGTCCAGATTCACGTTGGTGGCCGCGATGAGGCGGACGTCGATGGGCGTGACTTTGACCGATCCCAGGCGAACAATCTCGCGCTCCTGCAAAACACGCAGCAGCTTCACCTGCAATCGCGGTGACAGATCACCGATCTCGTCGAGGAACAGGGTCCCGCCCTGGGCCACCTCGAACCAGCCGCTCTTGGCCGCCACGGCGCCCGTGAACGCGCCCTTCTCGTGACCGAACAACTCGCTTTCGGCCAGCGAATCCGACAAGGCGCCGCAGTTGACCGCCACATAGGGCTGTCCGTCGCGTCGGCTGAGCGCATGGACATAGCGGGCGACGATCTCCTTGCCGGTGCCGGTATCCCCAGAAATGAGAACCGTCGCATCACTGGGTGCTATGCGTCGAATGTGCCGCAACAGCTCACGTGAGGCCGTATCCTCGAACACGAGCCCCCGCTCGCTCTCGTCCAGGCTGGGTGTGACTCGAAGGGATGTGACAGTCATCGGTGGGCATTTCGGTGAGGCGTGGGCGTCCACTTCACGAACCACTTGCCAACGGACATCTGTCTAGCATAGTAGACATGACGGAGACAAGATGGATATCGCAGCCCCAAGCACCCTACGCGCTCGTCACTTCGGCCAGGATCTGCGCCAGCGCCGCCAGGCCAAGGGTCTGTCCCTCGACGCTCTGGCCCAGCAGGTGGGCATGCGCCCGTCTGAATTGGAGCGCCTGGAGTCCCAGTCCGCCAGTCCCCCTTTGGGTACCCTGTGGAAGATCGCCGGCGCTCTGGAGGTTCCGTTCTCGCAGCTGCTCGGGCGGCGTAGCCGGCTGGCTTCCCTGGCCAGACGGACCGACGTCGAGGTCCTCTACTCGGACGACGGCAAGGTTCAGAGTCGGCCACTGGTCACCACGGCCCTGTGTCGCTGGGTCGAGGTCTACGAGATCACCATCGACCGGCTGACCCGCCACGAGGCCGACGCGCACGCGCGCGGAACCGAGGAGATCCTCGTGGTCCAGAGCGGGCAGCTCAGCATTCACATCGAGCACGAGGACTACACCTTGGGCCCCGGGGATTCGCTGGCCTTCCTGGCCGATGTCCCCCACGTCTATGCGAACCACGGCCAAGGGCCCGCAACCTTTCACGACATCATCGCCTACGCCCGCTGAAGGGACACCCTGTGGAACTGACACTGAACGACGAACAGATCGAGCGCTACAGCCGCCACATTATCCTCGACGACGTGGGCGTTGCTGGACAGCAGAAGCTGCTGCAGTCCAGAGTCCTCATCATCGGGGCGGGAGGACTGGGCGCGCCTGTGGCTCTGTACCTGGCCGCCGCGGGCGTGGGCACGCTGGGGTTGGTGGACGCCGACCAGGTGGACATGAGCAACCTACAGCGCCAGGTCATTCATCACACGGCGGACGTGGGTCGCGACAAGGTGACATCGGCAGCCAACAAGCTTCGGGCCATCAATCCGGACGTGCGGATCAACGAGTTTCGCCAGCGTGCCGAGGCAGCCAACATCTTCGAGCTCATCAAGGACTACGACTTCGTCGTCGACGGAACCGACAACTTCGGGTCCAAGTTCCTCATCAACGACGCCTGCGTGCTGGGTGGCAAGCCCTTCAGCCACGCCGGAATCCTACGCTTCGACGGCCAGTTGATGACGATTCGCCCCCGCGAGACCGCCTGCTACCGCTGCGTCTTCCGGGCGCCGCCGCCGCCGCGCGCGGTGCCGTCGTGCTCGGCGGCTGGCGTTCTGGGTGCGGTGGCGGGAGTGGTCGGCAGCCTGCAAGCCACTGAGACGCTGAAATTCCTGCTCGGTTTGGATGGTCTGCTGACCGACAGTCTGCTGACCTGGAACGCGCGCACCATGGACTTTCGGAAGGTGAAGCTGAAGCGCAATCCACACTGCGAGGTGTGCGGCGATGCCCCCAGCATCACCGCACCGACCGATGCCGAGGCGGCCGTCTGCGACATCACGGGCAAGCCGCGCTGACGATTGTCCGACGCAAGCCGGGCGCCAGCTACAAGTCCACGGGAAGCCAAGGTGCACCTGTTCTGCAATCTCTTCGTGGTGTTACGCGAGTCGCCCCCTCCCGGGGGGCAGCGGCCTCGCATCGCTCCTCGTGCGCGCGTCGGTGGGCATCGAGGACTTCGCAACCATCGTCGAGGACTTCCGACAAGCCCTCGCCAGCAGCAAGGAGGACTCATGAAGATCGTGGTGAATGGATCGACCGTCGAGGCGAGCAACGGCTTGTCGGTGCGCGAGCTCTTGAAGGAACGGCAGGTTAAGCTGCCCGACATGGTGTCGGTCGAGCTGAACGACGCCATTGTGGAGCGGACGGGCTTCGACAACACGCGATTGGTCGAGGGTGATCGGGTCGAGCTGCTCTATTTCATGGGCGGCGGGGCGCGCTGAGATGGGGACGACCATGAACGGACTCGTCCTGCCGACCAGCATCTACCAAGCGCTCGTCGCCCAGGCCCGACAGGCGGCACCTATCGAAGCATGCGCCATCTTGACGGGTCGCCAGGGCCGCGTGTTGGCATTTCATCCCATGGCCAACACGGACGCGAGCGCGGACCATTTCATGATGGACCCGCGCGAACAGTTCGCGCTGGTCAAGGCCATGCGCGCGACTAAGCAGCGCATGCTCGCCATCCACCACAGCCACCCCGCCAGCCCGGCCCGCCCGTCTGCGGAAGACATTCGTCTGGCCAACACGCCCGACGTCATCTACACGATTCTGTCGCTCGTGGAGCCAGACAAGCCGAGGTTGAAGGGCTTTCTCATCGAGAACGGCGCCGTCAGCGAAGTCCCGGTGATGGTCGCAACGGACGAAGCCCCATGACTCGCCGTCCCTGGCGCGAGTGAAGCGCATGCGTATCGCAGACAGTCTCCTCGATCTGGTCGGCAACACGCCGCTGGTCCGCCTGGGTCGGCTCTTGCCGGACTCCCCGGCCACCGTCGCCGCCAAGCTGGAGTCGTTCAATCCCGCCAGCAGCGTCAAGGACCGCGCGGGGCTGGCCATGGTCCAGACCGCCGAGCGCGAAGGCAGACTGCGTCCGGGCATGACCATCGTCGAGCCCACCAGCGGCAACACTGGCATCGCCCTGGCCTGGATCGCGGCCGTACGTGGCTACAAGCTCCTCTTGACCATGCCCGAGAGCATGTCCCTCGAGCGCCGCCGCATCCTCAGCTTCTTGGGCGCCGAATTGGTATTGACGCCCGCCCACCTGACCATGGAAGGCGCCATCGCCAAAGCGCGCGAGATCGTGGCCAATGATCCCAACGCC
>JAEXQJ010000387.1 GCA_023438785.1 Pseudomonadota bacterium
CACCCGATGGCGCCGTGGTCGTCCACGCCGCTCATGCTGCTGGCGGGCGCCTGGCTCCTGCTCGGACTTCGCGGCGGTAGCTGGATCCCCTCAGCCGCCGTATTCAGCGGGCCATGGAAGGCGGTGCCGATCTTCTCTTACGGCGTCATGCTGGGCACGGCCATGGTGGTGGGCTGGTTTCTTGCCATGCGCTTGGCGCGCGCAGACGGGATCACCTCTGCGGCAGCGGGCGCCATCTACATGTGGACGGCGGTCTGGTCGATCATCGCCGCGCGCCTGCTCTACGCGGTGACCCAGTACCAGGAATTCGAAAACCCCTTTCAGATTTTCATGCTCAACCGTGGCGGCCTTGTGGCCTACGGCGGCATGATCGGGGGCGTTGGGGCCAGTTGGTTCAGCTGTCGCCGACGGAAGGTCCAACTCCTGCGCTGGGCGGATGTGGCCGCGCCGTCGGTGGTCCTCGGAACCGCCATCACGCGTGTCGGTTGCCTCCTCTTCGGTTGCGACTACGGCCGGCGAGCTGACGTGCCCTGGGCCATTCGTTTCCCCAAGGGGGCACCTGCCTGGAGCGATCACGTGGCGAACTTCCACCTGCCCCAGGATGCGGCCCACTCCTTCCCTGTCCACCCGACGCAGATCTACGAGATCCTGGCCGGTGTGTCGCTCTTCGCGCTCCTCATGTACCTGCGCCGCGCGCGCAAGTTCTCGGGCGAGGTCTTCCTGGGCTGGGTGCTCGGCTACGGCGTGCTGCGCTCGCTCATCGAGGTCTACCGCGGTGACAGCGACCGTGGCGAGGTGGGGGCGCTGTCCACATCTCAGTTCATCGGCATCACCTCGGTGGTTCTGGGCCTAGCCCTCCTTGTGTACCTGTACAAGCGCTATAGGGCCGATCCGGCCGGCGCACGGCTGTGGGAGCTGCCCATCGAAGGGCCGGCGCCCGAGTCGAACGACAGCGGGGCGCACAAGCGTCGGGAGAGGCGCTGAACCCGAAAGCGGGCCGAATTGGGGTATAAACCCTCTCGCAACACAGCGAGGGAGTGACTCATGAGTCTCAAGCGTAGCCACACGGCCGGCAGTCGCACGAGCAGTGGAGGTTCCTCTGATTCGGGCAAGATCGGACGGCAAGAACTCTACGACGAGCTCAAAAGGCTGGCCCAGTCCGGCGAGAGCTTTTCGCCGGTTGACGTCGCCATGGCCATCGGCGCTGCGGAGGCCCAGGTCTCGCGCGCGTTGCTCGGTCTGGCCGCGGAGGGGTGTTTGGAGAAGGTGGAGGCGGGCAAGTACTGCGCCACGCCCCTGGCCGAGATGGGCCAGGCGGAGTTCATCAAGGCCTTGGCGCGGGCGTCGAAAATCGACTCGACCCGACAGCGCGACCTAACTGAGATCGCCCGCCTGAAGCAGAACAACGACGTCATGCGCGCCAAATTGCTGGCCGTGGTTGCCGAAAGGGATCACTACCTGGCCGCCCTTAGGCAGCACGGCATCGATCCGGGGCCCGTGCCCAGCCGCGCGGGCGAAGCCACGTCGACCGAGGGCACGCCCCCTGCCCAAGGGGGCACGGGCGGCTGAGCGGCCGTCTCAGCCCGCGAGCGTGCCGGTGCCGCTTCGTTTCCGCATTCGTACTCTGTCCGGGGCAGGCCAGTCCACTGAGCGCCTGCTGGCGTTGGAGACCACCGACGATCAGGTCTTCGTTGGCCGTTACCGCGGATCGCAGATCGAGCTGCCGCTGCCAGCCGTTTCGGGCCGCCATGCGCGCCTCTGGCGAACCGGCGAGGGGTGGCGAGTCGAGGATCTGGGCAGCGCCAACGGGACGTTTCGCAACGGCTGCCGTCTGGTGCCGCAGCGTCCGGAGCCGCTCCTGCCCGGCGATGTGCTGGGGGTCGTGGGTGTGGAGGTTGTCTTCGAGGGCGAGGATCGTGTGGCCTTGGTCGCGGGCGACGCGCGCGTTGAGAGCACGTGTACCCTGGCGCGCCGTCTGGTGAGTGATCTCTTCGGCTCGTGTCGGGCGGCCGAGGTCCCCCGCCTGTTGTGTCCGGAGGGGAGCTCGGAGGTCCTGCGTCTCGGAAGCCTGGGGCGCTGCTACAGCGTGGGCCGCGGTGCGGCCTGCGATCTGGTGCTGGCCGACGAGGATGTATCGCGTGGCCACGCTGAGTTGGAACGCCGCGGGGATGGCGTGTACCTGCGCGACCTGGGATCCAAGAACGGGACGCTGTTGGACGGCCAACGGGTGAATGGTCAGACGAAGGTGCGCGACGGGGCGCTGCTCATCATCGGCAAGACCGAGCTTCGTTTCGAGGATCCCGAGGAACGCTACCTGAAGCAACTGGCCGAGGCCGAGGCCAAGGAGGCGGCCGAGGCGGCGGCTGAGGCGACTTCGGCCGCATCGCCGCCCACGTCGGCACCGTCGCCTGCGGTGGCCTTGCCCGAGTCTCCATCCGCGTCGAGGAGCGACGAGACGCGAGAACGGAAGGGTTCGGAGTCGGGCCGGGCAGCGTCTTCGAATGCGATCCGGCGCACCTTGCAGGGGGCAAGCCGTTTTCGCCCGGCGCTCGCCGTCGCGCTGGCGGCGGTGGTGCTCTTGGGCGTGGCGGCGGCGGGATTCTCTCTCCTGCTTGGCCTGTGGAAATAGGCTAAAAAGCCCAGATGCGTTTGTGCGCCCCTCTGCTGTTTCGCCCCGTCTACCAGCGTCTGGTGTGGGGCGGACGTCGGCTGGCGAATTGGCGCACCGATCTCCCCGCCGGCCCGGTGGGTGAATCCTGGGAATTGGCCGACCACGCCCGCGGCATGAGCCTGGTTGCGGAGGGCGCGTGGGCCGGACAGTCGCTGCGCCAGTTGGTCGAGCAGGCGGGACCCGAGTTGGTGGGGCGCGGTTTCGCGGGCGGGCCCTTTCCGGTCATGGTCAAGATCCTCGACGCGGCTGACCGGTTGAGTGTGCAGGTCCATCCCGACGACGAGATCGCGCGCCGCCTTGGCCTGGGCCCGAACGGCAAGAGCGAGTGCTGGTTCGTCCTGAGCGACGGCGGGGCGCTGTATCAGGGCACGCGGCGCGGGGTCGACCGGCACGCCTTCGAGAGCGCCTTGGCGTCAGGTGGCGCGCTGGCGGACCTGCTCAACCGCTTCGAAAGCGCCGCCGGAGACGTCTTCTTCCTGGAGGCGCGCACGGTTCACGCCTTGGGCGCGGGCTGCCTGCTCTACGAGGTCCAGCAGACGTCGGATGTGACGTTTCGCGTGTACGACTGGGATCGCCTCGGCCTGGATGGCAAGCCGCGGCCGCTCCACGTGGCCGAGTCGCTGGCTACCATCGATTTCGCGCGGGATGGGTTCGGCCCCCACCAGCCGGCCTGGCAGTCTCTGCCTGGCGGCGTGGGTGCGCGGTCCTTGGCTGATTGTCCCTATTTTGTCCTCGAGCAGTATCGGATCCCGGCTGGCGCTAACCTTCCCTTCACGTCGGTGGAGGCCTGCGCGGTGATCACGTGTGTGGAGGGCGCCGGCGTCCTCAGGACCGAGGAGGGCAGGGCGACCATCGCGGCCATGCAGACGGCCCTCATCCCAGCCGCCGCGCAGAGCTGGCAGGCAACGGCTGGGCCCCAGGGACTGGAAGTCCTAGTCGCGACGCCGCGGCTGTAGCGCACGCGCAGGGACCTGCGGACCGCGCTCGTCCTGGCGGGAGACTGCGGACCAATCCGCCCTTGAACGCCGCCCGCCCGGAGTTCCTGCGCTTCCTGCTGTCGGTGCGCATTTCCGGCACTCGCGCTTTTTCGCCTGGATGAGGACGCGGCGATGCTCAGCTCGCGTATACCCCTTGACCGCCTTCAGCGAGGCCACAGGTTGATTGCGGAGGTGGAACCGTGGTGCGAACGTGTGTCTTGCGGAAGGAATCGGGGAGTGCGCGGGGCGAGCAGGTTTGCGGGGGCGAGCGGAGCCCCGAGCGCCACTCGTCGAAAGCCAGCGTATCTCCGGACGCGCCAGTTCGCGGCGTGATCGGGGGAGCCGGCGCGGCTTCATGCACCCGCGGTGTCAGCTCGCTGCAGAGCGGGCCTGGGCAGGGGAGCCGCTTGTCTGGCCCGGCCTGCATGGTCCTTGTGCTCGTGCTCCCGGTGATGGCGTGCTCGGGCCGGGCGAAGATTGCGCCATCCCGGCGGAGTTGGGAGGAGCCGGTTGCCTTGACTATGAATGCCGCGGCGGCGCCGGGAGGCAAATGCGGGAGTGGCCCTGGGCAGCTCTTCCCGCCGGCGGCGCCGTGGAACACGCGTGTCGATGCGACCGCGGTGGCGCCCGCGTCATCCGCGGCCATTGGGTTTCTGCAGAGGGCTCATGTCGAGCGCATCCGATTTCAGGTCGACTTCTCGTTCAACGTGCTGAGCGCAGGACCGGCGACGCCGCGCCTGTCGTTCTCACCCACCGAGGACTTCTATTCACCCCATTGTGATCCGGCCGCCGTCCCGGTGCCGGCGAGCGGCGCCATCGAGGGTGAGCCCGGGTACGAATGCACGCAGGACGGCGACTGCCATCTCATCGTGGCGGACCTGACCGGATGCCGGCTGTGGGAGATGTGGCGCGCCGACATTCGGAATGGCAATTTCCGCGGAGGCTGCCTGGCCATCTGGGATCTGCGGCGCGTGTATCCACCGACCGGCCGCGGCCGAGACTGCACCAGCGCGGACGCGGCGGGCCTGCCTATCGCGCCTCTGCTCTTCTCCGCTGACGACATCGCGGCGGGAGAGATCCGACATGCCCTGCGCTTCGTCCTGCCCAATTCGCTCATCCGGCGCGGCAGCTACGTTGCTCCGGCCACGCACACCACCTCAGCCACCCGGGCCCCGTCCGAGGCGCCGCCGTATGGTGCGCGGATGCGGCTGAAGGCCGGGGTTGATATCCAGACGCTCCGGCCTGCGGCTCGCATCGTGGCGCGTGCTCTCCAGACCTACGGCATGTTCTTGGCCGACGGTGGCCGAGTCACGTTCACGGCCGTGAGTGATGCCTTTACGGTCCATCGCTGGAGTGACGTCGAGCTCGGCCCGCACGATCTCAAGGTGCTTCAATGGACGGACTTCGAAATGGTCGACAGCGGTCCGCTCATTCGCTTCGAGGATCGCTGCAATCGCGAACCCATCACGACAGCTTCAGCAGCCAGCGTGCTTCCTGAGTGATTCGCGAACCCATCTTCATCCAAGGTGCCCCGGGGCCCGCCGCGCGCCGCTCCGCCGAGGTCGAGGCTGGCGGGACGGGCAGGCACCGCGCCTATGATCGACCGGGCCGGAGAGGTCTCGCCAGCGCCGCTGCCCACGCGCGCAGATCGGGCACCGCGAAGATGATGAGCAGGGGTATGAGCGGCAGGTGGTGGCGGCTGGCTCCGAAGACCAGGCAGTGGGGCAGGGTGTAGAGCAGGAGCACGAGAAGGCACAACTGTCCCTCGGCCCATGTCCGCGCCCGCCACAGGCCGTGGAGGCCGGCTGCCGCGACGAGCAGGAAGCAGGTGACCGTCAGGGCGAGCGTGGCCCACCACAGCGGAACCAGCAGGGGACCAAGTGCACCCCTCTTGGCATTCCGGGCCACGAAGAAGTCCGGCAGCCAGAAATCCATGCCCTTGGCCAGCGCGCGTCCCGCGGTCAGCCCCAGATGTGTTCGAATGTACCCGATTGCCTCGGCGCCCAGGCG
>JAEXQJ010000013.1 GCA_023438785.1 Pseudomonadota bacterium
GCCGCCGCGCCGAGGAGCAACACCGCCGCGACGACGCCCAGCGCCGCCGCGCCGAGGAGCAACGCCGCCGCGACGACGACCAGCGCCGCCGCGCCGAGGAGCAACACCGCCGCGACGACGACCAGCGGCGCCGCGACGACGACCAACGCCGCCGCGACCAGGAGCACCAGCGTCAGGACATGGAACAGCAGCGGCGCGAGGAGGAGAGGCAGCGAGCCGAAGAGAACCGACGGCGTGAGGAGGATCGACGCCGGCAGGATGATGATCGGCGTCGTCAAGCCGAGGATCGTCGCCGGCAAGACTTTGAACAGCGGCGTCAAGACGACGAGCAGTGGCGTCGGGAGGACGATCACCGGGCGCAGGAGCACCACCGCGGGCCCGCGTTCCGTATCGGGTTCGCGCCGCCCCGATCGCGCCGGGAAGTCCGTCCCGTGGCCCCATCGCCCCTGCACGTGTGGATCGGTGGGCACTGGGGCGTGCAGGCCGGCCGCCACGTGTGGGTCGGTGGGCGGTGGGAGAGGCCCGTCGAGTCGGGCCAGGTTTGGGTCGACGGCCGTTGGGTGAACGAGGGCGGGCAGTGGGTCTACTACGACGGTTACTGGACCCCGGTCCCCGCTCCCGAGGCCCCCGTGATCACCGTGCAGATGGCGCCCCCGCCGCGCCCCGCCGAGGTCGCGCCCCGCTCGCCCGGCCCTGGCTACTTCTGGGTACCCGGCGAATACGTGTGGAACGGCCAGCAATACCAGTGGGCGCCCGGGCACTGGGAGACCAGCAGGCCCGAGTGGGTCTGGGTTCCGGCCCGCTGGGTGCGCCAGGGACCGCACTGGAGGTTCCAGCCGGGCCGCTGGCAGCACCGCTAGCGCCGGGTGAAGCCTCCGCCGCTTCGGCGACGAAGAGCACTAAGAGAAAAGCCGCGCCCCCTTCATCAGCGGGCGCGGCTTTCGTTCATGGGGGTTACTTGGCGATGATCACTTCCACCGCCACCTCCTCGACATGGTCAGCCGCGAGCGGGATCACGTTGCCGGCCACGGGCGCGCCATCGACGATGAGGCCCGGCGCCTCGTTCTTCGCCGCGCGGCGGACCTCGATCTCGTAGCGCACGCCCCGGAACACGCGGGACGCCTTGAAGCCCGGCCATGCCTTGGGAATCACCGGGTCCACCATCAGGCCGCTATAGGTGGGGCGGATGCCGAGGATCCACTGCGTGCCGGCCACGTAGGTCCACGACGCCGTGCCGGACAGCCAGGCGTTGCGGGCATAGCCATACTGCTTGTGCTCGGGGCCGGTGATGTTGCCGCAGTAGACGTAGGGCTCGACCTTCATCACATCGTGGTCGGTGCGCATGAAGGGCGTGATCTGCAGGTAGTACTGCATGGCCCGTTCGGCCATGCGCGCCTTGGCCGCCGCCACGATGGCCCAGGTGTTGGCGTGGCAGAAGATGCCGCCGTTCTCCTTCGCGCCCGGCGGATAGGTCGTGGTGCCGCGCACCCGCTCATCGCCCTTCTGGTACGCGGGCCACAGGAGCGCCAGGCCGTACTCGCAGTTCAGCTTGCGGTGGATGCTGTCCATGGCCTTCTTCGCGCGATCCGGCGGCGCCGTCTCGCCGATGAGCGCCCAGGTCTGCGTGTTGAGCGCCAGCTTGTGGTGCTTCTCCGCCTTCACGCCGATGGGCTTGCCCTCGTCGTCGAAGGCGCGGGCGTACCAGTCGCCGTCCCAGGCCACCTTGTTCAGGATGCCGGCCATCTCCTCGTGCAGATCCTTGAACCGCTTCTCCTCGTCCTGCTTGCCCAGGAAGGCGCACAGCTCGGCCAGGTCCAGCACGGCCTTGCAGAACTGTTGCCCGCACCACACGCTCTCGGCCTTGCCGCTGCCGTGGTCCGCGTTCAGGGTGTCGTCCCAGTCGGAGAAGCCCATGCGCGGCAGCCCCTGGGGCCCGCGGTGGTTCAGGGTGAAATCCACGGCGCGCATCATGTGGTTCCAGATGGAATCCTCACCGCCGTCCCAGTAGGCGACCTTCTCGTCGAGGTAGGCCAGATCGCCGGTCTCGCGCAGGTACGCGCAGACCGCGATGACCAGCCACAGGTGATCGTCGCAGAACCACTGCGGCCACTTGGGGAACTCGGCGGCCAGGCCGGGCCCGCCCTCGCCAGTGAGCGGCAGCACCTGGTGCCAGGTGTGGCCATCCTCGTACTGCAGGTGCCACAGCATGTTCAGCGTGGAGCGGGCGCGCTCGGGCGCGTTGTGCACGGTGCCCAGGGTGTCCTGCGCCGAATCGCGCGTGCCCATGCCGCGGCCCGTGCCGGTCTCGTAGGCGGACACGAAACGCGACCAGAAGAGCGTGGTCCGACACTGGATCGGGTTCCACACGTTGAGCATGGCATTGACCACCGGATCGGGCGTCTCGACGGTGAAGCGGCCCAGGTAGTCCTCCCAGTCGCCGCACAGCTCGCCGAAGGCGTCGGCCACCGCGTCCATCGTCTCGTACTTGCGCACCACCTTGGCGATGCGGCCGGGCTCGTCGGTGACGCCCATCATGTAGACGATCTGCTTCTCCTCGCCCGGCTTCAGTGTGATGTCGTGGCAGAGCGAGCCGATGTTGTTGCCCCGGGGCGCCTCCACGTTGTCGGGCTTGCCGCTCTCCACCACCTGCGGGTTGGAGAGGTCACGCCACTTGCCAATGAAGGTCTCGCGATCGGTGTGGAATCCCGCGGGCTTGGTGTTGGAGGCGAAGAAGTTGGTGGTGGGCGAGAAACGCGTGCTCGACGTGATGATGCCGTTCTTGAAGCGCGCCTCCAGGATGTGCTGGCACCAATCCAGGTTGAGCTGATCGCCCAGGGTGTCGCGGAAGCTGAATTCCACGTAACTGAAGCTGCGCAGCTTGCGCACCTTCTTCGTGGTGTTCCGCAGCGTGAGCACCCACAACTCCACCGGGCAGGTCTCCGAGGCATCGGTGCGCGGCACGAAGTAAAGGAGACTGGCGCCGATACCGTTCTTCATCGACGAGATGCGCGTGTAGCCGGCCCCGTGGCGGCACTCGTATTTGCTCAGCTTGACCTGGGTCATGGGACCCCAGGTGGGGCTCCAGGCCGCGCCCGTCTTCATGTCCCGCAGGTACACGTAGCGGCCCGGCTGATCCATGGGGATGCTGTTGTAGCGGTAGCGCGTGACCCGCCGGTTCTTGGGATCGCGGTCAAAGGCGAAGCCGCCCGCCGCGTTCGAGATGATGCCGCCGTAGCGGCCCTCGCCCAGGTAGTTCATCCAGGGCGTGGGCGTGTCGGGGCGGGTGATGATGTACTCCAACGCCTCGGGGTCGAAGATGCCGTAGGGACTGGAAAGGGGGGAGGTCTTCATGGGGTGCTTTCGTTAGGCCGAGGGTTGCGCCGCGGCTGGGGCGGCGGGTTGCGACGCCTGCGCCCGACGGGTCTGCAGGTCGCTCTCGATCTGCTTCATGCGCTTGTCGTCGAGGGAATAGAAGAGCGGCAGCAGCATGGCCAGCACGCTGCCGACGGCGGGGATGAAGCTGACCAACAGGCGCACCCCGCGCAGGGCCTCCGCGGTCTGGGGCACGCCCGCCTCGTAGCCGAAGCCGGCCAAGATGTAGCCCGTGACCGCGCCACCGATGGTCCAGCCCATCTTCTGCGCGAACGACGAGGCCGCGAACACCAGGCCCGTGGACCTGCGGCCGGTCTTCCATTCGGCGAAGTCCGAGGCGTCGGCGTACATGGCGAAGACCAGCGCCGTGGTCGGGCCCATGAGCAGATTGGCCAGCACCTGCAGCACCAGCATCAGCATCACGTCCGTGGGGCGCAGAAAGTAAAAAGCGATGGTCAGCGCCGACGAGATGCCCATCAGGATCATGTAGAGCTGCTTTTTGCCAAGCATCTTGGCGAAAGGCGCGACCACGGCCGTGCCGAACAGCGACGAGATCGAGCCGGTGACCAGGAAGATGCCGAGCAGGCGGTCGGAGGTCATCTGGATGCCGAAGACCCGCTGATCCGGCACGTAGTACTTGAAGTAGTAGCTGAAGCAGCCGTTGCGGATGGACACGTACCCGAGGGTGAAGATGCCGAGCATGAACAAGACCAGCCACGGCACGTTGGTGACCACGTCGCCCAGATCGCGCACGAAGGACGACGAATGGCCCTCGCTCGACTTCACGCGCTCGGTGGTCGTGGAGAAGCACACCATCCACATGACCATGCCCACCAAGGCGTAGAGGCCCACGGTCATGGCCCAGCCGAGCTGCGCGTTGCCGCCGCCGAACAGCTTGACCAGATCCTTGGTGAAGAGGCTGACCAGCAGGCCGGCCGCGTACGCGCCCACGAAGCGGAACGACGAGGCCTTGGTGCGCTCCTCACTGTTCGGCGAGATGACCCCGAGGAGCGCCGAGTAGGGCAGGTTGATGGCGCTGTACACCAGCCCGATGAGCCCGTACGTGACGTAGGCCCACACCAGCTTGCCCGTGTCCGCGAAAGGCGGCGTGTAGAAAGCCAGCGTGCCCACGATGCCGAACGGGATGACGAACCACACGATGAACGGCCGGAATTTGCCCCAGCGCGTGTTCGTGCGGTCCGCCCACATGCCCACCATCGGGTCGAAGAACGTGTCCAGGATGCGGGTCACCAGGAACAACGTGCCCATCACCGCCGGCTTCAGCCCGAAGACGTCCGTGTAGAAGAACGTCCCGAAGAAGACGAACGTCATCCAGAACAAATTGGAAGCCGTGTCGCCCAGGGCGTAGCCGAACTTTTCCTTGAACGACAGTCTATCGGTCTCGGCGGTGCTCATCTCGTGGTCTCCTTGCCGTATGTGCCACCCGACCCAACACAGGCCCGCGACTTTATGAGCAGGAGGCGCAACCACGCAACGGGCCTGTGGGGCCAGGGAGCCGCTTGCCCAGCCCCACCCGCGCCGCGTTGCCCGCGCCCCGCGCCGTCCCAGGCCGAGCAGAAGAGGGCCGCCACCGCAGTGGCCCCGCGTTTCGCTGGGCCGAAGGGTGCGATCCAAGCGTGGAAGCTACTCTCCGGCTGAGCCCGAAGGCCGGATCCAAGCGTGGAAGCTACTCTCCGGCTGAGCCCGAAGGCCCGCCCCCAATGTGGAAACCGGTCTCCGGCTGCCCCGCAACGCCCCCACTCCCGCTCGGCAGCCGCCAAGCGGCCCCCGTATGCGGGGCGCCAGGCCGGCCCGCCGCAAGCCGCCCCGGGCCGGCCGAACACCACGCCGACAGCACGTCAGCCCACCCACCGCGACTCCTCGACCGCGTGGGCCCCAGGCCACGAGGTCGGCGTCCTCCTGTCCAGCTTGGCCAGGGAAGGGCGAATCAGCTCATCGACCCAGAACCAGATCATTCCCGACTCTCGTGCTACTCTGCTCGTCCCAGCGAGCGCTGGTTCCGCGTGCGCGAGCGATGCGGTGTTGACGGCCATCTTAATCACGACTGGTAGCTGGCTCATTGGCAGCCTGCCTGACGGATGGGCAGTACCTCGCCCACAACATCGTCTGGCTCGGCTGCTGCGTCGTCGCGGCTCTGCCGTGGTTCTGGCAGATGTGTCGTCGCTATCGTCCATGGCGAAGATACTTCGCGGCCCTGGCTATCACGATGAACTTGGCGCTGGCCGTGGAACTTGCGGCCGAACTGCCGGAAACACCGCGGAAGGGGGTAGGTGGCGGACCTTGGGGGGCCTCGGCCTGGGGATTGAACTGTCTATTCATCCTAGAGCCACCTCAACGGAGGGCGACCGCCATCGGCGCGCTCGCTCGCGGATGAACGTCAAGGCGTTCGAGGGACGGGAGGACCCATGCGTGTTCGAGCTTTCGCCTTCCTGCTTGCAGGAATCGCCGCGCTAGTGCTCGCGTCAGGCGCGTTCGTGAATGCAGTCTATTGGGGTTGGCGAACGGTGGCGCCAATGGGTACGGCGCGACCGGGGCGTGCGCGGCACCCAACGGAAGAGGATGTCCGTGCATTCGCCCGAAAAGGTAACCGACAACTCGGCTACTCGGCGTTGCTCGGCCTCGCCGCGATCGGAGCGTTCGGAGCATTCGGATTCGAAATCGCGCGTGCGGGAAAGCGCCGCCGTGGCGTCGCCGTCGAACAAGCCGCCGCACCTGACGATCGCGCCGCAGAAACATCGGACTATCATTGACAGGCCGGGTACATGCGACGGGCTCGAAGGTGAACAGGAAGGAGTTGTGTGCACTTCCCATGATTGAGTATCCGTTTAATCCGAAGTCAACGCGGGATCTGGTTGCGGGCCAGTACTGGGGTGTGGCCTTGGAGTCGGGCTGCTTTGCCTGCGGCAGGGTGCTCCAGACTGGCGGAGACCACGTGCCCACACCAAGAGTCGCCTTCCTCGGAGGTCTGCTGGCGTGGCGTGGGAGACTCCGTCCGACTCTCGACAGTATCGCCGGCGCACGCCTGCTGCAGGTTGGAGTCATGCATCTGCACTCGATCAACCGCGTGGGAACCGGCATCCTCGGTCTGCGCCCTCTTGATCTCGACGGAATGGAAATCCCGACCCTGCTTTCTTCTTGCGGAGGCCCCGGCTGCTCGGTGCTCTATGGCAGCCAGACACTTCGTGTTGCCGAGCGTAGCGAGTGGGGAAAGCACCCCATTCTGCAATATTGGGGATACGACTCCATCAAGGTGTTGGCGGAGACGCGATTGGCGACCGTTGCCTGCTGCGGCGCTTGACCCGGCGGTGCACCCGATCGCGCTTGCGCTGGCTGGTGAACGCCAAGGCGTTGGACAGACTCGCGATGACTTCTGACTTGGTGGACAGGTGGATCCGTTGCCACCAGGGCGGCACAAGCCGCCAGAGCCCCCTGTGTGAGGCGTGGGAAGCAGTGGACAACCTCGTTCATGCCGATTGGGATGCGGGTTGGAGCTTGGTTTTGCAGCTCATCGATGCCGCGCCCGATAGCCGCGTGCTGGCGGCGGTTGCCGCGGGGCCGCTGGAGGATCTGCTCGTTCGCATGCCCACGGAGTACATCGAGCGCGTGGTGCTGCAGGCCCGCCGCGATCCGAAGTTGCGGAGGTGCCTTACTGGTGTGTGGGGACTCCCGCCGGCTGTCCGGGAGCGCCTGCCCGAGTACGTGTCGAGCGTTGAGGACCCGTTGTGAGTTGTCCAACATGGCGTTGCACCTGGTCATCGATCGCTTCGGCGGCAGCTCGTCGCTGAACGCCAAGCCGCCGGGCAGAGTTGGCAGTAGCGATGCCGCTAAGACGCCGAGAGGGAGAGGGAAAGACTGGTGTACAGTCGCCGCGTGAAGGCGCCCGTCGTTCACGCGGTCACCGTGATTACGCGATCCCTGTGGGTGCGTTTCCACATGACCGTGCTGCTGCTCGCGGTCCTGCTCGCGGGCATTGGGAGCAGCTTCGTCCTGCTGAGACTCGGCGTCCATTCGATGCCGGGGCGCTACGTGCTTGCGGTGCTGTTGGGTTACGCGTTGTTCGTGGTGGGCGTGCGCCTCTGGCTTTGGTATGCGGGAAGGGCCCTGCCTCACCTTGAGCGCGAGGTCATCGAAGTCGACGAGGGGACTCGGCGCCTGTCGATGACACCCGAGCGCGGCGGCTCTGACGATTCGGCTCTGGGGGAGCTCGCGAGCGCCGGAGACGTCCTGGGCATCGCGGGCGACGGTTGCATGGTCGTCGCGGTGGTGACCCTGATCGTGGCCGCGCTCGGGGGAATGGTCGGATACATTCTCGCCGCGACGCCCGAGCTCTTGGGCGAGGCAGTGGTGCAGCTCGCTCTGGCGGCGGCGTTACGGAGAAAGGGCAAGGTTTGGGATGGTGGTCACTGGAGTGGCAGCGTCTTCCGTGCGACCTGGGCGCCGGCTCTCATCGCCATGTTTGCAGCGGTCATTATTGGACTTCTGGTGCAGGCAAAATGCCCGTCTGCAGTGACACTGGTCGACGCCCTTTCTCGCTGCCGATGAGGCTCGTGGGAACGACGATGCTGTCGGACATGCGGTTGGGACGCATGTGGTTGCCGGCGCAGAGGCACCGGCGGAAACAGCAAACTCGGAGCGAGCGCTCCAGGCGGTTCTCGTTCACCATCTCAAGGGCGCACCGCCCTGGTTCGATGTGTTGTGCGAGCCGAGTATCGATCTGGGGGACGGCACCGCGATTCCGGACATCGTGCTCATCGACCGCCATGAGACGGTGGTGGCGGTGATCGAGCTCAAGTTCGTCCCGCATGCCTATCCAGTCTTCGAGGATGACTTGCGGAAGCTGCGGCGGTTCGCCGGCTTCAAGGGAGAGTTCCCGCTGACCCTGGAGCCCTCGACAGGCCGATTCTCCGAACGCCGGTACCGATTCGGTCCGGAGTGCCTCCTGGTCTTCGCGGCTATCGGCCAGTGCGACTCCAAGGCCGTCGATTCCAAGTTGCTCTCCGAGGTGGCTGGCCTCGGGCCGAGGTTCGTTGCCCTGGCCCATGCGGTCGGCGGTGGCGCCCAACCGGCCGTCGCGCCCAGCGATGGCAGCGCAGAGGCGTCGTAGGGTCGGGCGGCCGGACACGTGCGGCCGGCTTCCCGTGCGCAGCCACGGGAGGGGGGCCTGTGATCCTGGTGCCTTTGGCTTCGTGGGGTTCAGCGGCGGATAGGCGCTGCCCCTTTGGGCCCGTCCGCGGCTCGCGAGCGCGGCAAGTCGGCTTTTCGCGGAGGCATACCTGGGATGTCACGGCGCGTTCGCGCCGCGTTGCCAGCACCTGGCCCGCACGCCGCGCCCTCCCTGGCCGAGCAGAAGAGGGCCGCCATCGCGGTGACCCGCGTTTCGCTGACCCGGAATGCTCGATGCAAACGTGGAAGGCGCTCTCCGGCTGAGCCCGAAGGCCGGATCCAAGCGTGTAAGCCGCTCTTCGACTGAGCCCGAAGGCCGGACCCAAGCGTGTAAGCCGCTCTCCGGCTGAGCCCGAAGGGCGGATCCAAGCGTGTAAGCCGCTCTCCGGCTGAGCCCGAAGGGCGGATGCAAGCGTGGAGACACCTCTTCGGCTGAGCCCGAAGGCCGGATCCAACCGTGGAGACCGCTCTCCGGCTGCCCCGCAACGCCCTCGCCGCCGCCCGCCAGCCACGAAGCCTCGGCCCCGGGAGCCCACGTCCCGGGTGCAAGCCCGCGCCATGGATGCCCTGCTGAGCGACAATTACATCTCCCCATCGGCGACGATTGCATCGCCCCATCTTGAGGCGCGTTGGTGATCGGGCCATAGGCGTTCTGCCCCACTGGGGCAGGAGGCGCCTTGAGACCGGTCACCG
>JAEXQJ010000085.1 GCA_023438785.1 Pseudomonadota bacterium
GGCCTGGGAGGACCAGTTCGACACCCTCGACGCTTCGCTATGGAAGGCGCAGAACTTCACCTGGGACGGCAACCTGGCTACCTTCAGCCCGCAGAACGTCTCCGTGACCGACGGCATACTCAAGCTGGCGCTCACCAACGCGCCCAGCGGTTCGGCCAAGCCCTACTTGGGCGTGGAGCTGCGCTCGACCAAGACCCTGACCTACGGCCGAGTGTCAGCGCGCATGCGCTTCGCGCGTGGGTCCGGCGTGGTCTCGGGTCTGGTGACCTTCTACACGCCGTACCCGAACTGCGACTGGAACGAGATCGACATCGAGCACCTGGGCAAGTCCTCCAACTCGTCCCAACTCAACTGCATGGTGTATGCGGGCACGCCGGTCTCCGGATGTACCAGCTCAGTGTCGCCCACGCAGGAACCCCTCGTCGTTGACCTGGGCTTCGACGCCGAGGCTGACTTCCACCTCTACGACATCGAGTGGACCGCCGTGGGCGTGAGGTTCTACGCCGATGGCAGACTGTTGCGCACCTGGACCACGCGCATCGATCGTCTGAAACTCCCGCAGAACATCCTGCTCACGATCTGGGCGTCCAATGCGGCCGATTGGGCTGGGGCCATCTCGTCCAGCGCCATTCCCACCACGGCGGAGGTGGACTGGATCAAAGTCTACGACTGGAAGCCCTAGACGGACGGCCTGGATCGTCCCAATCACGCCCAGCCTCGCGTCCTTTCGTCGCTCGTAGACCAGGCCGGTCTCGGACCGGGCGGCACGCCGGTGATCGGTTTCCCAATTCGGCGTGGCCGCGGTTCATGTGAGTGTGATCTCCACGCTGTATCAGCCATTTCCCCTGCCGGGTGTGGCCCGTGGGCACATCTGGCACCATGCGCCGCAGACGCGCCGGCCCCGCCATTTCCACCTGGAGCCCGAGCTGAACCTGGTGGTGGCCGGAAGTGGCGCCTTTGGGATGGGCGAGATGGTTATTCCAGTTGGACCGGGCGATTTGCTGTGGTGGCCGCCCGGCCAGGATCACGAACTACTGGATTCTTCACCGAATTTCGACCTCTACGTCATCGGTTTGGCGCCCGGGCTCGCGGAGCGTTGTTGGGGTGCGAGCAACGGGGCCGCGTACCAGGGGCCGACGCGTCTGCGCCTGTCGCCCGAGCAGGTGCTGCGCTTGCGCCAGGTCTGCTCCGCACCCCTCGAAGGACGTGACCGGACCGCGGTCGAGCGGCACGTCGGCGATGTGTGGCGCGATCTTCACGGTCTGCGGGTCCGCGACACGGACAACCATCCTCTCACTCGCCGCACGCTGGGCGCCCTGCTGGCCCAGCCCACGCTGACACGTGAGGAGTTGGCCCGCCACGCGCACTGCTGCCCCAGCGAGGTCAGCCGGTGCTTCCACCGCGATCGGGGGATGACCTTGCTGGACTACCGAACCCGCCTGCGCCTTCTGCACTTCATCAAAGGCGTCGACGAGGGCGCGAGCTTTCTGGACGCGGCGTTGGAGGCAGGATTCGGCAGCTATTCCCAGTGTCACCGGGCCTTTGGCCGAATCCTGGGCTGCGGCCCCCGCGCCTTCTTTGCTTCAGACCTGCGTACGCGGATGGCGGAGGTCTTCTCGCCCGCGTCGGGAGCCGTCGATTTTCCCGCTGAGCGCGGGCCAAAGGAGTAGCGCACGCCGGGCGGATGCCAGGAGAGCCGTGCTGCCGCTTCGATCGCGTGCTGCTGGCTTGCCTTCCGCTCGCCTACCAACGCCTCGCTATCGAGGTAATGGCGGATGGTGTTGCGGGAGACCTTCATCTCCCGCGCCACCCGGCGCACCGAGTGTCCCTCGACGAGCACCTTGTGTCGGATCACGTGTACCTGGTCCATGCGCAGCTGCACACGCTTCTCGAGAGCATGCCCGTGTTCGTGGTGACCCGCCCGCACGTCGGCCTGGTTGGCGCCGCCGCCATCGCGGCCACATCGTGAACGAGGCGGCAGTGGACAAGAGCCCGAGGGCCTGCTGGTCGACGAGGGCTTGATGAACGACCTACCGCTGGACGAGAGGGTTGAGCGCTTGGGCGGCTCGATCATCGCCTCGGCTGTGAGCGACACGGGAGACGGCTCGACTGGGCCGCCCACGACGCGCTCAATTCCACGGGCTACGAGCTCGCCCGTCAGAAGCTGGCCTCCTGGCAGCCGCCTTGAGCCAGTGGCCAGCCCGCTCTTGCGGATCGCTCGGGCGGACTCACGTTGCGCGCATGACCACACGGACGCGTGAGCATCAGCGACTGGAGGAGACCCGAACGCGCCAGATCCCGTGGAAAAAGTGGGGGCTCTCCCGCTTCCACCTGGATCATCCCTACGTGTTCTATGCGGGGCCGCAGGAGTTCCGCGTTTCTTACCTGCCGGCCGAGTCGGACACCGGGATGTTCGGCGGAAACTCGAACTGGCGCGGGCCCGTCTGGGCGCCCATCAACGCGCTCATCATCCGCGCCCTGTTGCAGATGTACAGCTTCTATGGTGATGAGTTCCGGGTCGAGTGCCCGACTGCTTCGGGCCAGCACATGACCCTGTTCGAGGTCGCCCAGGAGCTGTCCAATCGCCTGGCCAGCATCTTCCTGCGCGACCTTCGCGGGCAGCGCCCCGTCTACGGTGGCGCGCCCAAGTTCCAGGACGATCCGCACTGGCGCGACCACATCCTGTTCTATGAGTACTTCCATGGGGACAACGGGGCCGGCCTGGGCGCGAGCCACCAGACGGGATGGAGCGCCATCATTCCTGCGCTCATGCACCTCTTCGCAAACCTGCGCCCGGACAAGCTGCTCACCTCGGAAAACCCGTTCTCCCGCTGGGGAGAGCCCGCCACCACCGAGGCTCGCGGAGCGCGCCCCTGAACCCGGCGCACAACAGACTCGCAGGCGTCATCCGCTGCTGTTTCAGCACGCCGGTGCTCCGGGCGGCGGGCGCCCGGGGCGGAGTTCGGCTTCACGCCGATGAAGCTCCACGATCGGCTCCGCCTGGGCGAGGGGAATGCGGGCCCTGGCCGCCACACTCTCGAGCAGGCCGGCTCGGGTCATCAGGCCTTGCGAATCGATGGTGCGAGCTTGAGCGGAGGCCGTGCGCCCGCTTAGCCACGCGCGGCGGCGATGGCCAGGAACCAGGCGCGGAGTTGCCACGCTGCCGCCACGCCCACTAGAACCGGGGCCACGTAAGACAGCACGGCGGACCAACGCAGCAGGCGGCGCTCCACGTGCACAAGCGCATAGACCAGGCCCAGCAAATTGACGAGGAGGATGAGCACGGCCCAGCCGGGATGACCCTCGCGCCAGGCGTGCACCATGAGCACGACCCACATCGCGAACGCGGCGAGCCCGGCCGCGCTGAGCGCGACGAGAACGAACACCAGCAGGCGGGCCAGACTGGTGCTCTCGGCGGGGGTGATGGGCACTTTGCCCGCTTTGACGAGGGCCGCGTCCATGGCCATCACGGTCGCGGCGGTCAGGCTACGCAGGCTGAGGTCCTTGTCCATGGCCCGGCGCACGGCGCTCTTGATCGCCTCCGTCGAGGATGAGAGTGCCTTTTCGCCGAAGACCACCGTGCCGCCCGAGACACCCGCTCGCGGCTCCGAATGGACCAGCACACCGTCGGCGACCATCAGTTGCGCCTGGCCGCGGTAGGCGGGTGGAACCTGGTCCAGCTTGCTGACGAACACGTCGCGCTGGCTGACAGGATCGCGGTACTTCCAGATCTCGTCGGCAGACGCCGTGCCGGTCAGCAGCGCGGCCAGGATGGACACCACGAGCACCGCGGTCCTCATGCCCCTATTAAACCGCGCCCGGACTGAGGCCCGCAAATTCAGCGCAGCATTTCCAAGGCCGCGGCGATGGCGGCGAGCAAACTCTCCTCGCTGGCCTTGCCCTTGCCGGCAATGTCATAGCCGCTGCCGTGATCCACGGAGGTGCGCACGATGGGCAAGCCCAGCGTGACGTTGACCGAGGCGCGCGGGAAGGCGGGCTTGACGGCGATGAGTCCCTGATCGTGATACATGGCCAGAATCAGGCGGAAGCGCCGCACGCGATCGATGAAGAAGGAGTCGGCGGGAAACGGGCCTTCGCAGGCGATGCCGCGACGGCGCGCCTGCTTCATGGCGGGGACAAGGATGCGCTCTTCCTCGTCGCCCATGAGTCCATGCTCGCCGGCGTGGGGATTGAGCCCGAGCACGGCCACCGGCAACTTGCGCCCGAAGGCCCGCTGGCCGGCGCGCACCAACATGCCCAGCGAGGTGGCCACGCCCGCCACCGACAAATGGGCGGCCACGTCGCGCACAGGAACATGCGTGGTCTGCAGGGCCAGCAGATACTCCGGCGTGAGAAAGGCCATGCGCTCCTGGGCCGCGCCCAGCTTCTCGGCCAGATATCCCGTGTGCCCGAGGAACCCCGGCAGCACCGCGGCCACGGCTTCCTTGGTCACCGGGCCGGTCACCATGGCGGCGATGCGCCCCGCGTGCGCTTGGTCGATGGCAAAGTCCAGATACCCCAACTGCTCGCGCCCGTAGCTCGGCACGCCGAAGCGGAAGCGGCGCATGTCGATGTGTGAGCGGGCGAACACGCGCAGCACACCGGGCGGCCCCGCGACGAGATCGTCCACCATCTGCCAGCGCAAGCGGCGGGGCAGACGCTCGACCGCACGCCCAAGTACGCCCGCATCGCCCACCACGTGCAGCGCGGCCCGCCGCTGCGCGAGGAGGGTGCGAATACGGCGGACCACCGGGCCACGGCCGGCGGCCAGCGCGGACCACGCCTTGGCGATGACCTCGCCCGAGATGCCCGCCGGATCGCCCATGGTGACCAATACGTGCTTGCACGAAGCCATGGCCGGATTATCGACGGAGCCAGGCCCTTGTCGCGGGCAATTCGCCCTGGGGCCTTGGCCGCGGGCTTGGTGTAAGATCGAATGAAGGAGGCCCCCGATGGAACTGCGCGACCTCAACCCCGACGAGCAAATTGCCTTGGCGGCTCTGCTGGAATTCGTCGTTCTGGCCAGTGGGCACGTGACCGAGGACGAGGAGAGAGAGATCGACGCACTGGTCGAGGAGCTGGGCGACGACATCTATCGTAAGGCGATGGAGGAAGTGGACCGGCGCTTCCAGGACGAAGAGGCGGTCAAGAAGTTCCTCAGGACCATCACGCGACAGGAGGCCCGCGAGCTGATCTATGGCGCGGTGATCGAGGCCGCCATGACCGATCGCATGGAGGGACGCGAGTCCGACATGCTCGACTGGGTGGCCCGCGAGTGGCAAGTCCAGGTCACCTACGAGGAGCCGCCCGCCGCCGAGGGCGAGTAGCCCCGCCTGGCGCATCGCGCGCCGCACGGAATCTTTCCCCCGGCAAGCACGGTGCTATGGTCCGCGCGTGAAGTCTGACATGCCCCCTCGTCCTGGCGTCGGCGTGTCGGCCGCAAGTGCATCGCGACCGGCCTTCTTTGCCCTCGCCCTCTTCGCCCTGGTTGGCGCGATCTTCGCCGCCGTCTCCACCTTCGATTTCATCGCCCACCTCGATCGGCAGATGCACGCCATCGTGTGCTCGATCTTGCCCGGCATCGGTGCGGCGGATGCGTCGGGCAGTTCGGGGTGCCACGCGGTCCTGATGAGTCCCTACTCGTCGGTGTTCCGCACCATGACCTGGGGAGGGATCCCCATCGCCTTGCCCGCCCTGGGCGTGTTCGGCTTCCTGCTCTTCCGCGGCCTGGAGTTGGCCCTGCGGCGGACCGCGGATCGTCGTGACACGGGCTTCCTGGTCCTCGCGACCGCCCTGCCCGTCGTGACCTCGGTGGTCTACCTCATCATATCGGTGGTCAAGGTGGGCGCCGTGTGCAAGGTGTGCTCCGGCATCTACGTGGCCTCCCTGGGCGTGCTGGTGAGCGCGCTGTGGGCCCACGTGAAGGCCCCGGCGGCCGCGCGGGCGCGCGGGCAATTCGCCAACTGGACCCTCCATTTCCTTGAGGGCTGCGCCCTGGTTCTCGTGCCCATCATGCTCTACATGGTGCTCAAGCCCGCCTATCCCGAGGCGCTGGCCAAACGCAGCGAGCTGCGCCACCCGGAGGACAAGTTTGGCGTCATGGTCGACCTCAACGGCGCGGGCAAGATACCGGTCATCGAGGTGCTCGATCCCCTATGCCCCGGCTGCAAGGGGCTGAGCCAGCGTCTGGCGGCCAGCCCGCAGGAAGAGTCGCTTCGCCTCTCGGTGGTGCTCTTCCCCCTCGACCACGAGTGCAACTGGATGGTGAGCGAGTCACCCCACCCGGGCGCCTGCGCGGTCAGCGAGGCCGTGCTGTGTGCCGGGCCACGCGCGCCCGCCGTCCTCGACTGGGCTTTCGCCCATCAAACCGAACTGCGCGAGGAGGGCCGCCGTGGTCCGGGCGCGCTTTATCCGCGGCTGCGCCAGCAATTCCCCGAGTTGGCCTCGTGCCTGGGGCAGCCTGCCGTGCGCACGCGGCTCAACCGCTCCATGCGCTGGATGGTGGCCAATTCGCTGCCCGTGCTGACGCCGCAGCTATTCGTGCGCAACCAGAAGATTCCCGACGAGGACACGGACTTGGGTCTGGAGTACGTGCTGGCGCGGACCCTGGAGGTGCAGCCGTGAAGCACCTCCATCTCGCGTTGGCGTTGGGCACGTTGGTCACGGTGTCGGCCATGACCGGCCTATGGACGCGCGCCGCGGCCGTGCGCCTCCATCAAAGCGTGGGCACCGCGCCGGAGGCCGACACGGCGAGCGCGGCCAATGAGGGCTACTGCACGGGCAACCTCAAGACCATTCTCCGCCGGGTGCTTACGTCGTGCGGCTTGGTACAGGGGAGCGGGCGCGGCTGCCAGCCCCTGCAGGCACGCCAGGTGGCGTCCATGTCAGGCGGCGACTTCAACGCCCTCTTCTCGCCGCTGGCCGGCCGCGCGGCCATCATCCAATTCGACCAGGACAAGGCCGATCTGGATGCGAGCGCCATGTCGCTGCTCGAGACGACCTTCGCTGATCAGCGGGGCGCGTCCTACTTCCTGGTCGTCTCGCGGGCCTCGCCCGAGGGCTCGACAGAGCACAACCGCGATCTCAGCCGCCGCCGTGCCGAGACTGTGCTCGAACACTTGAAAGCCAAGTTCAACGATCCCGACTTGGATCAGGAGGTGGGCCTGCTCTGGCTGGGCGAGGAATTCGCCCAACTCAGCAAGGCGTATTGCGAGTGGAAGCACTCGCGCAGCGACACCACGTGCACGCCCGCCGATCTCAACCGCTCGGCCTTCATCGCGTGGATCGATTGTCGACTGTAGCCCGCGCGTTGCCCTTGCTCCTGGCGCTGGCCGGATGCCGGCGCGAGCAACCCGTGCCCTCGTCGCGCTATGAGGCCGTCAAGTCTCACAAGGCGGGCCCCGCCGAGACGTGGTGTGACCTGGAGTTCGAGGCCGCCCAGGCGCCCAAGCTCACCGCGCTGCCGGGCGTGGCGGTGCGCGCGGGTGCGACGGCGACCGTGCCGCCCAAAGGCTGGGTATGGCTCAATCTGTGGGCCACCTGGTGCAAACCCTGTCTGCGCGAAATGCCCCTGCTCACCTCGTGGCGCGAGCAATTGCGGCGCGACGGCGTGGCCCTCGATCTGTGGTTTCTCTCCCTCGACGAAGACGAGGCGGAGCTGACCAGGTTCCTGCGCGCCAATCCCAAGGTGGCGCCTGCCCCCTCGCTGCGCGCCAACTCGCCGGCGGCGCTGGAGACCTGGCTCAAGCGCTACCTGCCCGATCCCTCCACGCCCATCCCCATCCACATGCTGGTGGCCCCGGACGGCAACGTACGCTGCATCCGCACCGGCTCGTTGCAAGAAGGCGACTACGCGTCGGTGCGGGCGCGCTTGCGGTAGGTCTGCCCGCCGCGGGATAGCCGACGGATCAGCGGTTCGTGAAATACGCGGTTCCCGCGCGCTTCTTGATTTGCAGCTCGGGCGATTCCTTGACCGCCATACCCACTAGGCGGGCGGCCTCGCGGAAATGCGCGATGCCTTTGCGCACCAGCTCGGGACTAGCCTGGCCCACCTCGGGAAAGCCGCGCCCCTGGGCGTCGGGCGCCACCTGGCCCCAGTTAGCAAACAGCTTGGCCCACGGGCTCTCCAGAATGGGCTGCATCTTCGTCTTGGCGTAGCGCGGGTACCAGAACATGTCGTGGTAGG
>JAEXQJ010000134.1 GCA_023438785.1 Pseudomonadota bacterium
CGCCCCCCGCCGGCGGCACACCCGGCTCGGGCAATTCGCCGTCGTGAATGCGGTGGGCGTTGGTCACGATGAGGCTCTCGGCGGCCTGGCGGTAGATCTCCGTCAGGCGCACGGTGGGCACGCGTCCCGAGGTGATCACGTCGCGCAGGACCGTCCCTGGCCCCACCGAGGGCAATTGATCCACGTCGCCCACGAGGATCAGGCGCGTCCCGTCGGCCAGCGCGGCCACCAGATCGGCCATGAGGCGGATATCGACCATGGACGACTCGTCGACGACCAGCAGATCCGCGTCCAGGGTGCGCGAGGCGTTGCGACCGAACGCGCCGTCCGCGGGACGCCATTCCAACAGGCGGTGCAGCGTGGCGGCGGGTTGGCCGGTGGCTTCTTGCAGACGTTTGGCGGCGCGGCCGGTGGGCGCGGCCAGCGCGACCTGACAGCCCGCGCGCACCAGGGTGGCGACGATGCCGCGTACGATGGTGGTCTTGCCCACGCCGGGCCCGCCCGTGATGACCAACACGGACTCGCGCAAGGCCCGCCGGACGGCCTCGGCCTGCTGAGGAGCCAGGGCGATCTTGGCCTCGGTCTCGTAGCGCTCCACGGCTCGCTCCGCGTCCACATGCAGGGGCTTGCCACCCCCGGCCAGAAGGCGGAGCAGGCCGCGCGCCGCCGCCACCTCGGCCCGGTACAAGCCCGTGTCGTAAACCACCTCGCCGTCGTCCGTGCGCTCGATGACCACCTCGCCGGTGCGGCCCAGACGATCCACGGAGACCTCCACCAGCGACGGATCCACCTCTAACAACGCAGCCGCGGTTTCCACCACGCGCGATCGCGGCAGGTAGACGTGACCTTGCCCGCCCGCCTCGCCCAGCACGTGGCGCACGCCCGCGTCCACGCGCACCTCCGATTGGCGGCCGATGCCCAGCGCAACGGCCAGGCGATCCGCCGACAGGAAGCCAATGCCCCACACGTCGAAGGCCAGACGGAAGGGGTTCTCGCGCACACGCGCGATGGCGGCCGCGCCGTAGCGTTTGTAGATGCGCGCCGCGAAGGCTGGCGAGACGCCATATCCCTGCAGAAAGACCATGACCTCGCGCAACTGGCGCTGGGAGGCCCAGGCCTTGGTGATGGCCTCCGCGCGCGTGGGTCCGATGCCGGGCACCTCGCGGATGCGCTCGGGGCGGGCGTCCAGGACCTGCAGGGTGCGAATCCCGAAGCGTTCCACGATGCGCGCCGCAAACTCGGGACCGATGCCCTTGATGAGTCCGGCGCCCAGATAGCGGCGAATGCCCTCCAGGGTTTCGGGCGACAGCTCGGTGTAACTGTCCACGCGGAATTGCCGGCCGAAGCGCGCGTTGTTCTCGTACGTGCCGCGCAGGAGAAGGCGCGCGCCCGCGGGCACGCCCAGGAGGCCGCCCACGATGGTCACGGGCTCGCCGCGACCTTCCACGCTCAGGCGAGCCACCGTGAACTCGCCGCCCCCACCCGAGTAGACGATGCGCTCGACCGTGCCCTCCAGGGTCTCTTCTTGGGCCTTACCTGGCCGTTTCCCGGCAGCGCGGTCGAACAGGTCCATTTGGCGATGGGTCAGCCTCCGACGGGAGCCGCCCGGGCGTCAAGGCCGTCACGCGTGGACGTGCGCCTGAATCGAGCTTCGCAGATCGCGCCAAGTGGATTCGGTCAGCTCAACGGCCTCGACGATCGATAGGCGCCCGGTGTTGATCACGAGGTCGTACTTGGCCGGATCGTCCCAATCACCCCCGTGCACGCGCCGAACGAATTCGCGCCGATCGTGATCGGAGCGCCGAACGGCTTCGTGGGCCTGCGCCTGGGTCAGACGATCACGGTTCATCAGGCGAGCCACGCGGCTCTCCAGCGGCGCGACCACGCGAACGTCGAGGCGCGGGTGCAGGCGAGGCACGAAGTTGGCGCCCCGCCCCAGAACAATGGCCGCGCCCTGGGCCGCCAGGGTGTGCAGCACCTCGACCAAAGCATTTCGGTAGTCCTGACAGTCGAAAAGCTCGTGGGTCATGATGCATTCGAGCCAGGCCTCCACTTCGTGCGGTCTGTGCTCGTCGAGGTCAGCCACCAGGTGCTTGCTCGCGTGTGCGCAACGCGCGACCTCATCCACCAGCTCACGATCGTACATCGGCCAAGCCAGACGCTCGGCCAAGCGGTAGCCCACCTCGTTGCCGCCCGCGCCCAACTGGCGTGAAATGGTGATGAGCGGCGCGGGCTCCGCCTCTTGGATACGACGCTCCCCCGCCCTACGCTCGAGCGACCAGCGCCGAATCTCACGCTCAGCAATGCTCTCGGCCTCGCCCACGCCCAGAGAAACATGCATGCCCGGTACCTGTGCACACGCATGCATAGGCCATGGGACGCGGTCCCTGCGGGGCCCCCTGCCCCGACGGGGCCTATTGCCCCACGGCCGTACCGGCGCACAGGATCCGCTGGTAGAACTCCAGCTCGGCCTGCAGGGCGCGGCTAATGTTTTCGACGCGGCGAAAGCCGTGCTGCTCACCAGGGAACTCCACGTACTCCACGGGAACGCCCCGCTGGCGCAGGACCTCGACCATGCGGCGGGCCTGCTCGGGCGGGACCACGCGATCCTCCGAACCTTGGAAGAAGATCACCGGACACCGGAGGCGCTCCGTCGCGTGCAGGGGCGAGCGGGCTCGATACACATCGCGACGTGCGGGATAGGGCCCCACCAGGGAGTCCAGATAGCGGCTCTCGAATTTGTGCGTGTCGGTGGCCAGTGATTCCAGATCACTGACCCCGTAGTAGCTGGCTCCGGCACGAAACACATCGCGGAAGACCAGCGCGCAAAGCGTGGTGTAGCCGCCCGCGCTGCCACCGCGAATCGCCAGGCGGTGGCGATCCACGAGGCCCCGTTCAGCCAGATACAGTGCACCCGCCACGCAGTCGTCCACGTCGGCCAGGCCCCATTGACCGCGCAGGGCCTCGCGGTAGGCGCGGCCGTAGCCCGTGCTGCCTCGGTAGTTGACGTCGAGCACGGCGAACCCGCGGCTGGTCCAGAACTGCAACGCCAGGTTGAGCGCCGACGAGGCGGCGGCCGTGGGCCCACCGTGGCTGACCACGATGAGCGGCGGCAGCTCACCGTCGGGCGCCTGCTGCGCGGGGTTGTGGGGCGGATAGAAGAGGCCGTGGGCCTGGACGCCGTCCGTCGAGGGGAAATCGACGGACTGGGGCGACGAGAGGTGCTCGACCGACACGGGACACACGCTGAGCTGGTGAAGCGTGGCCAGCGCCCCCGAGGACAGATCGGAAGACAGGTCGGAGGACAGATCGACGGAGCAAATGCGCGGGGCCTGCGTGGGCGAGCCACCCACGAAGACCACGCGGCCCTCCCCGGCACGCACGTAACTCAACTCGGTGAGGCCCGTCGGGATCTCGCGCAAGGCGCCGGCACGCAGAAGGCCCAGGTGCCAGGTGCCGTCGCGAAAATAGGCGCACGCGATCCCTTGCCCGTCGGGCCAGGCGTAGGTGGAGAGGCCGAACACCCACAGAGGCGCACCGAATTCGACCGCCGCGGGGTGCAGGGCTACTACGTCGGCCCCGGCGCGATACAGATTCCAGAACCCGCTGCGATCGGAAACGAAGTGCAGCTCGCCGTCCGGCGACCAGGCAGGCTGGAACACGGATTCCTCCGCACCCCCGGCCACACGCGTGGTCGTGGTGGGTCGCCCCTGCGGACCGAGGCTGGCCACGTGCAGCTCGGTGCCGTCCCAGGGCATGCGCGGGTGATCCCACGACAGATAGGCCAGGCGCTGCCCGTCAGGGGCCAGGCGCGGAAAGGCGTAGAAATCAGCGCCCGACACCAACACCTCGGGCTCCCCGCCCGAGGCTGTCCACGGCACGGCCACGATCAGGTTCTCGGGCTCCTGTCCGGCGCGCAGCCGCTCCGCCACGCACACCACGCGGCGGCGCGGGCGATCCATCTCCAAATCGGCGAAACGCCAACCCGCGGGCGGGGTGAGCGGCCGGGGCACGCCATCGGCCAGATAGAGGCGTTGATCGCCGTCGTGGATAAAGGCGATCAGCCCCTGCGAGACGGCGAACGCCCCGCCGCCGTACTCGTGCACGCGCGTGCGCACGTTGAACGCGGGCGGCAGCACATCGTCCACCACGCCGTCTCGGTGCCGCACCAGGACCGAACGGCCCTTGTCGCGCGGCCGGCTCTCGACCCAGTACACGTCATCACCGTCGAGCGCCAGCCCGCCGATGCGCACGGAGGCGCCGGCCACCAACTCGGGCGACAGGGGCGACGGCCACAAACCGTAGGGCGTCGTCACGGCTGCGAACAGGTGAGGTCGCGAACGCTGCAGGTGGAGGCGTGGCACGACGAGCAGGTCGGCAGGCGCCCGTCCTCCAGCAGGTTGCGGTAGGCGTCGATACGCTGCCAACGCCAGTCACCCGCTGCCGGATCGTAGCCGGCCTTCTCCTTGTACATGACCGACAGCCCGGCCAGCGAGCTGCACTCCGGGTCCTGGTATTCCTCCGCCACCAGAACACTGCCCTCGGGCAGGGGATAGGCACCCGCCAGATAGGGCTCCTTGGCGACGGAGTTGGCGCGAACCAGGAGGTAGGGCCGATCGTGTTTGGGGTTGGGGCGACAGCTCCGCACTTTGCCAAAGCTGGCCTGATAGTCGACGGGGACGACCGCGCTGCGTGCCGGTGAGTCCTGCTCGAAGCAGCCACCCACCAAGAGGACCAGGACGAACCAGCCGCGAGTGAGCATGGGGCGTATCTTACCTGAAGGAAAAGCCCAACTGCCGCGGCGGCTTGCGCGGACCATCGAAGCAGGTACGCCCGCCCCGCGTGGGGGCCAGGCGGCGCTCCTCCCTGATGACGGCGGGCAACGACAGCGTGGGCGCGGCGGGGCGGCCGGCCGCCGCGGCCTCCATATCGCGGCACTGCTGATCCAACTGGCGCAACGCGGCTAGCTTGTCATCCTGGCCCAGCTTGGCGTCACTCACTGCGTTTCGCAGCACGCGCAGGGTCTCGTCGTAGATGTGAATCGGCACGGGGAATGGGTGACCGTCCTTGCCGCCATGGGCGAACGAATAGCGCGCCGGATCCGCGAAGCGGCTGGGGGCACCGTGCACCACCTCGGCCACCAGCGACAGCGCGAAGAGCGTCCGCCCGCCGACGCCCGGGGTAAGCAGCAGCTCGGGAAAATCCGAGGGGCCGCGCTCGGCCGCCACGCGCAGGGCCGCGCCCAAGCGTTTCAGGTCCACGTCCTCGGCCCGCACGTCGTGATGCTCGGGCATGCGCAGATGGGCGGGCGTGTGCAGTGACAGGCCGCCCGCCAGGTGCTCCACCTGGGCCACCACCTGATCGGGTTGCGCGGCCAGCGCCACGCTCTGGCGACGCGCGCCAGCGGCCTGGCGATCCGTCAGGTTGACGATGTCGCCCTGGGGAATGCCCTCGATGGCCGTGTGCGGCTCATCGACGAATGAGCCCGCGCGCTCCCAGAGCCAGTGGTAGCGGCGGGCCTGGCGACGCGCGGGATTCATCCCCTGCTGCACGACGGTCCACTTGCCGTCGTCGGTGACCACGAAGCTGTGCAGGTAGAGCTCGAAACCATCCTGCACGGCCGCGCTGTCCACCTTGGCCACCAGGCGGCTGGCGCGCACCAGGGCCGGCGCGTCCACGGCCAGGCGCTCGCCCAAGGTGGTCAACTCGGCGGGCGTCTTGCGCGAGTGCTTGCCCCGCCCGCCACACACGTGAAGGCCCAATTCCCACTCCACGGGTTCGAGCCCACGTTTGAGCGCGCCCAGCACGCTCGTCGTGATCCCGGACGAGTGCCAGTCCATGCCCATGACGGCGCCGAAGGACTGGAACCAAAAGGGATTGGCCAAGCGGCGCAGGAACTCATCGCGCCCGTATTCGAGGACCAGGGCCTCGGTGATCACACGCCCCAGGCGGGCCATGCGCGAGGCCAGCCACCGGGGCACCCGGCCGCCGTGCAGCGGCAGATCAGCGGTGCCCGTCCTCATGGATCGTGAATCTGGCCGACCGCGCGGCTACTCGCCGGAGAATCGCACGTAGAAGTGTTCTTCTCCCTCCGCGGCCTGGATGAGTCTGAGCACGGCGTGGCCGTGATCTTTCACCTCCGGCCGACTGGCCCCTCGCAGCCGCCTCTCCAACTCGGCGATGAGGATAGGCAGCTGGAGCTGGTTGAACACCGTGTCACCATCCGGATCCACGAACCGCAGGCAAGGCGAGCCATTGTCCTCGCGGTCCGGCATCAGTGATTGGGTGAGATTACGATGGTCCAAGACCTCGTCCTGAACCTCGCCTGACTCGCTCTCGACACGAACGTCTATTCCCATGGGGCCTCCCAACCTCGACGGGATGACAACGTGGAATACGTCTTCACTATACGAGCCTCGATTTGCGGCCACAAGAATGAGCGGCTCATGCGTGAACGACTACGAGCCGGCCCAGAAGTTGCGCAGCCGTGCGGCCATGTCCACGCGGGGGGCATTGGCGGGGACGGCCTCGGGGACCACCGCCGGCGCGGGGGGCGACACGCGTTCGAAGCGGTCGAGGAGAGCATCGGGAATGAAACGGGTGCGCGGGCTGAAGATGTGGCGATCGCCCTGGCGGGTCTGCTGGCGCACGAAGAAGCGCAGCGGATGAACCAGGGCCAGCGTATTGCGCGCGCGGGTCATGGCCACGTAGAGCAGGCGGCGCTCTTCTTCGATCTCCTCGGGATGGCCGGTGGACATGTCGGAGGGGATGCACCCGTCGGCCACGTTGAGCACGAAAACCGTGTCCCACTCCTGCCCCTTGGCCGAGTGAATGGTGGACAGGATGAGGTAATCCTCGTCGAGCAACGGCGGACCCGCCTCCTTGCCCACGGCCTCCGGCGGATCAAGGGTGAGCTCGGTGAGGAAACGCTCGCGCGTGGGCGAGGCGTCGGCGATGCGTTCTAGCTGATCCAGATCGCCCAGCCGCGTGCGCGCGTTGTCGTACAGCATATCCAGGTACGGTTCGTACCAGCGACGCACCAGGCCCATCTGCCCGGGCCACGGCGTGCCCGCCTCCGTCAGACGCGCCATCAGCTCGACGAGACGCGGCCAATCCTGCTGTGCCGAGGCCGGCGGCGAGAATGCCCGCAGCGCCTCGTGCAGTGATGTCTGGGTCAGCGCCTGCCACAAACGCTCGGCGGAGTGCGGACCGATCCCGGGCAGCAACTGGGTCACGCGATACACGGCCAAGCCATCGCGCGGGTTTTCCGCCCAGCGCAAACACGACAGCGCGTCCTTGACGTGCGCGGCCTCGAGAAAGCGCAGGCCACCGTATTTGACGAAGGGGATGTTGCGCCGGCCCAGCTCCACCTCCAGCGCGTCGCTGTGGTGGGCGGCGCGAAAGAGCACGGCCTGCTGCTTGAGCGCCACGCCCGCTTCGCGCTGCTCGAGGATGCGGTCGGCGACCCAATTCACCTGCGCGTCCTCGTCGGACACGGTGACCAGCATGGGCTTGGCCCCACCCGGCCGCTTGGTGAACAGATCCTTGGTGAAGCGTTCCTGGGCCAGGCCGATGACCCCATTGGCCGCATCCAGAATCGCCTGCGTCGAGCGGTAGTTCTGCGCCAGGGTCAAGACGGTGGCCGGCGGCTCGTACTGGCGCGGAAAATCCAGGATGTTGCGCACGGTGGCCGCACGGAAGGCGTAGATGGACTGGGCATCGTCGCCCACCACCGTGACGCCGCGCCCGGACGGTTTGAGGCGCCTGAGGATCTGCGCCTGCAGGGTGTTGGTGTCCTGATACTCGTCGACCAGCACGTGTTCGTACAGCTCGCCCACGCGCCGGGCCGCCTCCGCGTCGTCGAGCAGGTGGAACCAGTAGAGCAACAGATCGTCGTAGTCGAGCACTTGCCGTTCCAGCTTGGCATCCGTGTACGCGGCAAAAAGCGCGCGCAGGGCATCCTCCCATTCCAGGCACCACGGGAAAGACGTTTCCAGACAGGCGCGCAGGGTGCCCTGCGTGTTGATGATGCGCGAGTAGATGCCAATGCACGTGCCCTTGCGCGGGAAACGGCGATCGGTGCGCGCCAGGCCGCGCACGTGGCGCACGCGATCCATGAGATCGGCCGCGTCCTCGCGATCCAGGAGCGTGAAGCCGGGATCCAGGCCCAACACAGCCGCGTTCATGCGCAGGAGGCGATTGGCCACCGCGTGAAAGGTCCCCGCCCAGGGCAGGGTGCCGTCCACGTCGCGGGCGCGACCGCAGAGCCGCGCCGCCCGCCGGGTCATCTCCAGGGCCGCCCGCCGCGTAAACGTCAGCAACAGGATACGCCGCGGATCCACGCCGCGGCCAATCAGCCCCGCGACCCGATGGGCCAGCGTCTGTGTCTTGCCCGAACCCGCGCCCGCGATGACCAGGAGCGGCCCGTCCCCATGCTCCACCGCCGCCTGCTGGGCGGGATTGAGCGCGTGATCGTGAGCGGCCGACATGCCGGGATACTAGGCAAATGTTCAGTCACCCGGCAAGTTCCGGCGCGGCAAGTCCTGATGCTAGGGCTGGGGCGCCACGTTGGGATTGAAGAGCATCTTGTGCGCCTCACGCAACAGCGTCGGGATTTGCGCTTTGAACGGTGAATCGGGCAGGGCGGCCATCACGGCCGCCTCGTCGAAGTTGTCGGCCCGCGCGCCCGGCACCCACACATCGTCGGGGCTCATCGACATGTAGCGTTCCTGCGCGAAGTCGAGCAGGTCGTAGGCCACGACCAGGTTGCGCAGCCACAGGATGCGCTTCACGTTCAGGCGCCCGGGCATCTCGGAAAAGTCGCGCAGCCCCTCGAACCAGTGCCGCGCGTAGCGCTCGCCCAGCGCCTTGGCAAAGGCGAATTCTAGGCGCGACACGATGGGCCCCAGCACCACCGCCGGATCGTTGAGCAGCCGCAACACGGCCAGATGGGCTTCGTACTCGCCGGGCTGAGCCGCGCCCACCGATACGGTGTGGATTTCGGGGTGGGCCAGGCACCACAGATCGTTGAACACCATGGGCGGCAAGGGCGCGGTGAGGGCGCGCAAGCGTTGGGACGGCCGCTGCAGGCGCCCGCCCTTGTCGGTGGGACTGATGATGAACACGCCCATGTCCTGGGCCTGCGCGGCGGCCAGGGCGGGACGGTTGTCCTGGAACAAGTAGTAGTAGTGCAAGTTCACGTAGTCGAAACGTCCGCTCTGGATGGCCCTCAGAATGAGCGGCAAGGGCGCGTGGGTGGAGAACCCGACGTGGCGAATGCGGCCCGCCTTGCGAAAGCGCTCGGCCACCTCCCAACAGCCGCCGCCACGCAGGGTCCAGTCCAGCGAAGACTCGTCGTTCAGGCCGTGGAAGGCGAACAGATCGAGGAAGTCGACCTGGAGGAGCCGGAAGGATTCTTCGAGCTGTCTCTCGAATTCGACGGGGTCGGGCGAGGGCCGCACCTTGGTTTGCAGGACGAACTCGCCCCGTTGGTGCCGGGCCAGCGCGGGCCCCAGTTGTACCTCGCTGGTGCCATAGCCACGCGCCGTCTCGACGTGCGTAATCCCCAACGACAACGCCCGATCCACCACGGCTTGCACATTGCGCTGCGATTCCTCACCCACGGCCGCGTCCCGATCCCAGGATTGCTGGTACCGCATACCCCCGGCTGAAAACACGGGGACCGCTAAATTCGTACGACCGAAACGTCTGTAGATCACGCGCCCAGACTAACAGGATCCGCGCGCGCTCAGCCGATGACGATGGGCAAACGACGCTCGCCCCACCGCCCCGGCGGGCCGGCAAACACACCCGCGCACACCGCCTGGCAGCTCTGGCAGCGGCCCTCGCTGGACAGGTTCCATTCGGTGATCTCGTAGCCGTCGCGACCGATGAGGCGCCCGCCGCAGCCGGCGCAGTAGGTGCTGCCGCCCACCTCGTCGCGCACGTTGCCCGTGTACACGTAGCGCAGGCCGTTGCCCATGGCGATCTGGCGCGCGCGCGTCAGCGTGGCGGGTGAGGTGAAGGGCTTGTCGAGCATGCGGAAGTCGGGGTGAAAGGCGGAGAAGTGCAGAGGCACGTCGGGCCCCAGATTGGCGCGCACCCAGCGGGTCATCTGGTCCAGCTCCGCGTCGCTGTCGTTTTCACCGGGGATGAGCAGCGTGGTCAGCTCGACCCACACCGTGGTCTTACTGCGCAAATAGACCAGCGTGTCCAGCACGGTATGCAGATCGCCCGCGCAGAGCTGCTTGTAGAAACGCTCGGTGAAGCCCTTGAGGTCGACGTTGGCCGCGTCCATGCGGCTGTAGAACTCCGCGCGCGGCGCGGGACACACGTAGCCCGCGGTCACGGCCACCATGCTGATGTCACGTTCGTGGCAGGCGTCCGCCACGTCGATCCCGTATTCATGAAAGACCACCGGATCGTTGTAGGTCAGGGCCACGCTGGGGCAGTGGGCACGCGCGGCAGCCTCGGCGATCTGATCCGGCGAGGCGCTGGCGCACATGCGCTCCACCTCGCGCGAGCGGGTGATCTCCCAGTTCTGACAGAACTTGCACGCCAGGTTGCATCCCGCCGTGCCGAAGGACAGCACGGGCGTGCCGGGCAGGAAGTGAAACAGCGGCTTCTTCTCGATAGGGTCGACGCAGAACCCCGTGGAACGGCCGTAGCTGGTGAGCACGATCTGGCCGTTCTGGCAGGCGCGCACGAAGCACAAGCCCCGCTGGCCCTCGCGCAGACGACACCCGCGCGGGCACAACTCGCACAGCACGCGGCCGTCGGGCTCGCGTCGGAAATACTGCGTGCCGACCACAGTCGCATCGGGCCCCACGGGCTGTCTGCGCACCCTGCTCGACGCGCCTTCGGGCGTCGGTCGCTTCATGGTTTCCAGGGGTAAAGTATACGGTATGGGTACACGTGCGGCGGCTGTAGCGGGGACGTTTTATCCCCGCGATGCGAAGCGACTCTCCACTCTGGTGGATGGATTCGTGGCCGAGGCGCGGCGGCGCGAGCCGCTCGGTGCACCCAAGGCCATCATCGCGCCGCACGCGGGCTACGTGTATTCGGGGCCCATCGCCGGAACGGCGTACTCGTGTCTGCGTGAGGGCCATCCGCAGGTCCAACGCGTGGTGCTGATGGGCCCCTCGCACCGCGCGGCCTTCTCCGGTGTCGCGGCCAGCGCGGCTGACAGCTTCGAAACGCCATTGGGCGACGTGCGCGTGGATAGAGACGCGCTCGTCCAGTTGCTGCGTGAAAAGCTGATCGTGGAGAACGATCGGGCCCACCGTGATGAACACAGCCTGGAGGTTCACCTGCCCTTCGTGCAGCGCCTCTACCCCGACGCGCTGGTGATTCCGCTGCTGGTGGGCGACGCGGAATTCCGAAGGCCGCAGGAGATCCTGCAAGAGCTGTGGGGCGACCCGAGCACGGTCGTGGTCGTGAGTTCGGACCTGAGCCACTACCGTGACTACGAGACCGCGCGGCGCATGGATGGCGAGACGGCCAAGGCCATCGAGGCCTTGGAGGCGGGCCGCATCGGCTGGGAGCAGGCGTGCGGCGCCACGCCGGTCAACGCGCTGCTGGGCGCGGCCGCTCGCCACGGTCTGCGCGCCCACACCGTGGATCTGCGCAGCAGCGGCGACACGGCGGGGCCGCGTGATGAAGTCGTCGGCTACGGCGCCTTCGTGTTCACGTAGCTTCACCCGCGCCGGTCGCGATCGGGCGGCGGGTCATCGCGTTTGAAGTGGCGTTCCAACTTCTGCGCCGCGATGTTCATCAAGGCGGCGACGCCGGCTTGCACGACGGCCTCGAATTGCTTGGCATTCTGGGAAACGGCCGCGCCGCCCTGGAACAGACGCTGCTTCCAGGCCTCGCGCTCGGCGCGACGGCGCTGGCGCTCACGCTCCTTCTCCGCTTGCCGGCGACGCTTGAGCAGCTTGTCGAAGGGGAAGATCACGTGGCGCAGCCGCAACCCCAGCACGGTGCCGCTCAGGACGAGCGGCCAGTAGAACCAGGTGCCGCCCGTAAAATGCGTGTCGACGAAGTAAAAGAAAACATTGAGCACCGACAGGCTGACGGCTGAGGCACCGAAACGTTTGAGCTGGATGGTGCGCTCCGCGGCCAACTCCGCCAAGTCCGCCCGGCGGGCCAAATCCTGCGTGCGCTGCTGCGCCAGCTCCGTAGTTGCGCGCTCCAACGCATCGCGATCGATGCCTGCCTCAGCCGCGATCTCCACCAACTCTCGATGACTCAGGACGCGCTCATGCTGCGCCTGCTGGTCCAAGGCGCGCCTGACGATCTCATTGACCTCGTCTTGTGTGTAGCTGGCTTTGGAGTCGCCCATGGCCGCCCTCATTGTGGCGCGTGCCGCGGGCGGCGTCACTACCCGCTGCGGAACTAGGGTTCCAGGTACGGCTTGATGAGGTCGTACTTGGCTTGGTTCACGGTGACCCAGTCGTCCTTGAGGATGCCTTCGGTGTCGCCGGAGTTGGGGTTCAGGCTCCAAAACGTCCAGCTCGCTTGGCGGCCCACGTAATCCATGAAGGTGGCCAGCCACTTGTGAGCGGTCGAGCCGGGATCCGCGGCCGAGACTTCCTTGATGCCGAATTCGCCAATGAAGATTGGGGCAATGCCCTGCTTGTGCACGAACCAGAACTTGTCGTCCCAGATATCCTTCAGGTTCTCCGGAAAATCGGCAGCCGTGAACCACGACTGGTTGTAGACCTCGGGGCCGTATTCGTGCACCGAGTACCACAGGTTGGCGGCCGGGATCTCGGTAATCGGGGCGTCGCGCACACCCTGCAGGTTGCCGCCCCACCAGTAATTGTCGCCCTTGTAGTTCTCGACGCCCTCGACGATGACGGTGATAGCGGGGTTGGCGGCCACAATGGCCTTGCCGCACTTGGCAGCCGCCTTACGCCAGTCCGTGTCGCCAAAGCCGGACTGATCGTAGCCCCAGGTCGCCGGCGGCTTCATGCCCGTCGTGGTGTTGCCGTGGGGCTCGTTCTTGAGATCCGCGGCCACCACGGCCGGGTTGCCCTTGTAGCGGTTGATCAGCGAAACCCAATCCGCAATCCACGCCTCTTCCGTGTAGCCGGTCTTGTACCAAAGCGTCTCGTTCATGTAGCCGTCGTGGGCCCGGGAGTGATTGTCCAGAATCACCTTCAGGCCGACGCGGCTGCACTCGTCGAGGATCTTGTCCATGATCTCGAGGGACGACAGGCCTTCCAGATCGACGTTGAGGCCTGGCTCCTTGGTGTAGGGATCCGTGCCGTGGGCGTTGATCTGCATGCCGCTCGGCACGGCGGTCAGCATGTCGTTGCACCAGGGAAGGCGGATACAGTTGAAGCCGAGATCCTTGATCTGCCGCAGCATGGAACGGTAGTCGCGCGCCCACAGCCCGTGCGGCGAGAAATTGG
>JAEXQJ010000139.1 GCA_023438785.1 Pseudomonadota bacterium
TCTTTGATGCGCTCGGGAGAACGCGACACCACGGTGCGGGGCCGCACCTCGGGCGGCAGGTCGGCCAGGTACAGACGGCCCCAGGCCCGACGCACGCCTTCCGGCTCGTTGATCATCAGGGCGCCGCCCAGACGCAGCCGCCAACAGAAGTCGATGACCGGTGAAGGCGGCTCGCGGGGCGGCTCGCGCAAAGGATTGAAGCGCAGGAAGACCACATCGAAGGGTGACAGCGATTCCTCCTCGCGAACCGCGTCGGAGGAGACCAGGGCGCGGTGGAAATCGGAGGGCCGCCGATACTCACCGGCGCGCACGCGCGTGGTGGTGGCCAGAACGTTGTTGTCGTCCAGAAACGACAGGTCACGCGCGGAGACAAAACGCACCTCGTGACCACGCCGGTGCGCCGCCCAGGCCAGGTAGATGCCAGCGAAGCTGGGCTGCTGCGTTCGGACCTCGGGGACAAGGAAGGCGATGCGCATCGGGGCTCGCGGGGCGGTGCCGCTACAGGATCTCGGACAATCGATCGAACGGCAAGACCGGCGGGCCTGCCCTGGCCGCGGCGACGGCGCTATTGTCCGTCAGGCGCGACGGACACGGCCTTGTCGAGGACGAGCAGACGCTCGGATTTCGCACTCTCGCCGTTTCCGTTTCCGTTGGCCCGCCCACCCGACTCACGCGCTTCCTCGCGAGCCTCACGCGCCTCCTCACGGGCCTCGCGACGCTTCTCGCGCAAGCGCTTGAGTCCGCCGGCCAGGATCTCGCCGATGAGCGAGCGGTAGGACATGTTGGCGGCATTGGCGATGAGGCACAGATCGGAGTAGTCGGGCGTCAGGCCGGGCAGCGGGTTGACCTCCAGGACCCAAAAATTGCCGTCCGCATCCATGCGGAGGTCCACGCGCGCCACATCACGGCAATCCAGGGCCACGAAGGTTTCGCGCGCCGCCTTCTCGATGGCCTTGAGCTCGGCCGGGCTCAGCTGCGCCGGGCACTGGTAGTAGACGTGCTTTTCCCACTCCTGCTTGATTTGGAAGTCATACACAGGACGCGGGTTGTTCTTGTCGAGGAACAGGATCTCCATGGGCGGCAAGACGCGCGGCCGCTTGTCGCCCAGCAGGCCCACGGTGAACTCGCGTCCAGCCACGTAGTGCTCGACCAGGGCGGGCTGGCGGTACTTGTCGAGCAGGTCCTTGACCACCTCGCGCAGCGAATCCTCGTCGTCGACCACGGAGGCGTGTGCACTCACGCCCTTGGACGAGCCCTCCTGGTTGGGTTTGACGATGAGCGGGAAGACCAGCTTGGACGACAGACGTTCGCGGCCCGTCTCCATCAATTGGAATTCGGGGGTCAGGATGCCGTGCTGGCGTAACACCTTCTTGGACAACGCCTTGTCGAGGGCAATGGACAGCGTGGCCGCGTCCGAGCCCGTGTAGGGGATGCCCATCAACTCGCACAGCGCGGGCACCGCGGCCTCGCGGTTCCGCCCCGCCACACCCTCGGCGATGTTGAAGACCAGATCGACGGGCGAATCCATGAGTTGGCGCGGCAAGTCGGCCGTGGCCTCGAAAGGCAGCACGACGTGGCCGTAGCTCTCCAGTCCCTGACGGATGGCGTCGATGGTCTCCGGCGCGTCGTATTCGGCCTCCGCGTCGTCGCCGCGCTTGGAGTCCACGCGCTTCATGTTGAAGGTAAAGCCGATGCGCAAGGGCTCGGGCGAGCGCCGGCGACGTCCCACCTGCGGAGCCGTCAGGCCCTGACGTCGGGCCGCGCTGGCCACCACCGCGCCCAGGACCGACTCGTGATCGAGGCCGTCGCGCGCTGCCGAGGCGAAGATGGCCGAGGTCCGGCCCAGCGAGGGCAGCGCGTTCACTTCGAGCAAGTAGATGCGGCCATCCTCGCCCAAGCGGAAGTCGACGCGGCCCAGATCGCGCACACCGAGGATGCGAATGGTCTGTCGGGTCAGGGCGCGCAGGCGAGCCACCACGTCGCGCTGCAGTTCGGGCGGGCAGCGCAGGTTGACCCGGTTGGCGTCCGTGGACTTCAGTCGATAGTCGTAGATGTTGAAACGGCTACGTGCGGACGGGTCGATGATGTAATCGACGGGCGTCAGCACACCGTCGTCGCCCACGCCCTCCAAGAAGGGCACGGTCACATCCACGCCCGGTATGAACTCCTCCACGATCACGCCGGCCGGATACTTGCGTAGAGTGCGCGGCAGCATCTCGGCCAGCCCGCGCGCATCCCGCGCCACCGCCTCATCGCCGATGCCCTTGGAAGAGCCCTCGTAGTTGGGCTTGACGATCACGGGGAAAGCCAGGCCGAGGCCGCCCAGATCACGGCCGCGCTGTAAATCGTCGGGCACCACCAGACGCGCTCGCGGCGTATCCAGGCCCTGGGCACCAAGCACCAGCTTGGTCATCCACTTGTCCAGGGTCACGGTCATGACGTAGGCGTCAGATCCCGTGTACGGAAAGCCCAGCTCTTCGAACAAGGCCGGGTAGAAGGCCTCGCGGGTGCGTCCGCGGCGGCCCTCGGCCGTGTTGAAGATCAAATCGGGGCCGTAGGACTCAAGCCGGGCCGCCAGGTGCGAGGCGGGACCGGCCACCTCGATCTTCTCGACTTCATGACCGCCGGCGCGTAAGTCGTCAGCTATGTCATCTACAGTCTCGACGGAGTCGAACTCGGCTTCGTCTTCGCTGTCGGTCAGTCGCAGGTTGTGCGTAAATGCGATCTTCACGTCGTCGCCACCCGCATGTCACTCATCGGATGATGTGGCACGGGAGTAGAGCAAAGTCGATGAGGAACAGTCAACAGGTAGCCGCTCGACTTGCTGCGATTGCCAGCTCTGGGTCGCGCTGACCGTGGTCACGCGCGACACGCATGTGTTGACCTCATCAACGAGCGATGAAGCAGACGCGCAGTCACGCGGGAGCGGGCGCTCTCGCCTCGGACTCGCACCGGGAAGAGCTAGCCGAGAAGAATCCCGCCGCGGCTCCGCAGAGCGCCAGCCACCTTCTCGGCCAAGGCCTTGAGATCCTCACTGGGGCGAGCCAGATACGCGTCGACCCCCAGTTCGAAGGCCTCTTTGACCGATTCGTACGATGGATAGGCGGTGTACAGGACGGAGGCACAGTGGGGCAGGAGGCGCCGGGCCTGTTCGATGACGCGCAGGCCGGACATGCCGGGCAAGTTGCGATCCGCCAGTACCACGTCGAAGTGCTCCTTCTGCAGCAGGTTCAAGGCCTCGTCACCGTTGGCCACCGCCGAGACCTCGTAGAAGCGGCCCAGGTATTCACTCACCACCTGACGGCGCGTGCCCTCGACCTCGACGACCAGGACGCGGCCGCGTTTGCCCTGGCGATCGTTCTCCACCTGCTGCGTAGCGCGTGTGCGGGCCAGTTGCTCGTCTCGTCGCGACAGGGCGCGGCGAATGCGAAAACGCAGGTTCTCCACGTCGCGAATGGGCTTCTCGATGTAGTCCTGGGCACCGATGTCCAAGGCCTCCACCGCCGAATCGTACGACGAGTACCCCGTGATCATGACGACCGCAGGCGGCGGATCCAGGGCACGAGCGGCGCGCAGAACCTCAAGCCCCGATGCTCCGGGCAGGTTCTTGTCGGTGAGGACCAGATCGAAGCGCCGCTTGTGCATCAGCTCGATGGCCTCTTCGGCGGAAGCAGCCGTGGTGACCCGGTACCCGCCTCGCCGCAAAATCTCGCGCAAGACGGTCAGGACGACGACTTCGTCGTCGACCACCAGCACCTCGTGCGAGCAGGGAATCACGGCGACCGGCCCGGCGCCCGTGGCATCGGCAATAAGCCGCGCATCCAGGTCCTGAGTGGGTGCGGGCGCACTGCGCTCACTCTGATCCATCACACCGAAGCGGGCCAACGTCTCGATGAGTTGGCGGCCCATGACCTCAGCCCGACGTCGCGCGGCCGCATGGGCAACCACCCGACCGATCTGCGGCAGCAAGTCGCGCCCCAGGTAGGCGCGCACGCCACCGA
>JAEXQJ010000057.1 GCA_023438785.1 Pseudomonadota bacterium
ACACCGGGCTGCGCGAATGGTGGGAGGACGCGGGACTGCCCCTGCCCCGTCTGTTCTCGGCGCTGACCCTGATGGGCGCGGCCTTCATCAACGAGATGGTGGAGAACCACGACGTGGTCGGCCGCAACACGGACTGCATCGCCGACGTGTACATCTTCGATGTGGGGGGCATTCTCCTCTTCAGCTTTGACGGACCCAATCGCTTCTTCAGCCGCCAAGTCGTCATCGCGGACTGGTCCATGCAGCCGTCCATGACCCTGCCCGAGGGTCACTTGCACTTCGTGGGCAATTACTTCGCGGCCAAATGGGCCCTGCCCTTCTACCCGCGTTTGGCACTCTTCTCCTATTTCGGCCAGGGCACGAGCGGGGGCCTGTCCTTCCGCCTGGATGATGAGTACTCCATCTCGGCGGCAGCGGGGTTGGTTGGCACGAAGATGGTGAATCCCTCGACTCACGTGGTTGAGAACACGCTGTCCTTCGTCCCCACCGGGGGCGTCTTCATCGACAGGCGCAACTCGCTCGTCGCCTCGGTACAGGTGAGTGACTTGCCTGACTATTTCATCCAGCTAGGCCTGTACCCGCACGCCTTCTGGTCCTGGGGCCCCGCCCTGGGCGCGTGGCTCGTGGTGGACAAGCAAGGGCGCCCGGCGGGCGGCATCTCCATCGCGCCCCTGCTGGGGCTGGGACTCGGCTACAGCGCGCTCGCCCAGCATTGACCCCGCCCACAAGGAGGTGCCCAAGGCGCGGGAAGCCGGTAGGATGCACCGGAACTGGGACCAGAGGGGCCGCGACAACGCCGGGCTCGGGGAGGAAACGGAATGAGAGGCCACCATCCGCTTGGCAACGAGTCCGACCGCGCCGGACTCCCAGCTCTCTCTCATGCGGGAGGCTTGCCATGACCGATCTCACACCGCGCTTCTGGGAAGTTTTCTTCGAGATGTACGAGGGCCTTCCCCGCCAGGGTCCGGGCAACCGCGGCAGCGCGGCCCGGGCGCTGGGCTTGTGCCAGGGTCTGCCGCCCACCCCCGCCGTGCTCGACGTCGGCTGCGGCGTGGGTGGGCAGACGCTCCATCTCGCCGAGCTGACCGATGGTTCCATCACGGCCATGGACAGCCACGCCCCTTTCGTCGCCGCGCTCACCGCGGCCATCCGCGAGCGGGGTCTGGCCCAGCGGGTGCGCGCCCTGGTGGGCGACATGGCTCGCCCGCCGCTGCCGCCGGGTAGCTTCGACCTGGTGTGGTCCGAGGGGGCGCTCTACACCATCGGGCTGGAGAAGGCCCTTCACGTCTGTCGCGGTCTTCTGCGCCCCGGCGGCCACCTGGCCTTCACGGATGCGGTCTGGCGCAAGGACGATCCGCCCCGCGCGGTGAAGGCCAGCTTCGACCTCGACTACCCGAGCATGGGGCGCAGCGAGGACACCCAGGCCGCCATCGCGCGGTGTGGCCTCACCCTGCTCGGTCACTTCACCTTGCCGGACGAGGCCTGGTGGGACGACTTCTATACGCCCATGCAGACACGCATCGAGCACCTGCGCAGGAAGTATGCGGGCGACGCGGAGGCACTGGACGCGCTGGAGCACCTGGCCGCCGAACCCGAGCTCCACCGCGCCCACTCGGAGTACTACGCCTACGAGTTCTTCGTGGCACGCCGAGCTTAGCGTTCCGGCTCAGCGGGCCGCCCGCGGGGGCATGCCCGGCAGATAGTCGAGAGGCGCCGGAGGATCTGCAACCTCGGCCGGCCTCCTACTCGAGGTATTCCGCGCGCGCGGCGGCTCGGCGCTCCTGCCCGAGGGGGGTGCGGGCGGGGCAGTGGTGGCCGGCGCGGGCGAGGACGTGCGTCCCCGGGGCGCACGCGGGACGGGTGGAGGCGCGGCGCTGGGCTTGGCGTGCCGGGGCGGCGTCGGCGCGGCGGCTTTGGCCCCATCCGCCTCGTCCACCAAGTCCACATCAATCTCGACATCCGCCTCGTCCTCGGCCACCGGCTCGGCCAGCAGCGTGCCGGCGAAACGCCGAAACAGCTGAGATTCCTCGATCGCGCCATCGAGGACCAGGGGGCGTCGGCGGTTGACCGAATCATTCACGCGCGGCGAGGCAGGCAGCCATCCCAGCACGGGCATGTCCAAGGCCAGGTAGTCGCGCACCATTTTGCTGACGCTGCGGAAGACGCCAGCCTGCGTGGCATTGGTCACCTGGTTGCCGACCATGAGCGCGCCGAAGCGATTGATCTGGGCGAAGGCCTTGTCAGCCAAGGAGGGCCGCACCTGGCGCAAGTGTTCCAACAGGTCCACGACCTTCTCCGCACTGTCGCTCCGTTCGACGGGCGCCAGCAGGGCGGCCTCGATGTCCTCTTCGGCGCAATCGTGCAGGACGCGCAACACGGCGCCCTTGAGGAACGAGTACGCATCGTGAATGGCCGTCACCTGCGGCGTGGTCACCAAGATCTTCTGGCCACCCAGAGCGAAGAAATCGAGCACGTTGTAGCCCACGCCCGCGCCCACATCCACGACCACCACGTCGGCGCGCAGGGACCGCAGTTTACGAACCAGCCGCTTCTTTTGAGCCCGCCCGATGTTGGCGGCCCCGAGCACCGCGCTGGTGCCAGCCAGAAGAGAGAGGTTGGGAACGGAGGTGGGCGTGAGCACCTCGTCCGGGTCCTCGGCGGTCTTGTCGAGCAGCGACTGGAGGCCTGTCCTCGTTCGCGTGATGCCCAGGAGCAGGTGCTGGTTGGCCGCGCCCAAATCCATGTCGGCGATGACCACCCGCTTGCCCATCTGGGCAAACGTGGCCGCCAAATTGAGCGCGACGATGCTCTTGCCCACACCGCCCTTACCGCCACCCACAGTGAGAATTCGCGACGCGGTGACTGCGTTGCTCAAGGCTCCTCCAGGCCTGGTTATCGTCCACTCGGCGGGCGCTCTTAAGGACGCTGTGTCTCATTCTGCCGACGCACGCCGACAGAGCACCTGCACGTACAAGGCGCGCCGACCAGTGCAGACCCTGTTGCTCACGCCGGACGCGGCTTCTTGCGAGGCGCCTCTCGCGGCTTTGACTTCTCGTCAGATGCCTGGCCCGGGTCTGGCACCTTCGCGGGCGTCAGCGCCAAAACCAAGGCGCGGAAGCGCGCTGCCGCGGTCACGTTGGTGCTGATGGCCATGAAGACCAAGGCCGCCACCGTGAGCCAATACCGGGGGTGACCGGCCGAGGGACTGGCCAGCACGTCCACCAGCGGAGACAGCGCCACTGCAGCCCCGAGCACGAGAATCCGCTCCGCCCTCTGCATCAGTCCCATCTGCATGGACACGCCGAGCGACTCGCCCTTCGCGCGTACGTAGGGCACGATGAGCGTGCCCAGCAAGGCGGCCAGGGCGGCAAAGAGCGTGAGGTGATTGCGGTAGTAGATGGCCAGGCCGATGAGCAGCAGGGCGTCCGTGTAGCGATCGAGGATGGCGTCGGTGGCACCGCCCGCCACGCTCTCCTGGCGACGCGCCCGGGCCAGACGCCCATCCATGACGTCGAGAATGCCCGAGATGAGAAACAGCCAGCCGGCCAGCGCGAAGTGCCCCAGCGCCGCCGCCGGGCAGGCCGCCGCACCCAGCAGCGCGGCCACCCAGGTCACCGTATTCGCGCTCACCCCACTGGCCAAGATGAGGCGCCACAGCGGGTCCGTGGCCCAGAAGAAGAAGTAACGCACCTGATAGCCCAGCAGCGCCGAACTGCGCCGAGCCTCCACCCGGTAGTCGTGAGGCAAGCCGCGGCGGGCGCGGCGCACGAAGTAGACCACGGCACCCACGGCAAAATAAGCCATGCCCGCCAGGGCGGGCGCCACCGCGGCCCAGGCGTCCCATTGCCTGCTCCATTCCCCCGCCATAGACGCCTCCACACTGCTCATGGCTGCACGTGACCTCCCAGAGTCTCCCTCATTGCAAACCGGCTGCTGTTCGCAATCTAGGTCGCGGGCGGCAAGGTGGCCCGCACGCGGCGAAGGAAATTTGCCCTTCCTTCCGCCCGGCGTCCGCAGTGTTTCCAACCGGTGGCACAGGGCCGTGTCGCGGTTACGACCTCGTAGCGGCTTCAGGCCGCGCGGCAGAGACTTGGGCCGCCGGCCCGGCCCCGGCGACCCGGCATGGGAATTGAAGATACGCTTGCCAATCGTGACTGCGAACAGCGTCGAAAGGGGATGGCGTCTGGGTGAGGTGCGACGTTGCACGCAGCGGCCGTGAAGCGCGTCGGTACGGCCGGGGAGTGATGGGCGGCGTTTCGGAGAATGGCGTGCGGCGCAGTCACGAGCTTTTTATCCGTGCGCAAGAAGGAGAGAGGCGAGTGGGAGAGCGGCACCAGCTTCCGTTTGGAAAACGGCTGTCCGTCGGGACCAAAGGAGCACTCATCGAGCGCCTCCTGCGCGCCTCGCGCTGCTTGCCCCCGACCTTCGTCCAGGGCGCAATCCGGCGTCTGGCGGGCCGCAACCGCTACCCCATGGGTCAGCGGTTCATCGAGCAGGCCCTGGTGTCGCTGAGGCGCGCCCTGGGCCAGGCCAACCCCCGCTGTCGCAAGAAGCTGATCCGCAACCTGGCCGTCAACCAGGGCGTGTACGGCCAAGCCCTGCGCAACTGGATCACCCATCAGATCGGCTACGAGATCCAGACTCTGCTGGTCATCTCGCCCACCATGCGCTGCCCGCTCCGCTGCTACGGCTGTTACTCGGCCGAATACGACCGCAGCTCGGACATGGACCTGGCCACCTTCGATCGCGTGCTCAGCGAGGCCAAGGCCATGGGCAACTACTTCGTGGTCATCTCGGGCGGCGAGCCCTTCATGTACAAGGGGCTGCACGAGTTGCTGCGCAAGCATGACGATATGTACTTCCAGGTCTACACGTCAGGCGTGACCCTGGACGCCAAAGGCGCGGCGCGTTTGGCCGAATTGGGCAACGTCCTTCCTTGCCTGAGCGTGGAGGGATTCGAGGAACAGACCGACGAGAGGCGCGGCAAAGGACACTTCAAGCGACTTCTTTCGGCCTTCGCCAACCTGCGCGAGGCGGGCGTGCCTTTCGGGTTCTCGTGCACGGCCACGCGCCTCAACAACGATCTCGTGATCAGCGACGAGTTCGTGCGCTTCGTGCTCGACCAGGGCGCCATCCTGGGCTGGTACTTCCAGTACATGCCCATCGGCCGCGAGCCTGCGCTGGATCTGGTCCCCACGCCCGAGCAGCGGCTGACCCGACTGCGTCGGCTGCACGAGATCCGCGCTCGCCACGATGTGCTCATCGCCGATTTCTGGAACGACGGGCCGTTGGTGGGTGGCTGCATGGCGGGTGCGCGTCGCTATCTCCACATCAACAACGCGGGCGATGTGGAACCCTGCGTGTTCTGCCAACTCTCCACCGACAACGTGCACGACAAAGGTCTGCTCGAGATCGTGCGGACATCGCGCCTGCTGGCCGCGATTCGCAAGCGCCAGCCCTACAGCGACAACCTGCTACGCCCGTGTCTGATGATCGACAATCCCGAGTCGCTCAGGGAGGTGGTCGAGGAGGCCAATCCGCGCGAGACGTGCAGCGGAGGCGCGCGTCGCTTGGTCACCGACTTGTACCCGCAGATCCAGAAGTACGCCGAGCGCTGGCGGGATCTGGCGGACGACGCCTGGAACGACCTCTTTGCCGGGCAGTACCGGGAGACCGTGATCGAGGCGCATCGCCTGACCGAGGACTTCAAGCGCCACCACGCCGAGCCTCCAGACGGCGCGGGCAAGGCCGCCGAAAGCGCGAGTGTCCCGCCCAACGTCCAAGCCGCCAGCCAAAACGAGCCCCCCGAAGCGGCCTGAGCACCGGGCGCCCCGAGCCGAGCGGTCCCCGCGCCATTCTTCGTCGCCTCCCGAAGAGGCACGGTCCTCACCGCGCGTCGCATTGACGTCCGCGACCCCACGCCGGGAAATCCAGCGACCTGGTTTCCCGACGCAGATAGGGCGCTCCGCCCGCGCTGACCAGAGAGGGGGCCGACCCGCGGCCCCCTCCACATCGTGGCTACTGGCAGACGCCCACAACGCAGGTCGACACGCCCGCGTCGGCCCCCTGACCAGGACCGATGCCGATCGGGCAACCCGCCGGGAGGAACACCGCCGGCTGGCCCACGCACGTGATGCTGATCGCGCCCGAGATCGAATCGCGCGCTCCGGTGGCGATCGTGGCACCCAGTTCGTCCTTGAAGGTCAGCAACGTCTCCGGACGCTCGCCCGCACTGGTCACCGCCTCGACGGAGTAGCAGGCCGCCCCGTTCAGGCTTACAGAGACGGTGATCGGCATGGTCGCGCTGGTGCCAATGACCGTGCGCTCCTTCACGCCGTTGGCGTAGCACACGGTCAACGTGGTTTCCGTGGCCGACGAGATCGACTGCTGCACGCAGGCGCCCGTGCCCACACAGCTACTGGGTAGGTCGGCCAGACACGACGGGAGGGCGCACGGATCCACGTTTGGAGCATCGGCGATCACGTCCACCACGGCATCGGGCACCACCGCATCCGCCGCCGTATCCCCGGCCACATCACCCCCGCCGTCCACCGGGGGCATGGGCGCGTCCGTCACGGGAGCGTCAACCGGGGCGTCCCGAAGCGCATCCAGCCCCGCATCGCCTCTGGCATCCCCTCCACCCGCGTCCCCCGCATCCCCGCGTTCATCATCGTCGTCGCCACAGCCCCAAGCCGCCGTCACCAGAACACAAGCCATCACGAACTTGAGTACACGCATCTTTCCCCTCTCCCTTCAACCCCACACGGTTCGCAGAAAGTGTGCAAAGCAGATCCCCAGTTGTCAAACCGCGCAGCGAACGAACCCCAGAATCACGCGCAAGGGTCCGGTGGGACGTGCATCTGGCCAGCGTTCACTGCGCCTTCGACGAAATTGATATAACCAGACTCGGTGGAACCAATCGCCCCACCGAGGGACACATGAAGAGCAGCAGCAGTCACGAGGAACTCAAGAAGCTGGTCGGTGTGGCCGCGGCCCAGCTGGTTCAAAGCGGAATGGTGGTCGGTGTCGGCACGGGTTCCACGGCACGCTTCTTCATCGAGGAGTTGGGGCGACGCGTGCGCGACGAGGCTCTGCACCTGGTCGGCGTCCCCACCTCGTTCCAATCGCGCCTGCTGTGCCAAAAGAACGGTGTGCCCCTCGCGGAATCGCAGGATGTCAGCTACCTGGACCTGGCCGTGGACGGAGCGGACGAGGTGGACCCCCAGCTCGACCTCATCAAAGGCGGCGGCGCGGCTCACGCGCGCGAGAAGGTCATCGCTGGCATGGCCAAGCAGTTCGTGGTGATCGTCGACGAGAGCAAGCTCGTGCCGCGCCTGGGGACCGGATTCGCCGTCCCCGTCGAGATCATCCCTGGCGCGCTCAAGTTCGTGAGCGAAAGGCTGGCGAGCCTCGGCGGCACCCCGCAGCTCCGCATGGGCGTGCGCAAGGACGGCCCGGTGGTGACTGACAACGGCTTGTTCGTGCTCGACGCCAAGTTCGCTCCGTCCGTTGATCTGCACTATGTCGACGCTCAGTTGCACAACACGCCGGGCGTGCTCGAGACCGGTCTCTTCCTGGGCATGGCCAGCAAGGTGCTCGTGGGCAGGGCCGCGGATAACACGGTCACGACCCTCGTCCGCGGATAGCCGGCCTCGAACACCTCAGAAATCTGAGACGCTGCCGACTCGGCCGCCCTGACGCGTTCATCGCGCCAGTTGCTCGCCGCCCCGAACTTGGCGCACGCGCTCGGCTGGACGCCGTGGCATGCACTTTGCGATGATGGCTGAGTATTCGGCGGTCCCCCTGGCCGCCTCCCTCACGACGGGAGCCTAAAATGCGCGAAAAAGACATGCGCGACCGCGTTCAGAACTTCCTTCGGGACACCATGCGCCACGTGGTGATGCCTGCGTCCATGGGCCTGGGCCTGGCATTAGCTAGCTGCAGCGATGGCTCGGCCACGCCCACGTACATGGCCTCCATGCCCGACGCCAACGCGGAGGTGCCGGTGAGCTCCGACTCGCCAGTCGCCAAGTACATGGGCCCCATGCCCGACGCGAGCGCGGAGGTGAGCTCCGACTCGCCAGTCGCCAAGTACATGGGCCCCATGCCCGACGCTGATGCGGACTCGGACGGCGCGACCGACGCGTCGCCGTTGCCCAAGTATTCAGCCCTCCAGCCGGACGCGGCCGGCCCCGCGGCGGATGCCAACCCCGTGATGCGCTACCAGGCCGTCCAGCCCGATGCCGACACCTCGACCTCGACGGCCACCGACACGGCAGTCGTGAAGTACATGGCGATCCAGCCCGACGCCGGCACTTCGGCCAAGGATGCAGGTCCCGTGATGCGCTACCAGGCCATTCAGCCGGATGCCGCCCATATCCCCATCTACGCGGCCCCCATTCCGCCCGCGAAGGCCTAGAGTCGTCGCATGCTGGAAGTGCTGAGGCGCGTGGGCTTCTTCCCGCGCGCCTGCGTATGGGAATTGACCCTGGCCTGCAACATGCGTTGCAAGCACTGCGGGTCCATCGCGGGCAACAAGCGAGCGGGTGAGCTCAGCCTAGACGAGTGCCTGCGCGTGGCTGACGAGCTGGCGGCGCTGGGCTGCAAACGCGTCACCCTGAGTGGCGGAGAGCCCACTTTGCACCCGGCTTGGTTCGAAATCGGCCGACGGCTCGTCGCCAACTACGTGCGCACGAACCTCATCTCCAACGGGTGGACCTGGTCGGCCCGGCACGTGGAGCAAGCGCGCGACGCGGGCTTGTGCGGGGCCGCCTTCAGCCTGGACGGCTTCGAACGCGAGCACGACGATTTCCGCATCCCGGGCTCCTACGCACGCGTGGTCAACGCCATCGACCTGAGCACGGCCATGGGTTTCCCCATCGCCATCAACACGACCATCAATCGACTCAATCAGGGACTGCTGCCCCAGTTACGCCAGTTCCTCATCGACCACGGCGTGTTCGCCTGGCAACTGCAGTTCGCCACGGCTACCGGCAATATGGGCGAGCACAAGGATCTGGTCGTCGACCCGAAGGACTTGCTGTGGATCGTGCCGCAGATCGCCGAGATGTGCCGGCAGAATTCGCGCCAGTTCCAAATCCACGCCAGCGACGACGTGGGCTACTACGGCAAACCCGAAAACGATCTGCGGGCCAGCGATGCGGCCATGCCGTTCTGGATGGGCTGCCGGGCCGGCTGCCAGGTGGTGGGCATCGAAAGCAACGGCAACGTGAAGGGCTGCCTATCCTTGCCCTCGGCCATGTGCGGTGAGAACCGCTTCGTCGACGGCAACGTGCGCCAGAGCAGCCTGCGCGACATCTGGAACCGGGCCAATTCGTTCACCTACAACCGGCAGTTCACACAGTCGCAGCTCACCGGCTTCTGCAGCGTGTGCCGCTTCGCCGATCTGTGCCGTGGAGGCTGCACGTGGGCCACGTACAGCCACGCCCGCTTGGGCGGCGTGGGCAATCCGGCCTGCTTCTATCACCAGGCTGTCAAGCACGGCCGCCACGATCTGCTGGAGGACCCTCCCACGCCCGAGGAGCAGAAGTACTTCAAGGACACGCCGTGAGCGCGATGGAGACGATCGACATCGAGACACTCATCAAGGACGCGCGCAGTCTTGCCGCCGAGAAGGATTTCGCCCAGGCCCAAGCGCTGTTGGAGCAAGGGCTCGCCGCCGCGCCCCGGCACCTCACCGTGCTCGATCTGCTGGGCTTCGTCTGCTTCTTCCAAGATGACTACGCGGCCTGCGAGGCCCACTGCCGCGCAGCCCTCGACATCAAACCTGACCACGCCTACGCCACCAAGGGCCTCGGCCTGGCGCTGGTCCGTCAAGGGCGTCTGGAGGAGGGCCTGCTCAAGCTGGAGCGCGCGGTGGCCCTGGAGCCACACTGGTTCGATCCCTACTGGGATCTGACGGTGGTGCTCATCGAAAACGCCCGCTGGAAAGAAGCCGACGAAGTGGTCCGGCGGGCCGCCAGCATGGTCCCCGGGGCCGATCGGGGCTTCGCCGCCCTGGCGACCCAAATCAGGGCGCATCTGAAGGGCTGAGGTTCGGGACGGGTTCCAGGCCCGCCCCGTCGCGGCTCAGATGAACTCGCAGATGTAGGCGGCCGGATCGACGGCCTTCACGTCGAAGCCGGTCTTCGCCGGGACCTCGAAGGCCGTGCCCACCGGGTAGTGGCGCCACTCGCCGCCGGCCACCCGGGCCAGCAACTCGCCACTGACCACGATCATGCGCTCGGGTCCAGCGGTGTCGAAGTGGAAGTCACCCGGCTGAATCACGCCGGCGGTGGCGCGGCGCCCGTGCCGCTCGAAACCCAGACTCTGAACCTTGCCGTCGAAGTACGTGTTGTGCTTGGTCATGGTTTTGGCGCGTAGATAGCATGTCCCACAAACGCGATTGCCAACATTCGGCGCGGCACGAGGCCAGGAATTCCCCTTGCGCGTGGCCAGCCCTGCCCACACCGGCCACGGCCTTCAGGCGCGTTCTTCACGCACTGGCAGGCGTCGGCCTTGTGCGAACAGGTCAGGGCGAATGCGGGCTCGTAGCATCTGACGCAAGGGCCACGAATGTCTTTCCGTGTCGAGCGCACTGCGATACCCTTTCGCAGGCGACGTGGGGGTGGGCGGCGGGCCGGCTGTCCTAATCGCTGCGGATATGGCCGACCCAAGGCCCGCCTCCACGTTGCCGCTACGACCCGTGCGCAAGCCGCCTTGTGCGCCTCGGACGAACGTTGGCACTGGGCGCGCCTGGCTGAGATGATCCACCGACGCCCGTATTATCCTCCCGAGGTCAGCGCGCCGACGGATCGTCGGTTCGCTGAACGCCGTACGCGCTCACGAGGAGACCACATGGACGTCGCACTGAATGACAGGCTCGCCGGAGGTGACCTCGGGGGCGAACGGCTCGCCGAAACACATCGCATCCAGCTCCGGAGCGGTCGTCGTGGGACTCTCTGACGAACAACTCGAACGCTACAGCCGCCACATCATCCTCGATGAGGTGGGCCCCGCGGGGCAGGAGAAGCTGCTGGCGTCGCGTGTGTTGATCATCGGCGCGGGTGGCCTCGGCTCGCCCGTTTCGATGTATTTGGCAGCCGCCGGCGTGGGCACCATCGGCATTGTCGACGGCGACACGGTCGATCTGAGCAACCTGCAACGCCAGATCGCCTATCAGACCTCCGACCTGGGCCACGCAAAGGTGACCTCGGCCGCGGCCAGGATGGTGGCCATCAATCCCGACGTGAAGGTGCGCCAGCATGCCGAGCGCGCCGAGCCCGCGACGATCCTGCCCCTCATCGCCGACTACGACTTCGTCGTGGACGCCACGGACAGCTTTCCCTCCAAGTTCCTCATCAACGACGCCTGCGTGCTAGGCCGCAAACCCTTCGTGCACGCGGGCATCCTGCGCTTCGAGGGTCAGTTGCTGACCGTGCTGCCCGGCGAGACGGCCTGCTACCGCTGCCTGTTCCACGCCCCGCCGCCACCTAACGCGGTGCCCTCATGTGCGCAGGTTGGCATTCTGGGCGCGGTGGCCGGCGTGGTGGGCTGCCTGCAAGCCACGGAGGCGCTCAAGTATTTGCTCGGTCGTGGCGATCTCATCACCGACGCCATCTTGACCTGGAACGCTCTGGGAGCGGATTTCCGCAAGGTGAGGGCCAAACGCGATCCGAATTGCCCGGTGTGCGGAGCCCATCCCGTCATCACGCGGCTGCACGACGCGCACATTGGCGCCGGCATCTGAGCGCCGCCCGCATCCGGACGGGTCCGCGAAGCGACGGCATCGGGAGGCGAGCCGCCTTCGCACTGAGCGCGCTTAAAAGGTCCACCCGAAAGGACGATGAGGTCGACATGCGCAGGTCTCTGGTGCTCGTCGCGGTTGGGATGGGTCTTGGTTGCTCGGATGCGCAATCGACGCCACAGCCCGACGCGGGCGTGGCCGAGGACGCCGCCTCGCCGCTTCGTTGCGGCAACGACGCCGACC
>JAEXQJ010000159.1 GCA_023438785.1 Pseudomonadota bacterium
GCCGGGCCCTGGCGGGCAGCGGGAACGTCCCGTGGGACTTAGTCTCCAAGGAGTCACCATGGACGCCACTCGCCGCAAAACACGCGCCGCCGCCATCTCCGTCATCTCCAACGCCGGCTTGGTCATCGGCAAGCTCCTCATTGGCTTGGTTACGGGATCCGTCTCGGTCATCTCAGAGGCAATCCACTCCGGGATTGACCTGGTCGCGGCCGCCATAGCGCTGTTCGCGGTCAGGACGGCCAACAGGCCCGCGGACAAGGCCCACCCCTACGGACACGGAAAGATCGAGAACCTCTCCGGCACCATAGAGGCCATCCTGATCTTCCTGGCCGCGGCCTGGATCATCTACGAGGCCGTGCACAAGCTCATCGCCGCGACGCCTGTCGAGATGCCTGGCCTTGGGATTGCGGTGATGGCGCTATCCGCTCTAGCCAACTATCTCGTCTCGCGCATGCTCTTCCGTGTCGGGAAGGAGACCGATTCAATCGCCCTGCAAGCCGATGCCTGGCACCTGCGCACGGACGTCTGGACGTCTGCCGGTGTCATGCTCGGCCTGGCGGCTATTCTCCTCTCACGCTGGCTGTTTCCGTCCTTCTCCATCGGGTGGCTCGATCCGGTCGCCGCGATCGCCGTCGCGCTCCTCATCATCAAGGCCGCTTGGGATCTCACACGGCAGTCCCTGCGCGACGTGATGGACACCTCCTTGCCCGACGACGAGCAGCGTTGGATCGTCGAGCACGTGCGCTCGGTCTCTGGTGTCTGCGGATTCCACGCGTTGCGCACGCGCAAGGCCGGCCCACAACGATTCGTCGACTTGCATCTGCAGGTGGATCGCAATCTCTCCGTCGAGGTCTCGCACAGGCTGGCCCATGACATCGCCGATTCCATCGAAGGACGCTTCGGCCATGCCAGCGTGACCATCCACGTGGAACCGTGCGATGGGCGTTGTCCCCCCGGCTGCGTCGAAGGGTGCCTCATCGGCCCGCGGCTCCAGACGCAGAAGCCGTAGCACATGGCCGGGCGCTCTGGTCCGCGAGCCTGTCGCGCTCAGCGCAGGGGCTGGATTCGCTGCCTCGCGGGGCACCCGCGGCCGGCCGACCGGTGTGCCGCAGGCTGATTCGGCGGCGCGGGGATTAGGGTCTGGGCGAGTATTGGTCGGCCAGCAGCCACCAGCGTCCTTCCCGCTTCTCCAGGGTCATCAGATCGCGGCCGCACATCTGCACCAAGCGCCCGCCCATCTCGAAATCGATCTCGAAGTCGTACGCCACCACGGCGGCTCGGTCGCTCGCCAGCATGAGCACGAGCGGGTCGCGCTCCGCCCAACGATGGATCTTCGTCGTGTGCACAAATTCGGTCCAGCCCGCGACGCAGGCCGCGCGACCCTCGCGGCGTTGTCGATCCGCGGGCGTGATGGCGATCATCTCGGGGGCAAAATAGTCGACCAGCCGCTCGGGACGGCCGTCCACGGTCCACAGTCGATTGAGAGCCTGGACCGTGGCCCAGACCTCGCCGGCCGCGCCTTCTACGACGGTGCTCATGTCAATTCTCCATTCCCAGGGTGCGGCGGACCTCAGGGCGCCCCAGAAGCTCGCGCAGAATGGCGGCGAAGTCCGTCGACGCCGGCGCGGGTTGCGAACGCAGAAGGCTCGCGTAGGTCTGCTCGACGAGTCCTTGCAGCGCGCGGGCACCCAGGATCGCCTCCTCCTTCACCCTGTCCAGGTGGACCTGGGTGAAGCGCAGGCGGGCCGGATCCACGATGCCCTGGCGGATAAACCCCTGGGTCTTGCGGGCACAGCGACAGGTGCCGTTGTCGTCCAGCAAGCCGCAGCGGCCGGTCAGGAACTGTCGCAGCTGCGCGCGCGCGCGGGCCAACCGTTGCCGGGCGTTGTCGCTCGTGGTGTCCATCACCTCGGCCATCACGGCATCGCTCGCCTCGAACAGCTCGCCCAGCACGAAGGCGATGCGGTGCTCACGGTCGAGACAGAGCAACATGGCCATGAGACAGCCGACCTTGGCCTCTTCGATGACCAGGCGCACGTCCACGGGAAGTGTACCTTGGTCCGGAGGATCGAGGTCAGGCGTCGCCGCCAGGGCCTGCGCGAAGCAGGCGAAATCGTGGACCACGTGTTCGACGCGCCCCTTCTTGAAGGCCAGCAATTGGCGCACGGCAATGCGGTAAGCCCAGGGGCGAAACGCGGACTCGCCGCGAAACGACGCCAGGTTGGTCACGATGCAGATCAGGATCTCCTGCGTGGCATCGGCCGCGTCCTCGGGGGAATACAGCATCCGCTGGGCCAGACCGTAGATGAAGCCCTGGTGGCAGCGGACCAGTTCCTCCAAAGCTCCGCGATCGCCTTGCACCGCGGCCTTGACCAACTCCGCATCGGAATGGACACCCGCGTACGACGGGCCAAGCGGATTCATGCTCGAATGGGGGGGTCGGTGGTTCATGCCTGCTTTGAGGGGAAGAAAGAGCCGAGTGTGACAGATGCGCGCGCATTCGGGTGGCGCGTCTCGGGTGAGTCGCCAGGACGCCGACCGCGACGCCGCGATCGCCACCCAGGCTGCCCGCGATGCCGCCGACGACACCAGCGAGGCTCCCGCCGCTGCCCCCTCTGTGCCAGCGTGACTCAGACAGTGGCCACCCCAAACGCAGACGTGATCGAGCTGCCCCGGCCTCTCGTGGGGCGAAGTTGGGGTGTGCGGGGGCTGCAATTCGGAAGGGCAAGATTTCGTGAGGCGGTTGCAAGGACTGCAACGGCCAAGGTCAACGGCGGGGAAGCGCTTGCAGGAGCTGCAACACCCCTTTCAGCCCTTGATCCAGCGGGCGCGGCCGTTACGACGCGATCTGTTGCCGAACGCCGGGCATTTCGCGGTCGCCCACGGGGGCCTTCCCGCCGTCAGGAAAGGGGCTTGCAGCCGCTGCAAGGGCCTGATCGGCCCCGGGGCTGGCGGCGTGAGGCGGGGTCGCCGTTGCCAGTTTTCGGGGACAGCGGAATTGCAGGCGTTGCAAGGGCCTCCCTAACTTGGGCAAACCGGATTTCAGGCCTTGCGGACGTTCCCCGCGACGCAACTTGGCGCCTTGCAGAAGGCTGCACAGCCGGCACGGGCAAGGGGTAGCCGCAGTCCGTGCCATCGGTCCCCACAGGAAGGAGTCCCTGGATTCCATTGCCGAGGAGCTGCTGTTCACCGAGTCGAGGCTGAGGATCGACGAGCACGCCAAGGACATGACGGCGCCCATGACCGCTCTGGTGGCCGGTCATCGCGCGGCCCTGTCAACCCTTTGGGCGTCCGAGTTCTCCCGGACGCCCCCTCGTGTATGCGAGCCGCCAACCGTCAGTTCGTTTACCCGGTCCAACGACCACCCGAGCGAATTCCAGGCGAGTGACCGGGACCGGCATCGCGACCGGAACTCAAGGCCCCGGCGCCATGCTCGGGATTCCTCGCGGAGGCTGGGCACCTCGGAGTCGGTGATGCATTTCAACACCGAGCGCGATCATCATGATGCCGAACACGATGGCGTAGGCAGCGACCCAAAAGATCAGGGCCAATGCTCCCGCTCGCGGGAACGCGAAGAGCAACACGCCGAACGCGATCGAGACGAGGCCGCTCACGCCCAAAAGCCACTCGTGTTCGATATGCCGGCGCAGGCGAATGGCCACGATGATTTCCATGGCCCCCGTGGTGACCGCCCAGGCAGCTATGAGGTAAAGCAAGAGCACAGCCGTCAGGCCTGGAGCGAAGAGGGCGATGGCTCCCGCCCCCATGCTGAGGAGGCCGTGCAGCACCAGGCTCCATGAGGGCGATCGCCGCTTCTGCGCGGCGTTGGCGCCACTAAAAGCCAAGGCGAGATTCAGCGCTCCCTCGGCGATGGCGAAGAAACCAAACAAGAGCATCAACGTGACCACAGCCATGCCGGGTCTGAGGAACGCGAACAGGCCGAAGAGTACGGCTAAGCCACCACGCACCAAGAACGTCCACCAGCCCCTGCTGATGAGATCGCGCATTTGTACCTCCCCTCCGCTGAGTCGCAGAGCGAAAGACCACAGCCTCTCTGCGCAGCGCGGAGACTGACGTGTCTGTTTCCGCCGAGGCGGGCTCGACGTCGTCCGACGTATCTTCAATCTACCAGCCACGTGCTGGCAGGACGAGCCTGCTGACCGGCAGCCCTATTTCCGTCATGCCGCGTCCTCGTCGCTCGCGATCGGCGGCATCAGGGCGGGGGGGCCGACGCCTCGATGGCCAGCCAGCCTTTCCCTGCCGAGAGACTGCATGCACACGCGATGATTGCGGTCTACGACCCGCGCCTCGAGACGGTAGGCCAACCTCGGCCTCGCCGGTCGGCTCGGGCTTCTCGGCTGCGGCATCGGGCTTGCCGGTTGGCCACGGCTCGATGGCCTGGAGTGCCTTCACCGCCTCGGCCGTGCGGCCGGGCATGAGGTGGGCGCAGTGGAGCTCGCAGGTACGCGGCGGTGCGTTGCCGAGCAGAGCGGCGACTTCTTGGATCGGCCGGCCCGCGGTGATCAGATCCGCGGCGAACGTGTGGCGCAGCGAGCAGATGCTCAGTCCGAGCCGGGCCAGCCCGGCTCGTTTCAGGATCCGGGTGAAGCGGCCTCCGCTGCCGATCAAGCGCGAGATGGGTTTGCGCGAATCGCGGCTGTGCGCGGGGATGATGCTTCGGTGCGGTAGACTCTGCAACCGCCTCCGCGGAATGCCTTAAGACGGGGGCAGCGCAGCCGATTGCCGTTTCATGGGCATGCGAGGCTCTGCTCGATTCACAATTCGAACGCAGCTACTGGCCACCGTCGTGGTCTTCGGCCTGGGCCTGCTGGCGATAGCAGCAATCGCTGTCCACACGCTGGCGGAAGTGCAGGTCAATGGACCGCTGTACGCCCGTATCGTGCAGGGCAAGGATTTGGTGGCCGATGTCCTGCCACCACCGGCCTATGCCATCGAGGCGTATTTCACCGTTCTGCAGATGGATCGCGAACCCGAGGGCACTGGGCTGGCGCAACTCCGCGAACGGCTGAGCGCGCTGGAAAAGGATTTCGAAAGCCGCCAAGCTGTGTGGCGACACGACCTCGAACCAGGACCGCTGCGCCTCGCCTTCGAGGCATCCGGCGAGACGGGGCGTGCTTTCCTGCGCCTGATTGACGATGAGTACCTGCCCGCGCTGGAGCGGCGCGACGGCGTGGCCCGCGCCGAGGTGCTCAATCGAGCCCGCGAGCTCTTCCGCCGTCATCGCGAAGCCGTGGTCGCGCTGGTGGACACCGCCAACAACTCCAACGGCGCACTGGAAGCATTGGCCAATAGAGAGATCGTCGCCTCGACTCGCACCCTCATCCTAGTGGCCGTGGCGCTGCTGTTAGTGGCGACCGGCATGGGCCTGATGGTCGCGCGCCAGATTCATCTCGGGCTGGCCACCTTGGCCCGCGAGGGGCAGGGGGTGATCGCGGCGGTGCAGCGGGGCGACCTCGCCCACCGGGCCAAGCTTGACGGCGTGCCTATGGAATTTCATGGGCTGGTGAGCGGGCTCAACGCCACGGCGGATGCGTTCGCCGAGCCGGTGAAACTGGCCGCGAACTACGTCGAGCGCATCTCGCACGGGCAGATCCCACCGCATATCGAGGAGCGATTCGAGGGGAGCTTTGGCACCTTGATGGCGGGGCTCAACCGGGCCATCGCTTCGGTGTCCGCGCTGGTGCAGGACACGCGGCGGCTGGCCGACGCCGCGGTGACAGGCGAACTTGGCGCGCGCGCCGACGAGAGTCGCCACGAGGGAGACTTCCGTCGGGCGGTGGAAGGCGTAAATCGCACGCTCGACGCGGTGGTGGGTCCGCTGCAGGTGGCGGCCACGCACATCGCGCGCATGGCCGCCGGCGACATACCGGAGCCTATAGCTCAGGAATTCAAGGGCGACTTCAACCAGCTCAAAGAGAATCTGAACACGTGCACCGAAGCCGTCGGGCGTCTGGTGCGTGATGCCGACCAGGTGGCCAGTGCCGCGCGCGCCGGCGACCTGTCGGCCCGCGCAGATGCCCAGCAGCACGAGGGTGATTTTCGCAAGATCATCGAAGGCGTGAATTACGCGCTGGACGCGATGAACACGCCCATTAGCGAAGCCAGTCAGGTGCTGGACAGACTGGCAAAGCGCGACCTGCGGGCGCGCATGGTCGGCGCGTACCGGGGTGACTTCGCCAAGATCAAGGACTCGCTCAACCAGACCGCTCAGGCTTTGCACGATGCCATCCAGCAGGTGTTCGCCTCCACGGTCCAGGTTTCGGAAGCGGCCGCGCAGATCGCGGCTTCAAGCCAATCGGTGGCGAGCGGCGTTTCGCGCCAGGCGGCTTCGTTGGAGGAGAGCTCGTCCAATCTGGAGTCGGTGAACGCGTGCACCAGGCGCAACGCCGACGGAGCGGCGCAGACCAAGCACCTGGCTGAACGGGCCAGAGCCGCCTCGCTGGGCGGAGCGCAGGCGGTGGAAGAGCTCGCCCAGGCCATGCAGAAGATCAAACGCTCGGCCGAGGACACATCGAAGATCCTCAAGGACATCAACGCCGTCGCCCTTCAGACCAACCTGCTGGCGCTCAATGCGGCGGTCGAGGCGGCGCGGGCGGGTGAGGCCGGCCGTGGCTTTGCCGTGGTGGCCGACGAGGTGCGCAGCCTGGCCCTGCGATCCAAGGAAGCGGCCATCAAGACGGAAGCGCTCATCAGCGAATCCGTGCAGCACGCCCTGGAGGGCGAGAAGGACTCGCGCCTGGTCGCAACCCAGCTGAACGAGATCACGCGTGGGATCGGCGATGTGACCACCCTGGCCAGCGAGATGGAGGCCTCGGCCAGGGAACAGTCATCGGGAGTGGATGAGATCACGCGGGCGGTCGCCGACATGAACGCAGTCACGCAGCAGAACGCCGCCAGCGCGGAAGAGTCGTCGTCGGCCGCCGCTGACCTGTCCGATCAGGCCGAACACCTGGCCGCCTTGGTGGGCACGTTCCGAATCAACGAGGCGGCGCCCATGGTTTTCCCATCGCCGGCCCGCGCGCGATCAGAACGTGGGGTCGTATAGCCGGAATCAGAACTTCAGCTGCAGCGTGGGTGCGTAGGCCACGGTCCCGTAACTGCGCCGGGTTGATTCCGGCCGTCGCCGCGTAGTCGCGAGCGGTCAGCCCGCTTTCGCGCCAGCCCGCAATGTGCTCGGCCCAGAACTCTTCCCGGCTCTTCATGGTCCGCATCTCGTCAGACCAGGCTTGTACACCACGCCGCTACGCGATCACGGACGGGTCGGACCGAACGGATACCCAGGGCCGAGCGCAAGGCGGGCGCAACGGCGGCAAAGGTAGAGCCGACAAGCCTCCCTCGTGGAGGCAACCGCACGCGTCCGACCCGCAGCCGCCGGCCCGGTCTACGCCCGGCGCAGCCGGAGAAGACCGCGCTTTACCGGGTGCTGCTGCAGCACCTTCTGACCTTCGAACGACAGTGGACCGAATGAGCAGAGCGGGCGGACGCTGCCGGGGTTCGTGACCGAGGAGCTGCACCGGTACCTCGACTGCGGCATTCCCGGGCGGGGGTTTGCGCACCTGTACTGCGACGGGTGCGGCGAGCACCACGTGGTGGCGTTCAGCTGCAAGGCCAGAGCGGCGTGCCCGAGCTGCCTGGGCCGGAGGATGAACGAGGGGGCCCCGAACCTGGTGGACCACGTTCTGCCCGACACCCCGATCCGCCAGTGGGTGCTGACCATGCCGTTCGCGGTGCGCTTCCCGCTGGCGTTTGGCGGGGCGCTGCTCGGCTCGGTGCTGCGCATTTTCACGGACACCGTGGCGGGCTGGTACCACGAGCGCCAGGCCGACCGCGGCCTGCCCGCCGGCGAGACCGGCGCGGTGACCGCCATCCAGCGGGCCAACAGCGACTTGCGCCTCAACCCGCACTTTCACACCCTGTTTCTGGACGGGGTGTACGCGCCCGACCGCGACGGGAGGGGGCAGATCTTCCACCCGGCGCCCGGGCCGAGCGAGTACGACGTGAAGCAGGTGGTGGCGCGGGCGAGCCGGCGCATCCTGCGCTACCTGCAGCGGCGCCAGGTCGTCACGCTGGTGGCCGCGCCCGGCGACGGCGAGGTGACCGGGGTCGGCGACGAGGCGATGGGCGAGGAGGACCCGCTGCTGGCCCGCCTGCTGGCTGCCGCCACCGCCGGGGCACCGCCCGCGGGCTGGGCGCACAAGCGCAAGCCGGTGCGCATCGTGCTGGACGCGGACGACCAGCCGGTGGCCAAGGGCACGCTGTGCGCGGCGAATGCCGGCTTCAGCCTGCACGCGGCCACGCGCGTTGCCGCCAGCGACAAGGAGGGCCGAGCGCGCCTGTGCCGCTACATCCTGCGCCCGCCCTTTGCCAATGACCGGCTGAGCATCCTGCCCGGCGGGGACGTGCGCCTCGCGTTCAAGAAGCCGTGGTCCGACGGCACCGCGGCCGTGGAACTGGCGCCGCTCGCCTTCATCGCCCGGCTCGCTGCCCTCGTTCCGCCTCCGCGCCGGCACACCGTCAGGTACTTCGGCGTGCTGTCCTCGCACGCTCGCCTGCGCAGCCAGGTCGTGCCCGCGCCTGCCTCGCAGCCGCTGCTGCCGGCCGACCCGGACAAGCCCACGCGCAAGTCACGCTACATCCCGTGGGCCGAGCTGCTGAGGAGGACGTTCGGGTTTGAGATCACCTGCTCCCAGTGCAAGGCCGAGCTTCGCCTCATCGCGCTCATACTTCTCGTTGCTGTATTCGTAGCAGTACCAAGAGTCGCCTCGCGGTTGGAGTGCGGGCAAACCAAAACGGCGACGCTGCCCACAAGTGGCGTGAGCAAGTGGATCGAGGGTGGTTTATCAGCGCTGCCAGAAGCCGGTCCTGACGGTAGGCGACAAGACCTACGTTCTGGTGCTTGGGCGCGGCGAAAGCTGGGAACTCGCGCTGACCGGCACCGAGGTGCGCGGCGTACGCTTGCCCGCGGGTCCATAGGCGTCCGGGGTCGGAGAGAGGGCCCCGAAGCGCCGTGGACTTCCGTTGCAGCTGACCGTTCGCTCCGGCCTGTGACCGCCCACGCCTGACTCCGGCCCGCTCGTCGCAAACAGTTCGTCTATGCGATCAGGGTGCGGCAGTCTGCGGCTCGCCACCGCACGCCGGGCCGCCACCACGGCGCCCTCTGTGCCAACGTGACTGGCTTGCCGTCTGCGAATTCACGTCACCCAACAACGTCAACCCAGGACCGGAAGGAAAGGAACGAACTATGAAACACGCGAAGAAACTCACCTGTCTGGCTGCTCTGACCATGTCTGCGCTCGGAGCAACCGCCCACGCCGACGTCGATGACAATTACCCGTGGATGTGGTCTGCCGGCGGCACATATGGCGAAATGTCCGTGATGAGTCGTGCCTACTCGGGCGGTTACGGGCACTCCGGGGGACTTGCCATTTCGTCATCCGCGGACGTGGACTACCACGTGATGGTTTGTGGCAACTCCCTGCACCCGGGACTCGGGACTGTTTCGCCCGGCATCATCAATTCGGTCGGAATCGAATTCACGCACGCTCAGGGCGATCTGGATATTTGGGTCTATAGCGTGGGCGGTGAGTTCCTCGGCTCCTCCACCGGCACCGGCAACACTGAGACGGTCAACCTTGCCAGTGGCAATCGAGGGGTGGTCGTCCTCAAGGTCGGAGGCTACCAAGGCGCCACAGGCTCCTACGGCCTCGCTTTGCAATGTAAGTAGGCGATGCACCTCGGGGGCACGCGGATTGGCGCGTCCCCGGGGCTGCTTCAACAGGAGACATCCCATGCGCACCACACTGCTCTGGATTGGTTCTGTGGCCCTTGCCGCCGGGGTCGCAATCGCAGCGACACGCGCGCTTGACCGACACAACGGCCATTCCGTCCAGCAGAACGCGGAAGCCTCGGAAACCCAGCAGTCCGATCACCAGGTGTCCGGCACCAGCAGCGAAGACGTGGAGCCGCTCAAGGCGGAGCTGGCAAAGAAAGAGGCTATGATTGCCTCACTGTTGCTGGCCAAGGTGCAAGGCGGAGCCCCTGCGCCGGGCAGCGGCGCAAATGTGCCGGACCCTTCTGCGGAGGCCGCACGGATACTCGACGGGCGTCTGGACGAAAACTCGCTGCCCTCACCCGCGGTCGCGCAGATGGGTGCAAGGATTCGGGCCCTGGAACACGAGGGCATTCTTGGCGAGACGAAGTTGACCGACCTCAAGTGCGCCGGGGTGCTCTGCCGGATCACTTTGAATGACGAGCAAGCCGACCGGCTGGATCGAAACACCCGACGTCTTGCCGAGAGTGCTAGCAAGGCTATCGGCGCCATGATCGTCGTGGATCACGGAGCGGGGCAGAAGCTCATCTACGCCGCTACCACCAGCCAAGATCTGGAGTTGCCCGCCGACAGTAGCACCCTGGCCGCCCAAGAGGCCGAGCAGCCGGCACCAATTCATTGAGCACGGACCATCATGCATCGCGGCCCTGTCGTCCTGTGCATGAGGTCCCCCCCTTCGGGGCCCGCCGCTCGCGGCATTCAGTCCAGAGAGCCGAGTCGTCTCATCACATCATCGACATGGCGGCGGCTGACAATCAAAGGTGACTCGGTCGCTATGGGCAGAACGACCTCCAACTGACGAGGACCCAGACGACGGAGCTCACGGATCGAAGCGACGTTCACGAGATGGCTGCGGTGGATGCGCAGGAAGCGGCCGACCGGTAGGCGCGATTCCAGGACGACCAGCGCAATCGGAATGTCGTAGTTGCCGCTGCGGGTGTGGACGACGGTACATTTATCCTGCGCCTCGAAGTAGACGACGTCGCCGACGGGAACCGGACGCAGCGAATCGCGGTCCGCGACCAGAATGCGCTCCATGGGAGCGGGAGTCGCGTCTGCGGCCATCGAAGGGCCGGGTCGCCGAACGCCGACACGGTCAACCAGCTTCCGAACCGCTCGCGCCAACTCGTCGGCCGCGACGGGCTTGAGCAGGTAGTCGACCGTGTTCTCGCGGAACGCTTCCAGGGCGAAGCGGTCATGGGCGGTGGTGAACACAATCAGAGGCTGGGAATCCAACCCGCGTACCAGGTGCAGCCCGTCCTCGCCCGGCATCTCCATGTCCAGGAACAGGACGTCCGGGCGCTGTGCCTCGATAGCCTCGCGCGCACTCACGGCGTCCTCAGCTTCCCCGATCACCCGGACGGTATCGGCGTGGACCTGCAGCAGCCTTAGCAACCGTCGTCGGGCAACGGGCTCGTCGTCGACGAGCAGAGCGTTCAACATGGCATCCTGCCCGCGCGCGGAGCCCCACATGGAAACCAGCGCCCCAGCCCGCCCCCATCGGGGGGCGTAGGCCGCCGGACAAACTCGATCCCAAGGCTGTGCACGACGCGACTCCTGCGCCTACCGATACCATATCTCGCGGTGATCTCGACCCGCCGCGCGTCGCCCTGGATTGCGCCGCGATGGAATCCAGCGCGACGATCGTTGTTGACGCAAACCGCGCGCCCCGTCTTACTACTGCCGCCCCGGCCATCGCACGGCTCGGCCGAATGAAGGAGCACGGCTCGTGTACCAACCCTGCGCCGATCGCCCAAGCCGCCCGCAAGCGTGCTGCCTGGCCCTGCGGTACCTGATGCTCGCGACAGCGGTGCTCGCATGCGCGACCGGGCCTGCTCGTGCTGGGGAGGCCGTCGCCCAAAACCTGCAGCCGCCCAGGGCCAGCTTGAGCCCGCACTTCCGCGCGCGCGCCGATTGCACCGGTGTGCTTTCGCCCGAGCAGGTTTTCGCTCTGGTGGACGCGGGACGCTTCACCACATCGCCTGCCCCAGGTCCCAACTTCGGCTATTCGGCTTGTACCTACTGGATGCACGCGGGCCTGAATGTGCCGGAGCCAGGCGAGCCCTGGCTGCTGCAGCTCAGAAACCCGCGCGTAGATGGCTTCCAGGCGTACATTCGTCGGGACGGACGCGTGGAGCCGCTCGATGCCTCGGGCGGCGGGCTGGCTATGAGTCAGAGGCCAATAGCCTCGCGCTATCCGGCCCTGGCGCTCCCGGTTGCAGGCAGGATGGAGCTGCTGATCCGGGTGTGGACGACGGACGTGGCCATCTTCCCCTTCACTTTGGCTACCGCAAGCGAAGTGGCCGCGCGGGATCATGAAGAACAAATCATCGAGGGCGGCTACTACGGCGTTCTCGTGTTCGCGGCCATCCTGAATCTCGTGCTGTTCCTATTTCTGCGCGACCCGGTGCACGTGCTTCACGCCGGGTTCCTGCTGGCCTTCGCCGCGTACCAGGCCGCCGCAAGCGGCATTGCCTTCGAGTACTTCTGGCCCGAAAGCCCAAGGCTCACGGTCTATGCCATCCCCGTGTTCACGGGACTCACTGCGGCCATCGGCATGGCGTTCGCCATGCGGTTTCTGGCCACCGAGCGGCACTCGCCTCGACTACATCAGATAATTCGCGTTCTCTTCTGGATCACGCTGGCGTTCGCACCGCTCTCCTTAGTACTACACAGCCGGACGTCCGGCATGCTGGGTAGTCTGCTCTGCCTCGCGGATGCTGCGGTCATCGGCGCGGCGGCTATCTCGGTACTGGCCAGTGGACAGCGACATGCCTGGTTCTTTATCGGTGCGGGCGCGGCCACCCTGGTTGGGGTCAGCCTGAATGCTCTGCGGAACTTCGGCCTGGTGCCGGACATGCCACTGACCGCGCACGGCAACCAGATCGGCTCGCTGGTGGCTGTCCTGCTGTTGGCATTCGCGTTGGGTTCGCGCTTCGTGGCCCTCCAGCACGAGCGCGAGCTGGCGCGCTGCCGAGCCGCCGAGATGGAGCGCGCTGCGGCCGAGGGGCAGCGTCTTCTGCTCGAGGCGCGCCTGCAATCATTGCAGGCCAAGATCAACCCACATTTCCTGTTCAACACGCTCAACACGATCTCTGGCTTGATTGTCGAAGATCCGGGGCTCGCCGAGGCCCTGGTGGTGCGTTTGTCGTCGCTGTTCCGCCACGCCCTGCGGGCATCGGAGACGGACAGCGTGCCCCTTGAGCAGGAGATCGCCATGGTTCGGCTGTACCTGGAGATCGAGTGCGCTCGCTTCGGGCCCCGCTTGCGCTACGAAATCGAGGTGCGCGGGGCGATCGATGGCGTCCGCATCCCCGGCCTGACGCTCCAACCCCTGGTCGAAAACGCCATCAAACATGGATTGCGACCCAGGCGTGGTCCGGGCCGTGTGTCCATCCTGACTGAAGCAGAGGAGCACCAGTGCCGGATCACGGTGCGCGATGATGGCGTAGGCCTGGATCCCACGCGTGCATCCTCTGGTCACGGCCTGGCCAGCGTGAGGCAGCGCCTCCTGCTAGCCTACGGCGAGGCTGCCGCCATGTCGGTCGGTAATGATGCCGGGGCGCGGGTCGAGATCACGATTCCGACTGGCAGCGCGAGTGCCAAAGATGGCCTGCACAGCGCGCATCGGCTGGCGCCGAACGAATCCTGACTTCGAGAGAGGTTCATTGCCGTGTGTCTCGGCCTTGCGGGACACGCCAACGCCAAGGTGCGAGCCGGGGGTGTGGCTTCAGCGATGGCGCTGCTCTTCGGCATGAGGGCCAGCGAGATAACCGGACTCCAGGTCAAAGACCTCGACGCCGGTGGGACCGTTCTGCGCATCACCCGGGCGAAAAGCCGAGCGGGTGTTCGCACCTGCAGGTGCCGACGTGGTTCAAGCCGCTTCTGGCGTTTCAGGCGGAAGGTAAAAAGCCTGAGGACTTCCTGATCGGTCGGGAGAGAACATGGCTGCACAGAAAGGTGAAGGCGGTGTGTAAGGCGGCGGGAGTCAGCGAGGTGCCGCCCCACGGCTTGCGTGCCACCCATGGCGACCTAGCGCTCTTGGCCGCGGCGACGCCGCAAGCCGTCTCGACTGCGTTAGGGCACGAATCCCAGGCCACGACCTTTCGCCACTACGCCGATCCCGCCATCCCCGCGGCCCAAGACCACGCCAAGGCGGCGGCCGCCCTCTGCCCTGCCTCACCCAACTAGAACGTTGCTCTCGGGGCCATCTACAGTTACCCGAGAGTTACCCAGGCCGTTCCCCACGGCATCTGGACCGTCCTACCCCATACCCCAGAAAAGCAAAAACCCCCGGGGTTGCCGGGGGTTTCGTTGTGCGGTCGGGGAGACTCGAACTCCCACAGCCGTGAAGCCACTAGAACCTGAATCTAGCGCGTCTACCAGTTCCGCCACGACCGCGTGCGGGGGAGGAAGTTAGAGGAGGCGCCGGTCCAGGTCAAGCAGTGGGCGCATCGGCGAAGAAAAAAAAGAGCGTCGGAGGCGCGGCGCGATAGCCCGTCAGCGGAGCGCCTCGCCTCGGGCCGCGCGCAGCCGGGCCACTTCCTTCTCCAGAGACCGAATGGCCGCATCTCGGCGCTCCAGCTCTCGCTCGTGCTCACCGGTTCGCTCCAGGACCTGGTCGAGACGGCGCTGCACGCCATCGCGCTCCAGCGTGGTCAATTCGCGCGCCGCTGCCGCGTCGGTGATCTGGCGCAGGTAGCGTTCCACCTCCCGCCGCAGCGAGCCCACGGTGCGCTCCAGGCGTTCGGCCCGGTCTTGCAGGGTCATGTTGGCGTCGCGCAGGCTGTCACGTTCGCCGGCCACTTCCTGCAGGCCGCGCTGGACGTGCGCCAGTTCGGCCCGCAGGGCAACCAACTCGGCCGCCCACGGCGTCCCGGTGCCGGCAGCCAGCCCGGTGGGCACCAGCAGGCTCTCTTCCAGGTTCCAGGTTCGCTCGGCCCCGCACAGGGCCACCAGGAACTCGGGCGGGCCGGCCAGTCGCACCATGCCCTCGTTCACGGCCAGATCCTCGGTGCCTGGCACGAAGAACGAGACAGCGCCGAACCACGCCTCCTCCACGATGTCGACCACCCCGAAGTCCACGAGCAGGCGGTCGGCCAGCACGGCCCGCAGGCTCGCGTCGGGGCGACCGGCGCCCAGATCAGCCGAAGGGACGCGCAGCACGCAGAAGCCGCGCGGACGCAACAGGCGGTGCAGGTCGCGCAGACAAACCTGCCAGGCCTGTTCATCGCGCACGTTCGCGCCATGCAGGCTGACCATGACCACGTCCGCGCAGGCATCGGGGGCGGGCCACGGGGGCCCGGCCGCAGGGCAAGACAGGACATCGCGGGCACCGGCCTGGCGCAGCAGCGCCGCCCCTGCCCCCTCGTCGCCCAGAGCCTCCAACACGACCCGCCCCGCCACCAAAGGCTCGGCCAGCATGAACAAGGGCAGGACAGAGGGCGCTCTTTTGGCCGCGGATCGGGGCGACGGGGCATTCGCCGGCGCGTCTAGCTGTCGGACAGCCTGCGTTGGCGGATGAGCGTCGTCAGTCATAGGGCTTCAGTTTGTCTCCCCAGAACCGAATAGACAAGTTGATGCCCAGCACCGGACCTTCGCACCGGACCTTGGCGGGTTTCGTGAGATAGTCAGCCGCGCATGCGAAAGAAGCTCAGACGCCTGCTGCCGTGGATCGTGACCATCGGCATCCTGGCCTACCTGTCCAAGACCATTTCCC
>JAEXQJ010000323.1 GCA_023438785.1 Pseudomonadota bacterium
GCACGGGAGAGGGTGTTCTACCTGCCGTCCCCGCCCGTGCGGAATCTGAACCCCATCATCACCTCCATCACCCGCGAGGGCTACGCCGTGGCCCAGGAGTACGTTGCGGATGTGGAGCGCGGCGAGAAGCGGCTGCTTCTGCTGCATGGTGAACCCATTCGCGTGGGCGGACAGGTGGCCATCTATCGGCGAGCCCCGGCCCGCCATCTCACAGGCCGCGCGGGCTCAGGGACGCCGCGGCAGCGGCATGCGAAGCGCCCCTGCCGCTTCGGCAGTGCCGAGCAACGCATCTGCGAGTTGCTGCGCCCCAAGCTGCTGGCCGACGGGCTCAGCTTCGTCAGCGTGGACATGGCCGGGGGCAAGATTCTGGAACTGAATGTCTTCGCTCCGGTGGGCATCCACTCGGTGCGCGAGCTCTACGGCATCGACGTGGCCAAGGTCATCATTCGCGATCTGGAGCTACGGGCCCGGCTGCGCGAGGCCTACCGGCGCACCATGGACGGGGAAGCCGCCGGAATCGCCTAGCGCGTTAGATGGTTTGAAGACCGAGCGGAAGCGTGGAGATACGGCGCAAATCCGCGTTTTCGCGACCAATTTCAACCTTTGGTCCCTAGGCCTCCCGGTGCCGTTCCGCGCTTCGCGGCTCCTTGCATCAGGGGCGACCCCCGCTGAACGGCTGCTGACTCTCACTCTGGGCTGCTAACCCCTTGGAACGGTAGGCCAATTTCCTGTAAGCTAGAAAGCCAAAGGGATGCTGGAGTTGCCGACAGGAGATACTGAGTCCGACCCCGTCTCGGCGGAGACCGCCTTGTCGAAAGCTTCCGCAGACGCCCGCGCCGTCATCCCCCAGCCAGTGGAGGAGGACGAGTCCTCCATTCCCAATCCGCCAGCCGCCCCGGGGCCTATCCTCACCTTGGCGCCCGAAGAGATCACGCGCTTCTTCGTGCGGGCGCGCCGCGATCAAGACACGGAACGTTGGGATCTTCGTCTCGACGCTGCCCTGCGCGAAATCCTGGAGCGGGCCAATGACTTCGTGCCCTCCGAGGCGGGAGGAATGCTGCTCGACGATCCGCGCGCCAAGCTGGCCGGCATCCGCACGCCACGCCTCACCTTCATCGCGGCTTACGGCCCGGGGTCGGGGCACCTTCTGGGCAAGCGCATTCGCAGCGATCGGGGCTTCGTGGGGAGGATCTACCGCTCGGGCCGTCCGCACCGCAGTGGGCATTTGAACCCGGCCGATGACTTGGCCGCGGCGCTGCCGGCCTACTCTGGCCATGCCATCGTGTCGGTCATCGGTGTGCCGGTCATCGTGGGCGAGTCGATCTGCGGCGTCCTGTGCCTCATCAACCGACGCTCGGGTGGACCGTATTCGGCGCGAGACAGCGAGCTGCTGCGCATCTTCGCGGCCTATATGTCTTCGTCCATTCAGAACGCGCTCGACGCCATTCGCGCCCGCGTGATGGCTCGCATCGATCACCTTACGGGCCTGTTCAACAGCCGGCATTTGCACGTTCGCCTGCAGGAGGAGATCGCCCAGGCGGATCGCGACGGGACCGAGCTGTCGCTGCTCTTCATCGATCTGGATAACATCAAAGAGGTCAACGATCGCCACGGCCACCTGGCGGGCAGCTGGACCCTGCGTGAGGTGGCGCGGCTGATTTCGGAGACCGTGCCCCCGACCGCGGTGCTGGCGCGCTACGGCGGCGACGAGTTCGTTGCCATCCTGCCGGGCGCGGGCCTCCAGCGCGCGGCTGATATGGCCGAGGAGCTGCGCCGTGTGATCGCCGATGCCACCATCTTCGACTATCGGTCGGACGCGAGCCAACCCCCTCAACTTCTGCCCGGGGTGCGCGCCTCCATCGGCGTCGCCTGCTACCGCGTGCACCTGTCAGCGGGCGGAGACCCGCGGTGCCGCGAGAACGTCCTGCTCAAACTGGCCGACACGGCCATGTACCGCGCCAAAGCCAAGGGGCGAAACCGAGTGGAACTGGCCTCCGCGGAAGGGTGACCGGCGAAGACGGGCCCCTCCGCGCCCGCGCTCGACGACGCCCTGATGTCCGCAAGCGCAGCCAGGAGCCTCGTTCAGCCTCGGCGAAGCGCCCGCACCAGGATCTTCAGGGCGAGCTTCTGTGGCTCAACCTTGTAGCGTCCCGCGGCTACCATCTGCCGAAGGCCCTCGATGCGCATCTCCCGCGAGAGGTCATTGCGCTCACTCACCGCCACGACGTCGCGCAGCTTGGTCGATTTGTGGAGCCTGGGATTACCTGTGGATGGCATGCCCACACAATTCGGCCCCTTGCGCGAAACCTTTAGAACTTTTTCTCCGGTGTCAAATTTTCGAGAGATTTCCCCGGGTTGGACGAGCTTCAGTCGCCCTGTTCGTCGCGCCATCTCTCCCCCTTCCCCTCACCTTACCCCTCGCCCCGTTGAACTCGGACGCGCTCTGCCTACGCCGCGGCGGAGTCCTTCAGTTCTCCCAGAGTCTCGCGCAGGCGGCGAGTCGCTTCGCCGTGAATCTGGCACACGCGCGACTCGGTCACGCCGAGCACGCGGCCGATCTCCTTGAGATTGAGATTCTCGCAGTAGTAGAGCGACAGCACCTGCTGCATCTTCTCGGGCAGATCGTCGATGCCCGCAACCAGGCGAGCCAGCGTCTCGCGGTGGGCCGTCACCTCAAAAGGATCGGGCGAAGTGTCGTCGCTGGTGCGATCCAGAAAGTCGGGCCCCGCATCATCGATGCCGACCACCGACGAGCCGGAGAGCTTTTGCTGGCGTGCATACAGCTCGTGCACATCCAGGCCCAAAGTCTTGGCCAGCTCGGCGTTGTCGGGGGTGCGACCGAGCTGCGACTCCAGCTTGCGCGTGGCCTCGCGCAGCTCGTTCGACAGCCGGCGCATGTCGCGCGAGAGGGTGTCGCGCGAGCGCAGATCGTCGAGCATGGCACCGCGGATGCGGAACTCGGCGAAGGCCTCGAAACGATCCACGCGCTTGGGGTCGAATCGCTCGGCCGCTTCCATCAGACCGATGACCCCCGAGGAGATCAGGTCGTCCATATCCACGTGAGCGGGCAGGCGGCGAGCCAGCCGGCGGGCAACCTTCTCGATATACGGGAAGAATTTGGCCGCGTACTCGCGACGCCGGGCGGCCAGCGCCTTGGCTGAGGGCTGGGGGGGCTTGCGAGTGCTGGTCTTCTTCCGCCTAGTCTTTGGCATGCCGGCCCCGAGCTGCAGCCCACGTGCCAGGTGCCGGTGATGGCTAAGTTCGCGCGAACCTTGGACCGCGAGGCACGGCGAGTTAGCCGATCGTCATCCGAATGACGTTCTCGGGTACCCCGGACCGTCAATCGACTGACAGTTCCGGACCGGCTCTGACGGTCGACGCCAGCCGAGTCGCGCTGATCCGCGCCGCCAGCCATGATGAGAATGCCCCGTTGCTCACGGGGGATCCGACGGCCGCCGGGCACACCTCGCCCCTGACCTGAAGCACAGGCGCCGGCAGTCTCTAGGCGACGTTGCGACGACGCAATTTTTCGACCAGCGTCGTGCGGTTCATGCCCAGGAGCTCCGCGGCGCGATTCTTGTTTCCGCCGGTGCGCTCCAGCGCCTGCCCGATGAGGCGCTCTTCGAGTTGGGTCAGCAGCATCCGCAGATCCACGCCGTGAGGCGGAAGATCCAGCAGCGTGGGACCGAGCTCGCTCACGTCCGTGCGCAGGCTGACCGGCAAGTCGCTGACCCACACGGGGCGGTCCTTGGCCGCCACGATCAGGCGGTCCACCGTGTACTCAAGCTGACGCACGTTGCTCGGCCAGGGATAGGCACCCAACCGCACCATGACCTCGGGCGAGAACGGCGGAACCGTGTGTCCCCGTCGTGCGTTGACGGTCCGGCGAAAGCGCTCCACCAGCATGGGAATATCCTCGGGACGCTCACGCAGGGGCGGCAACTCGATGGGGATGACGTTGAGTCGGTAGAAGAGATCCTCCAGAAATAGGCCCTCGCGCACGGCTTGTTCCAGATTGCGCGTGGTCGCCGCGACGATCCTGGGGCCGGATTGGGCCGGCGGGCTCTTGTCCCGCATGAGGTTGGCCAGACGAATCTGTGCCTCGCGGGGCAAGTCGCCGATCTCATCGATGAAGAGCGTGCCGTGGTGTGAGGCGACCAGCTTGCCCCCCTGGGCCGCAGTCCCGAAGAGCTCGTCTTCGATGGGCATCTCGGCCGTGGCCGGGCGCAGGGAGACGAAGGGCCCGGCACGACGGGCGCCGCACGCGTGAACCAGGCGAGCCACGGCTTCCTTGCCGGTTCCCTCTTCACCGTGGATGAGCACGCTGATCCCCGAGTCCGCCACCTGGTCGATGCGGGCGAAGACCACGCGCATGGCTGGGTGTTCGCCCATGAGGGCGGCGCTGGAGGTCCGGGCGGCGGGCGCGGATTGCCAGCCCGAGGCCAGGGTCCGCTTGATCACCTCGGCGGCGGCCTGGTCGTGAAAGGGGCGCGGAACGAAATCGTTGGCTCCCGCGCGCAGGGCCGCCACCAGATGATCCACCGGTCCGCCGCCGGCCACGATGACCGGAACCCAGGGCCGGCCGTCTAACATCGCGTTGATCAGGGGGGCCACGCCGCCACCGGGCAGATGCAGCCGGCTGATGCACAGGTCTGCTGGCCTGTTGCGCATTTCGGCCAAGGTCTGCTCTACCGACGGCGTCGCCACGGCCTCATGACCCAAAGAGGACACGAGCCGGATCCATTCGGCCTCCAGCGCGGGATCGTCATCGGCGACAAGGATCCGAAGCGGCATTCTCCTCGTGCATCGGCAGACTGAGTGGTTGCCTGAAGGCTGGATTCGTGTTCTCCGGGTGGCATCTTCTCTGGGCCGTGTCAGCCTGAGGTGCTGTATGGCTGCTTGACCTTGGACCCCCTCACGTTCAAGAGTCCGTGGCCGGCACCACCCCCATGGCGCTCGAATTTTCTGCCCCTTCACGACAAAAGATCGAGCAGCTCTGTTCGCGCTACCCGCTGAAACAGGGCGCGCTCATGGGCACCCTTCATCTGGCACAGGATGAATTCGGTTGCCTTTCGGATGAGGTCATCAACCTGGTCGCGCGCACGCTGGATCTGCCGGTGTCGCACGTGTTCGGCGTCGTTACCTTCTACAGCATGTTCCGACGCCAGCCGCCGGCACGCTTTCCGATCCACGTGTGCACCAACCTGGGCTGCGTGCCCCGCGGTGGGATGGACATCCTGCACCATCTGGAGAAGCGCCTCGGCATCAAGGCGGGGCAGATCACGCCCGATGGCTTGTTCAGCATCGAGGAGGAGGACGGCCTGGGTGGGTGTGCGCACGCGCCCAGTGTGAGTTGTGCGGGTCATCACTATGGAGCCCTGACGCCCGAGAAGGCGGATCAGATGCTGGAGGAGCTGCGCCGTCGGGCCGCCCAGCCGCCCACCGTGCCCCTGCGTCTGCCCATCGTCGAGGCCGACGTGGATCCTCTGCCCCTGTGCGGGACGGGCAGCGCCGGCTATCGCGAGACCCGGCACCCGCGCGTTCTGACCAAGAACTTCGGTGTGCCCGATATTCACAAGCTCGCGGTGTATCGCGAGCGCGGCGGGTGGCGGGCCTTCGAGAAGGCGCTGACCATGTCGCGCCCGGCGATTCTCGACGAAGTGAAGAGGTCCAACCTGCGTGGCCGTGGCGGCGCGGGATTCCCGGCGGGCATGAAGTGGGGATTCATCCCCAAGGACGCCGAGACCGTCTACCTGGTGTGCAACGCCGACGAGTCCGAACCGGGCAGCTTCAAAGATCGCGTTCTCCTCAACGGCGATCCGCACCTGCTCATCGAGGGCATGGCCGCCGCGGCCTACGCGCTCGGTGCCGCGCACGCGTACATCTACATTCGCGGCGAGATGAAGCGCGAGGCGAGGCTGCTTCAGGCCGCCGTCGACGAGGCCTACGCGGCCGGCTGGCTGGGCAGAGCGCATGCCTCGGCCAGCGGACCGTTTCGCCCCGAGATCACCGTGCATCGCGGGGCGGGCGCCTACGTGTGCGGCGAGGAGAGCGCCTTGCACAATTCCATCGAGGGCAAGCGGGGACAGCCGCGCAACAAGCCCCCGTTCCCCGCCATCAAGGGCCTGTTCGATCAGCCCACGATCACAAACAACGTGGAGACCCTGATGAACATCCCGGCCATCCTGCTCCAGGGCGGGGCCTGGTACGCCCAGCTCGGGGTGGGGAAATCGGGTGGCACGCGTCTGCTTTCCGTGTCGGGGCACGTGAACCGCACGGGGGTGTACGAGTTGCCGGTCGGCATCACCTTCCGCGAGCTGATCTTCGATGTGTGCGGCGGCATCCCCGAGGGCCGGACCCTCCGCGGCGTCATCCCGGGCGGCAGCTCCATGCCACCCCTCGACGCCAGCGAGATCGACGTGCCCATCGAGTTCGACGCCCTCATGACCGATCCGCGCATCAAGGACGTGGAGGTGCTGCCCGGTCAGCCCTTCGACATGGGCGGCGGCAAGCGCCTCAAGACCATGGCGGGCTCGGGGGGCGTGGTGGTGTTCGACGACTCGACCGACGTGGTAGCCCTGTGCGCGCGAATCATCCGCTTCTACGCCCACGAATCCTGTGGACAGTGCACGCCCTGCCGCGAGGGCACCGGGTGGATGGCGCGCGTGTGCACCCGCCTGGCCGACGGCGAGGGCCGTCCGGGTGACGTGGACCTGCTGGCCCAGGTGGCGGCAGGCATCGCCGGCAACACCATCTGCGCCCTCGGCGATGCGGCGGCCTGGCCCATGCTGGGCTTTCTCACCAAGTTCAGGGCCGACTTCCTGGCTCGGGTGCCCAAATCATGAACGCCGCGCCCACGTTGGCCGAAATCATCGTCTTCGTCGTCCTGGCGGCGGGGGTGCTGGGCGGGGCGCTCATCACCATCACGCGACGCAATCCGGTTTCCGCGGTGATGGCGTTGGTGGGGACGTTCACCGCCCTGGCCGCCGTGTACGCCACCTTGTCGGCGCATTTCCTGGCCATCCTGCAGATCCTGGTCTACGCGGGCGCCATCATGGTGCTCTTCGTCTTCGTGGTCATGATGCTCAACCGCGAGGAGAGGATTCCCATCGCCACGCGCGGGATCGTGCTGCGTGCCCTGGGCGTGTTGGCCGCGGGCTACGTGTTTTACCGGGCGGCTTGGCTCATCCGGCTCGAAGGCGCCGATCCCGTACTGGCCGCATCCCACGCCCCGCGCGTGCCCGAGTTCGGTAACGTGGCCTCCATAGGTCGGCTTCTCTTCTCCGACTTCCTGTTTCCCTTCGAGGCCATCTCACTCTTGTTGCTCATCGCCGTGGTGGGCGGCGTGGTGCTCACGCGTCCGCGCCATCGGGAGGCGGGTTGATGCCGACCTACGCGTATATCCTGCTGTCGTTGGCCCTGTTCTTCTTGGGCAGCGCGGGCGTCCTGCTCCGTCGCAACGTGCTCATCGTGCTCATGAGCATCGAGCTGCAGCTCTCGGCTGGCTCGCTGGCCCTGCTGGCCTTCTCCCGTGCGCTGGGCGATGAGCGCGGCCATGTGTTCGCGCTCTTCGTGATGGCCTTGGCGGCGGCCGAGGCGGCGGTGGGGCTGGCCATCGTGGTCAGCGTGTTCCGCATGCGCCAGACCGTGAACCTCGACGAAGTGGATTCGATGAGGCACTGATGACCCTCTCCCTGCGCCTCATTCCGTTGTTGCCCCTTCTCGGGGCGACGTACCTCATGCTCTTCGGGCGGCGGCACTCGCGCGGCGTGGTGGGGGCCATCGCGACCTCGGCGGTGGGTCTGGCCGCGCTGCTGGCGCTCAACGCCTTCTTTCGTCACCTGCCCGCGGTGGCTCACCAGGGCGGCCTGCGCGACTCGGTGTGGACCTGGTTCACCAGTGGCGCGCTGAACGTCGAGCTGGCCCTGCGCATGGACGTGCTGTCCGGGCTGCTGAGCCTGGTGGTGACGGTCATCGCCACGCTGATTCACATCTACTCGACGGGCTACATGGCCCACGAGAAGGACTACGCGCGCTTCTTCGCCTACCTCAACCTCTTCTGCGGGACCATGTTGGTCCTGGTGTTGGGTGACAGCCTGCCGGTGATGTTCATCGGTTGGGAGGGCGTGGGCCTGTGCAGCTACCTGCTCATCGGTTTCTGGTATGGCGAGGCGGCCAATGCCAACGCGGGTAAGAAGGCCTTCATCACCAACCGCGTGGGCGACTTCGGCTTCCTGGTGGGCATGTTCTTGCTCTTTCGCGCCACCGGGACTCTGGACATGGCCTCCCTGGTGGGCCTGGCTCGTGAGGGGGGCGGCGCCCTGATCGCGCCCTTGTGGCTGGGGCAGCCGGTGGCCTTCTGGGCGGCGCTCTTCCTCTTCGTCGGCGCTGCCGGCAAGTCGGCGCAGATTCCGCTCTACGTCTGGCTGCCCGACGCCATGGCGGGGCCCACGCCCGTGTCGGCCCTCATCCACGCCGCGACCATGGTGACCGCCGGGGTGTACATGGTGGCCCGCCTGGGCGCGGTGTACATGCTGGCTCCGGTGGCCATGGCCGTCGTGGCCGTGGTGGGCGCGGCCACCGCGCTGTGGGCGGCGCTCATCGCCTTCGGTCAGAACGACTTCAAGAAGGTTCTGGCCTACTCCACGGTCAGCCAGTTGGGCTTCATGTTCGTGGGGGTGGGCACGGGCAACTTCGCGGGTGGGGTGTTTCACCTCTACACCCACGCCTTCTGCAAGGCGGGTCTCTTCCTCTGCGCGGGCTCGGTCATGCACGCCATGAGCGGCTCGGGCGACATCACGCGCATGGGTGGGCTGCAGAGCCGCATGCCCGTCACCACGCGCGTCTTCCAGGTGTGCTGGCTGGCCATCTGCGGCTTCCCCCTGTTCTCGGGCTTCTTCTCCAAGGACGCCCTGCTGGCCGGCGCCTTCTCCTCGGCTGTCTTCGGGCCGCGGCTGTCCTGGGTCGGGCCGCTGGTGGGGGCCATGCTGCTGCTGGCGGCGCTGGGCACGGCCTTCTACATGTCGCGCCTCTGTTTCCTGGTCTTCACGGGGCCGTGCCGCGCGGATGCGCGCACGCAAGCCCACATCCACGAGTCGCCTCTCTCCATGACCGTGCCGCTCGTCATCCTGGCGGCGGGCGCGGCGGTGGCCGGGTTCGTCGGCCTGCCGCCCGTGTTCGGCGGCCACAACCTGCTGGGCACTTGGCTGGAGCCGGCCGTTGGGCCCGAGACGCACGTCGCGGCCAGTCTGGAGT
>JAEXQJ010000039.1 GCA_023438785.1 Pseudomonadota bacterium
TCTTTGAGCTGGTGGGCGGTCCGGTGCACGTCGATCGCGCGTTGTTCGACGGACAGGTCCTGGAGTTGGATCCGGCCCTCCACTTGCGCGTGCTGCACGTGCCCGGCCACTCACCTGGCGGCTGCGCCTTTCTCCTCGACGAGGAGGGTCTTCTCTTCTCGGGCGATGCCGTGCCCGTGGTGGGCGACATGCCGGTCTACGATGATCCTCTGCTCAGCGCCCAATCCATCGCTCGCCTACGCCGCCTGCCCAATCTGAAGCTGTTGGCCAGCGCCTGGGACGAACCCCGATCGGGTGCAGATGCGCAGCGGGTCCTGCGCGAAGCCGCGGAGCTCGTCGAGCAGATCCACCAGGCGGTCATGGCCGAGCAGGTGCCCACATCCGATGGGGAGCGCATACAGTTCTGCCGCGCCATCGTGGCCCGCCTGGGCCTGCCCGCGTCCATGGCCAACCCCATGGTTCTACGCACCTTCATGGGCCACCTGGCGCACCGAACGCGCCCCCGACTGGCGGGCTAACCGCCCGTCGCGGCCCAGGCACCAAGCACGCGGCTCCGCGACGACCGGCCCCACCCCCGCGCCTGTAACCCAACCGTCACAACTGTCACCCGAACGCCCGCCGTATGCTCGACCCAGATGGCGGCAGCACGCGCCCGAAAGATCTTCGTCCTCGACACCAACGTCATTCTCCACGACAGCAAGTGTATGTATCACTTCGAGGAGAATGACGTCGTCGTTCCCATCACCGTCCTCGAGGAGCTGGACGAATTCAAGAAGGGCAACGAGACGCTCAATTTCCACGCCCGCGAGTTCCTGCGCGCCCTGGATGAGCTGGCGCACGGGCTCATGTTCCGCAAGGGCGTCCGCATCGGTAAAGGGCTGGGCAACATCATCGTGAAGATCGGGCAGGACATGCACCCTGACCTGCGCTTCGCCTTCCAGACGCGCACCGCGGACCACGAGATTCTCAACATCGCCTATCACCTGTCCCACGAGAACCGGCGGGAGGTCATTCTCGTCAGCAAGGACGTCAACTTGCGCATGAAAGCCAAGGCGTTCGGGCTGACGGCCCAGGACTACCGCAGCGACCACGTCAAGGATATCTCCTCGCTATACACAGGGATTCGCCTCAAGGAACACGTGGACGAGGCCGTGGTCAACGGAATGTACGCCGAACCGCCGACCGTCGACGCCAGCGCCCTGCCTCTCGACCCGCCACTTCATCCCAACGAATGCATCATCTTGCGCAACGGCCGTCGCTCGGCGCTCGCGGCGTGTGCCTCTGCGCCGACAGGGACTCCACCCCGCTCCGCCACGTGATGTCCGGCCCCTGGCAGTCACCCTCCCGTACGCTTCAGAGACTCGTCGCCGCTCCGACAGCGAAGGCCCGCTTTGGCGCCCGGATGCAGCGACCTAGTCGGGAATCTCACGCAGGCGGGCCGCGGCTTCGGCGTTCTGAGGATCCAGGGCCAGCACCTGGCGGTATTGGGCCCGGGCCGCGTCGTGCCAGCCGACCATTTGATACTGCTGCCCGGTCCACAGTACGGCCTCGTGGTCGTCGCGGTGGAACATGATGCGAAGGAACCTGTGGATCTCCTCGGGGCGCCAGGCCGCGCCTCGGCCGAAGCTCAGCAGGAACTGGTAGTTGCCTTTGAATTGAACGTTCCGGTACTCCTCGACGATGGGGCGGTTGCCGGGGTCGGCCAGGAACGCGGCGCCGTAGCTGCCGATGGCCCGGTTGTGGTCGCCGCGTAGGTGGGCCAGGTCGCCCTGGATGCCCAGTTGTGAGACCTCGAATTGCTTTTGCAATTGGGCGAAGAAAGCCTCGCTGTCGGCCTTCGAGACGGGCGGGCGGCACCAGGGACGCACACTGCCGCGCACGGGCGCCAGCGCCGCCAGGATCTCCTCGTAGTGGTTCACGACCGGGCCGTATTCGAGGACAGGATGATCGTCGGTATTGAGGGGAACGTCCTGGCCCGCGAAGAGCTTCAGCGCCTCGCCCTCCATGATGAATCCATCCAGCAATTGAATGGCGTCGTCGACGCCCTCTTCGGCCAGATCGCGGGCCACGGCGGGCTTCCCGAAGGCCGCGAGGAATCGGTCGGTGTCGATGGAAAGCCGCTCCTGCGCGCCCAGCAGGATGGCGTTCGTGCTGGCGAGATGGCTCGTGGGCTGGACGAACCAAAGCGAGGCGTGGGGGAACACCTCGCTGAACGTCCTCAGGATGGTCTTGAATTCCCGCAGGGTCATGCCGTTGAGGGGCGCCCACTGCGAGATGAACCCGCCCCGGTCGAGGCGGCTCTTGCACAGCCGGTAGAACTCTCGGCTGTAGAGGCTGGCGTTGCCGGCGTCCCACTTCGGATGGATGCTCTCCAGGGTGATGACGTCGTAGGTGCGGGTCGAGGTGAGCATGAAATTCCTGCCATCCTCGAAGTTGATTCTGAATCTGGGGGATTGGGCCACCCCGTGGTTCCAGCGCTCGAAGTGGCCCGTGGCCTGGGCCACGTCACGCGAAAGCTCGGCGCACTCGATGGATTCGAGGCTGTCGAACTGCAGGGCCGCCCCCGAGGTCATGCCCGAGCCCAGCCCCAGCAGCAGCAGACGACGAGGATTCGGGTGCAGCATGAGCGGGAGCTGCGAGATGAGCCGGTGGGCCCGCAAGCCCACGCTCACGGGGTACGGCGAGGCGTTGAGCGCTCCGTTGATCACGAGATCCCGATTGCCGTCCGGAGATTCGAGCACCTCAACAATGCTGGCCGCGCCCTCGCGGTAGAAGACGGATTGGGCCTCGGGTATGCCCATGCGCTTGGCGCTGTAGATCTTGCCCTGACTCGGCAACACCCCCACGGCCACCAGGACCAGCGCGGTCACCGGGACCGCCCACGCGAGCCTGCGTTGCAACGGCAGCTCTGGGGCGCTCAGAATCAGGACCAGGCCCAAGAGCACCTGCAGGCCGCAAAGGAGCAGGATGCTCTTCTGAATGCCCAGCCAGGGAATGAGCGCAAACCCGCTCACCGCGGCGCCCGCCACACAGCCCAGGGTGTTGACGGCGTAGAGGCGTCCCACGCTGCTGCCGGTCGCGGCCGTGCGCTGCACGAGGAGCCTGCCGGCCAGGGGCAGCAGCAGGCCCATGAGCAAGGTGGGCACGAACATCACCAGGAACGAATAGGTGAACTTGAACCATAGCGGCGTGGCCGAGCTGTTGTCGAAGCGCCCGGGGTAGGAGAGCTCGGCGAAGACGACCAGGCTGGCGAGCGCGCTCATGCCGATGAGGACTTCAATCAGTCCGAACGCGAACCAGAGCCGCTTGAGCCGGCTGGCGAAGATGCCAACCAGCACCCCGCCCACACCCAAACCGAAGAGGAAGGTGGTGAGCATGGCGCTGAAGGCGTAGGCGGAATTGCTGACGAAGAATGCGATGGCCTTGGTCCAGAGGACCTCGTAGCCCATCGAGAAGAAGCCGGACAGGGCGAAGGCCGGCAAGAGAAGCGCGATGCGAGAGGCGGGTTTGGCTTCACCCGGGAAAAGGTCCTGGTCGGGCGCGGGGGACGTGGCTGCGGCGGGCGCTTGGCGGCTCATCCACAGCGCCAGGAGCGCGGCCGACAGGTTGACGAGGGCCACGCCCCGCACCGTCCAGGTGATGCCCAGGGTGCGAATGAGGAGGAAGCCCGCCGCGAAGCACCCGAGCATGGCGCCCAGCGTGTTGAAGCCATAGAGAAAGCCGAGGTTGCGCACGAGGCCGGGGGAGCGCCGGTCGAGGTCATGGGCCACCACCGGGAGCGTGGCGCCCATCATGGCCGCGGGCACAATCAGGGCCAGGAAGCAGAGCACGAACCTAATCGTGTGCGCCCCGGGGGCCGACGCCTCGAGCAGGCGGTGGAGTCCCACGTACACGGAAACCAGGCCGTCGAACACCAGCGGGGACAGCAGGGCGAAGAGTCCGACACCCGCCTCCAGTGCCGCGTAGACCTGGAGGCCGTTGGCGTGTGAGCGCGTGAGCCGCCCGCCGAGGACGCTGCCCACGGCCAAGCCCGACATGAACGCGGCCATCACCAGCGTGACCGCATGCAGGGAGCAGCCCACAATGTGGTGCAGCGTCTTGGCCCAGATGACCTCGTAGACGAGACCGCAGAACCCCGAGGCGAAGAAGAGCAGCCGAACCGATCGTTCAAATGATGGGGTCTTCATCCGGAGTTGCGCCTCTTCGCCATCGTCTGCTCGTAGGAGCACGCGACTGTAACACTGTCCTCTGGGCGCGAGTCACACCTGTCGCGGCCGGCGGTCACATCGCGCAGTCTGATCGCGCATGAGGCCAGCGAGAGCAGCCCGCGCGTCGACGGGACCAGTTGTGCGCGGGCCAGGGCAACGCAAGCGTTGCCTCGCTGTCACCTCGGCGTCGCGGAGAGCCGCTTACGATCGGATGGCAAGCAAAGGAGATTTCCATGACATCCGAGCGGTTGAACGGAGCGACTTCTCCCCGAACGATTGAAATGGAGCTCGACGAGGGCGACGAGCGCAGCGATTATGCGCAAGACGAGTTACTCAGGAATCTGCCTCTGGAGCAGTGGTTCGCCACCGCTGATCACAGCATCCCGTTGTGGTGGCACTAGGGATGACTCCTGAGGTACTTGAGCCGGCTCGCTTGATCGACCTTGCTGCGACCATTCGCAGCCCGATCCGCCGGGGCATGTTCCGGGTGGTCGAGAAGCCGGTGGAGGCCCTGCTCTCCATCCCCACCCTGAACCAACTCTTTGCGCAATCCCGGCAGCGCCGTGAGCCCACGTATTTCGCGACGGCCCTGCGCCTGCTCAACGTCAGTTATGACCTGAGCGCGGAGGATGCGGCGAAGATCCCGCTGCACGGTCCCTTGGTGGTGGTGGCCAATCATCCCTTCGGCGCACTGGATGGCCTCATCCTGGGCGACATCCTCACGCGCATCCGTCCCGACGCGCGCCTGCTGGGCAATCGCCTGCTCGGCCGCATCCCCGAGTTGCAGCCACACATCATCCCGGTGAATGCCTTCGGTGGTGCGGCCCATGACAACGCGGCGTCGCTGCGGCGGGCGATCACGTGGCTCAAGCAAGGGGGCGCGCTGGCGATCTTCCCCGCGGGTGTGGTCTCCCATCTGCAGGTGAGGCAGGGGTGTGTGGCCGACCCGGCCTGGAACGCCAACGTGGCCGGCCTGATTCGTCATACCGGGGCCACGGTGGTCACCGTGTTCTTCGAGGGACGAAACAGCGCCATCTTCCAGGTGTCGGGGCTCATTCACCCGCTGCTGCGCACGGTGCTCCTCCCGTCCGAGTTGCTCAAACGCCGCGGTTCACGCCTTTCCGTGCGCATCGGACGTCCCGTACAGGCGCACAAGATCGCGCGCTACCCCGACGACGCGACGCTGGTCCACTACTTGCGTTTCAAGACGTACATGCTCAAGGAGCGGGACAGCCCGGTCCGGCCGCGCTTCGCGCCGGCGACTCCCTCTCACACGCCCGAGCCGATTCCCAACGGGAGCCCGTCGCGCGTGCTGGAGCGGGAGCTGGGGGAAGCTGGCACTGAGCTGCTCCGGCAGGGCGACTACCGCGTGATGCTCCTCCGAGCCGAACAGGCGCCCCGCGTGCTGGACGAGGTCGGCCGGCTGCGGGAGGTGACCTTCCGGGGCGTGCAGGAGGGGACAGGCCGGGCACGCGATCTGGACGCCTTCGATGCCCACTATGGACACCTTGTGCTGTGGCATCAGGGGCGAGGGGAGCTTGTGGGCGCGTACCGCGTGGGGCGCGTGGACCAGATCCTGGCGCGCCTGGGTCCGCGAGGCTTGTACACGAGCACGCTCTTCAAGTTCGCGCCCGGTTTCCTCGAGGGCCTGGCGCCCGCGCTGGAGTTGGGGCGGTCCTTCGTGCGCGCCGAGTACCAAGGCCAGGCCGCCCCGCTGGGCCTGCTTTGGCGCGGTATTGGCGAGCTCCTGGTGCGCCACCCGCAATACAAAACGCTCCTCGGGCCGGTGAGCATCAGCCGTTCCTATTCGGGGCTATCCCGCCGGCTCATGCTCGAGTTTTTGACGCAAAGGCACGGTGATGACGCCCGCTCGCCGCTCGTCAAGGCGCGCCGGCCCCCGAAGGCGCGTCTGGCTCGCGCTGAACGGGCTCTCTTCGCCGGGCTGCTGCGCGACACCGACGACCTGTCCACGCTCGTCTCGGACATCGAACCCGACCGCAAAGGCGTTCCCGTGCTCCTGCGGCACTACCTGCGCCTCAACGCCACCTTCCTGGGCTTCAACCGCGATCCTGAGTTCGGCAACTGCATCGACGGTCTGATATTGGTCGACCTGCGAACGTCAGACCCCAAGCTGCTCAAGCGTTTCATGGGCGAAGCGGGATACGCGAGATTCCGCGCGCATGGTTCCCAAGCAAATTTCGAAGCCGCTTGTGGGCGGGACGCAGCCTGCTCCCGCGAGGCGCACGCCCCGCGGGGCGAATGAGTGGAGCTGACTACGCCGCCCGCCGTTGCGCGATGGCTTGCACCAGGTCGCGCACGGTCTGCAAGCGGGTGACGTCCTCATCGGCCACGGTGGTGCCGAACTCCTCTTCGATCTCGAACATCAACTCGGACGCGCAGAGGGAGTCGATGCCAAGGTCCTCACGCAGTTGAGCGTCGAGCGTGATTTGTGAGGGCATGAGGGCGCGGTTCACGCGCTCGGCGATGAGGGTCGCGAGACGGGAATGGATCTGCTCGGGGGTCATGTCAGGTTCTCCTCCAGCTTGCGGACGGCCAGGACGGCGTTCTGACCGCCAAAGGCAAACGAGTGCTTGAGAGCGACCCGTATCTCCTGGCGGCGGGCGCGGTTGGGCACGTAGTCCAGGTCGCACTCGGGGTCGGGGCTTTCGTAGTTGATGGTCGGCGGCACCACACCGTGGCGCAGGGCCAGGAGGGTAATCACCAACTCCAGCGCACCCGAGGCGCCCATGGTGTGGCCCAGCATGGACTTGCTGGAGCTGATGGCGACGCGGCGGCTGTGCTCGCCCAAGGCCTGCTTGATGGCCTGGGTTTCGGCGTGGTCGTTGAGACGCGTGGCCGTGCCGTGGGCGTTGACGTAGTCCACGTCCTCGGGTTGCAGCCCCGCCGTCGCCAGGGCGAGGCTGATGGCCTCCGTCTGGCCAGCGGCATCGGGCGCGGTCAGATGGGTCGCGTCGCTGGTGGTGCCGTAGCCGATGATTTCGCCCAGGCAGGGCGCGCCTCGGCGGCGGGCGTGCTCGTACTCCTCGAGGACCAGCAACGCGGCGGCCTCCGACAGGACCAGGCCATCCCGACGCGCATCGAAAGGACGACAGGCCTTGCACGGATCGGGATTGCGCGACAGCACGCGCAGGTTGGACCAGGCCCCGAGCACGCTGCCGCAGATGGGCGCGTCCGCGCCACCGGCCAGAACGACATCGTCCTCGCCGTGACGAATGCGACGGAACGCCTCGCCCACTGCCACCGCCCCCGAGGCACAGGCTGCCGCCACCGCGTGGTGACTCCCGGTCAGCTTGTAATGAATGGAGAGATTGCTGGCCAGCGAGTTGAACATATTGCGCGGCACCGCCAGAGGGTGCATGCGCCGCCAGCCGCGCGTGAAGTAGGCGTCGTACACGTCCTGCAGCCCCTGCGTGGCGCCGAACGCCGAGCCGACGACGACGGAGATGGGGCGCTTGTCCTCCTCACGCGAGCCGAGCTGAGCCGAGTCGAGGGCCAGCCCACCGGCCAGCAGACCGATGTTGGTGCACAGATCGTTGCGCCTCAGGATCTGCTCGGGCAGGAACGGGTTCGGCTCGGGCTCGACCACCTGGCCGCCGATGTGCACCGGATACTCGGCTGTATCCAGGCGCGTGATTTCGGAGATGCAGGATTGGCCTTGCAGAATGGCCGACCAGAAGGTGTCCAGGTTGCTGCCCCAGGGGGTGGCGATGCCCATGCCGGTGACCACCACGCGACGGGGCCGCGGCTCGGTGTGCGCATGGACCGCGGGGCAAGAACGCTCGAGAGCAGGCCCGTTCATGGCGCTCCTACGCGGCCTCCCGGTGCTCGCGCACAAGCTGACACAGGCGGCCCAAATCCCGCGCATCGCGGACCAGGGCTCGCCGGGCGGTGCGCACGCCGGACAGCGCGATGAGTCCGCGCGGCTTGGGGTCGCGTTCGGTCGCGGGCGAAGCCCCGCACACCACCACATCGGCCAAGGCCTCATCGAGGCACCTCTGTGGGCTCACCGGGTCGTCGCACTCGCACACCTCGTGGCCGTCCAGGCGCAGGCCAAGGGCCAACGTCCGACGCAGGTTGGCGTCGAGAACGGAGAGCAAGACGCGCACGGGCCGTCGCGGCACGGTCTCGGGCGGCACATCGCCGATCAGCCAGTCGCTGCTGCGTCGCTCGGGACCGGCCAAAACACTCCAATCGAGAATCGCTCGCTGATTCGTATTTTCCACGTCACCACCATAGGGACGCGCGCGAGACACCCGGGTGGCGGCTGTGCAACAAGTTGGCGACGTGGACACGCTCCGGTGGCGGTCAGAGGCGCGGCTGCCTTGACCGCCGGCGACGCGTTTCCTACGCTTGGTTGGTCGAGCGACGGTCTTCGATGCTGTTCATCACCCTGCACCAGCCCTGTGGCGCGCGCGTGCTCCTTCAGCGCGCGGCAGGTCTCGTGCTCCTCCTGCTGCTGGCAGCCCAGGCCTCGGCGGTCGTGGGCGAGACGCTGAGTGCAGATCAGGCACGGGAAGCCGTGTACCATCCCGAGCGCTCTGGTTCCGGTCCGGGACACGGAGACGAGACTTGCGATCCGTCCTGCCCGTGCGCGTGCTGCCCGGGTCACTCTGTGAGCAAGGCCATCTCTCCTGTCACGCCTGTGCTCCACTTCATGGCGCCCCGGGCCGTCGAGGCCGTCGGCGTCGTCGATCTCCATCCCGCCGAAGTCACCACCGCCATCTTCCATCCCCCGCGCGCCTGACGTCAGACATCCAGGGTTTTGCCGTGACGCGCGCCTGAGGCGAGCCCGCGGCGTGGCGCAACTGTGACGACCCGATCGGGCGTCCTGCGGAAGGTGTTGAAGATGCAGTGCACACGTGTGCGCACCTCGACGAGGAGGTGCAGTCAGCTTCTGTTCGTTTGTTCCCTCAGCCTAGCTACCGCGCCGGCGAACGCCAGCGAGACCGGCCCCCTGTGGGCTCCGCCGACCGACGTCACCTGGGCGGAGCTCGTCCGGCTGGTCGATGCACATCCGCGCGTCACGGCCTCGACGGCACGAGCCGATGCCGCCCGGGGCGGCGTGAGGGCGGCGGGCGCGGCTCCCAACCCTACGTTCGAAACGCGAATCGCGCACGGTAGCCCCCCGGCGGGTGGCGACGGCAAGGTCGAGTGGGGGCTGACCCTGAACCTGCCCCTGGGCTGGCTCGCGCAGCGGGGGGCGCGAGTTGCCGCGGCGGAGGCCGGGGTCGAGATGGCGGATGCTGAGGCGAGGGCGTTGCGGCGCGACGTCCTACTCCAACTACAGACGCTGTTCTGGAATCTCGCCTTCGAGCAAGCCAGGGTCAAAACCCTCGAGGAGCTTGAACGTCAGACCCGCGTGCTGGTCAGCACGGTGAGGCGAAAGGTCGAAACCGGCGAGGTACGCCCCGTCGAGGGCACCCGCGTCGAGATCGAGCTCGCGAAAGTGACGGCTGAGGTCGAGAGCGCACGCACCCTGCTGACTTCACGCCAGAGCCAGCTCGGGCTGTGGCTCGGCCGGCCGCGCGTCGCCGCGCTGGCCGACCTCGCGGCACTGCCCGCCGCGGCCCTCACGGAGGCCTCGCTGCCGAAGCTCCGCGAGACTCACCCGGCCATCGCCGCCGCTCGCGCCAGGGTTCGAGGACTGCAGGCCGAGCTTGCCACGGAAGAGCGGGCACGCATCCCGTCCTTCTCCCTCATCGGCTTCACATCCTTCGAGCTCGACCGCAACTCGTACGGCGGTGGACTGGCCATTGACCTGCCCCTCTGGAACTGGAATTCCGGGCGCATCGCTCAGGCCAGGGCGGCACTCGCGGCCGGCCGCAAGGAAGCCGACGCGGCGGCCCTGGAGATCGAGAGCAGCGCCATCGAGGCGCAGGCTGCCTGCCGTGCTTCCGCGGCGAGCGCATCACGTCTTGGCACCGCCGTGGTGCCGAGGGCGGAGAGCGCGGCCGCCATCATGGAGAAGACCTACAACCTCGGGGAGGCAGGCCTCCTCGACATCATCGACGCTCGCCGCACGCTGCTCGACGCGCGTCGGCTTCATCTGGGCGCCCTGGCCCAGGCCCAGATCGACTGCAGCCGCCTGGCCGCCCTGACCGGAGAGGACTCCCGATGACCGCTTCCAAGCTCACTCTGTTGGCCATTGCATGCGGCCTCGCGGGGGCAAGCCTCGCCTGCAGCAAGGGGACGCCGGTCCAGGGCGCCCGATCGGAAGGCGCGAAAGCGGAGAGAGAGCCGGAGCGCAAGCCCGCTCACGAGGCGCACCGCGAACACACCGGGGCAAAGGAGAAGTCGGACCTCGATCGCCCGGTCGAGGAGCTCGTCGCGCTTACGTGCGAGCACGGCAAGAAGACCTATGCGTGCGACGAGTGCCGCTACGAGACCGGCTTCGTGCGCGTTCCCGCCTCGGTGATGAAGAGCGGGCTCTTCAAGACCACCACGGCCGAGCGCCAGGAGCTCGCCGTGCCGATAGACCTCACCGGCGAGATCAGCTTCGACGAGAGGCGGGTTGGCCACGTGAGCACCCAGGTCGAGGGCATCATCAAGCGTGTGCACGTCGCGCTGGGCGACCAGGTGAAGAAGGACCAACCGCTGCTCGAGGTCGAGAGCGTAACGGTCGGTGAAGGCCAGAGCGCCTACCAGGAGGCCAAGGCCATGCTCGACTTGGCCCGGCGCAATTACGAGCGGGTTTCGGAGCTGCGCAAGGAGAACATCGCCTCGGGAAAGGAGTACCTGCAGGCGAAGCAGGAGTTGGAGGCGGCGCAGATTCGCGCCCAAGGCGCACGCAGCAAGCTGACCCGTCTGGGGACGCGTGGCGCCAGCGGGCGCGTCGTCCTGCGGGCGCCCATCGACGGCATGGTGCTGGTCATGCACGCGGTTTCGGGCGAGGTGGCCAGGTCGCAGGAGGCCCTGGTCACCATTGGCGACAACACGGCGCTGTGGGTGTGGGCTGACCTCTACGAGCGAGACATCGCCGCCGTGAAGAGGGGACAGGCCACGCGCCGACTGGCCGCGACCGTCTCCGTCAAGGCCTACCCGGGCGAGGGCTTCCCTGGCTTGGTTGACCTCATCAGCCCCGCGATGGATGAGTCCTCGCGCACGGTCAAGGTTCGAGTCGAGCTCAAGAACCCCGACGGCAGGCTCCTCAGCGGGATGTTCGCCAATGTGAAGGTCTTCCTGCCGGAGGCGGAGGGAACCATGGCCCTTCCCCGCCAGGCCGTCCTGGAGGACGAGGGGCGCTCGTTCGTGTTCGTCCACTATCAAGGCGACGACTTCGTCCGCCGGCCGGTCGAGGTGGGCCGGAAGTGGGCCGGGTGGGTCGAGATCAAGAAGGGAATCGAGCCATCACAAAACGTGGTCGCCGACGGCGCCTTCCTGATGAAGTCCGACGTCCTGCGCTCGAAGATGGGCGCGGGCTGCGCGGATTGAGGGGATGCGCCCATGAGACCGATCACGTTCCTGCTCAAGAACCGCCTTCTCGTATTCCTCGCGACGGCGGTGCTCATCGCCGCGGGCGTCTACGCGTGGATGCGCTTGCCGATCGATGCCTTCCCCGACGTGACCAACACCCAGGTGATGATCCTCTCGAAGGCACCCGGGCTGGCGGCCGTGGACGTCGAGCAGCGGGTCAGCTACCCCATCGAACAGGTCATGCGCGGTCTTCCGCGCGTGCAGCAAGTGCGGTCCCTCTCGAAGGCCGGGCTTTCGCAGGTCGTCGTCGTGTTCGAGGACGGCGCGGATACCTACTGGACCCGCCAGATCGTCTTCGAGCGACTCAGCATGGCTCGCGAGCAACTCCCGCAAGGAGTCGAGCCCGAGCTCGGCCCGATTTCCACCGGTCTGGGTGAAGTCTTCCAGTACACCCTCGAGGGAGGGCGACAGAGCGCCATGGAGTTGCGCACGATCCAGGACTGGCTCGTTTCGCCGCTCCTGAAGCCCGTCCCCGGGGTCAACGAGGTCAACAGCTTCGGGGGCGAGGTCAAGCAGTACCAGGTCCTGGTCTCGCCCGAGAAGCTGCTCAAGTACGGCTTGACGGTGAACGAGGTGGTGGCCGCGGTTGAGCAAGGCAACGCCAACGCGGGCGGTGGCGTCGTGGTCAGGGGCTGGGAGCAACTCTACCTGCGCGGCGTGGGGCTGCTGAAGGACATCCCCGACATCGAGCGTGTGGTGCTCAAGTCGAAGGACGGCGCCCCCGTCTACCTGCGCGACGTGGCCGATGTCGAGATCGGCGCCGAGCCGCGGCAGGGGGCCGTCTCGCGCGACGGCAAGGGCGAAGCGGTGGCGGGCATGATCATCATGCTCAAGGGCGAGAACGCGAAGGACGTGGTCAGCAGGGTCAAGGAGACGCTCAGCAAGGTCCAGCGCACTCTGCCCGAGGGCGTGCGCCTCAACGTCTTCTACGACCGGACCTCGCTCATCGAGGCCTGCATCAAGACGGTCGTGGACGCACTCATGGAGGGCGGCCTCTTCGTCATCCTCGTGCTCTTCCTCTTCCTCGCCGAGCTGCGGACCGCCCTCATCGTCGTCTGCTCCCTGCCCCTGACCTTCCTGGTGAGCTTCATTCTCATGGGCTCGTCAGGGATCAGCTCCAACCTGATGAGCCTGGGTGGGCTCGCCTTCTCGGTGGGCATGGTGGTCGACGCCTCCATCGTCGTGGTCGAGAACGTCCGCCGGCACCTGGCCCAGCGGACGGACAAGGAACACAAGCGCCGCATCGTCGCCGAGGCGCTGGCGGAGGTGGCACGGCCGGTCGCCTTCTCCGTCCTCATCGTCGCCATCATCCTGGTCCCGCTGTTCACTCTGCAGGGGGTGGAGGGCAAGATGTTCGCGCCCCTCGCCGCGACCATGCTCATCGCGCTGCTGGTGTCGCTGCTCGTGGCGTTGACGGTCATACCTGTTCTCTCCGAAAGCTTCCTCAAACAGGTCCCGGAAAAAGAGTTCGGATTCATTCGCCGCTTTCACCGAGCCTACATGCGCCTGCTTCGCCGTGCGGTGCACCGGCCTCGGGTGACGCTGGGAGTCTCGGGTGCCGTGCTCCTCGGCACGCTGGCGCTGCTGCCTCTCATGGGCACGGAGTTCATGCCACCGCTGGATGAAGGCTCGATCGCGGTCAATGTGGTGCGGCTCCCGAACGCCTCGCTCGACGGTTCGGTCAAGGTGGCGGGCTTCATTGAACAGCGGCTGCGAAGGTTCCCGGAGGTCGAGACCGTGGTCAGCAAGACGGGACGGGCTGAGATCTCCGAGGACCCCATGGGGCCCGAACAGACCGACGTGTTCATCATGCTCAAGCCCCACAAGCAGTGGAGCACGGGCAGGAACAAGGCCCAACTCATCGAGGCGATGCAGAAGGACCTCGCGCAGATTCCGGGTTTGCGCTTCTCGTTTTCACAGCCCATCGCCCTGCGGGTCAACGAGCTCATCTCGGGGGTGAAGAGCGACCTCGCGGTGAAGGCATTCGGCCCGGACCTCGACGTCCTCAAGAGATTTGCCGATCGGGCAGCCGCGATCCTGGGCGGCGTCGAGGGCGCGCGCGACGTGAAGGTCGAGCAGGTCTCGGGCATGTCCCAGCTCGACGTGGTCATCGACCGCGAGGCCGTCGCCCGCCATGGCATCAAGATCGGAGAGGTCAATGCGGCTATCGAGACCGCCGTCGCCGGCAGGAAGGCAACCACGCTCATCGAGGAGCAGCGCCGCTTTGCCGTCGTTGTGCGGTTTCCCGAGTCGGCCCGCGGGGACCTCCCCGAGTTGGAACGTATCCTGATTCCGGCACCCGGCGGCGAGCGCGTTCCCTTGGCGCAACTCGCGGACTTCCAGACCGTGGAGGCCCCGGCGCAGGTGAGTCGCGAAAACGGCATGCGCCGTGTGGTCGCGGAGGCGAACATTCGCGGGCGCGACTTGGGTGGCTTCGTGGCCGAGGTGCAGGCCAAGCTCGCGCCGCTCGTGAGGGAGTTGCCGTCTGGCACCTACGTGGAATACGGCGGCCAGTTCGAAAACCAGCAGCGCGCCATGAAGCAGCTCGCCATCGTGGTGCCGCTCGCCCTGCTTCTCATCGTGGTGCTGCTCTACCTGGCGCTCGGATCCATTTGGAGCTCGCTGCTCGTGCTGCTCAATCTGCCGTTCGCGCTGGTGGGTGGCGTGATCGCCGTGGTCGCCTTTCGCATGCCCGTGTCGGTCTCCGCGGCCGTGGCGTTCATCGTCCTTCTGGGAATTGCCGTGCAGAACGGTGTCGTGCTCGTCGCCTTTTTTCGCCAACTCCGCCAGCAGGGCGAGTCCGTGGCGGATACGGTGGCCAAGGGTTGCGAGCTGCGATTCCGGCCGCTGCTCATGACCGCGCTCACCAGCTTCATCGGGCATCTGCCGATGCTCTACGCCACCGGCTCGGGCGCCGACATCCAGAAGCCGCTCGCCGTGGTGGTCATGGGCGGTCTCATCACCTCCACCGTGCTCACGCTCATCGTGCTGCCCACCCTGTACACCCTGTTCGCAAGCCGTCTTGCCCCGTCCCGAGCGGGCGGGACGCTGTCGATTTCGTGATCAAGCCGCCTCCGATGGGGCATCTTGCAGAACCATGCTGATCACGCGATCCCGGATCCCAGCCGTCTTTGCTCTCACCCTCGGGAGTCTGGTTCTGGCTTGTGGTTCATCAGGCGGGGATGGGCCTGGAGGGGGCAGTCCAGCCG
>JAEXQJ010000055.1 GCA_023438785.1 Pseudomonadota bacterium
CGGGGCGGGCCGCGCGGCCGGCGCCTAGGTGATCGCGGTGCGCATCGCCAACTTCTCGGGCTATGACCTGTCGGCCGCGCACGTGATCGTGGACACCCTGGTCGAGGTCACCGACCAGCTGTGCGAGAGCCTGCTGAGCTAAACCCAGGACCGAGCACCTTGCTGGACCATCTGCCAGCCCACGTGACCCTGTTCGAGGTGGGGCCTCGCGACGGGCTGCAGAACGAAACGCGCCTCATCGCCGCCGACGACAAGGTGGCGCTCATCGATGCGCTGTCGACCACCGGCCTGCGCGCCATCGAGGTGACCAGCTTCGTGAACCCACGCTGGGTCCCCCAGATGGCGGATGCGGCCGAGGTGGTGCGCCGGGTGCAGTCGCGGCGCGAGGTGGCGTTCTCCGCCTTGGTGCCCAACCAGCAGGGTCTGGCGGCGGCGGTGGCGGCGGGGCTCGGCGAGGTGGCGGTCTTCCTCTCGGCCTCGGAGACACACAACCACAAGAACGTGAACCGCCCGGTGGCCGCGTCGCTGGCCGCGCTGTGCGCCCTGGTGCCGCAGGCGCGCGCCCAGGGGCTCAAGGTGCGTGGGTACGTGTCCACCGCCTTCGGCTGCCCCTACGAGGGTGTCGTGGATGCGGGGCGGGTCATCGAGCTGGCCCGCGCCCTGCACGAGGCGGGCTGCTACCAGGTGGCCCTGGGTGACACCATCGGCGTGGCGAACCCGCGCCAAGTGCGTGACATGCTGGCCGCGGCCCTGCGGGTCCTGCCCGTGCCCGCGCTCGCCGTTCACCTGCACGACACGCGCGGTTGCGCGCTGGCCAACATTCTGGTGGCCTTGGAGATGGGGGTAACCACGTTCGATACGGCCCTCGGCGGGCTGGGTGGTTGTCCCTTCGCGCCTGGCGCCTCGGGCAACGTGGCCACCGAGGACGTGGTGTATATGCTCGAACAAATGGGAGTGAAGACCGGCGTGGATCTGGACGCGCTCGTCGAATGCTCGCGTCTGGCCGCGGCGCTGGTCGGGCACGAGATGCCCTCCAAGTATTACCGGGCAGCGATGGGCACGCGCCTGTGCGCGCGTGGCACCTGGGTGAGCAAGCCATGAGCTGTCTCGTCGTCGAAGAGAGCGCGCGCGTCGTCTGGCTGACACTCAATCGTCCCGAGGCCGCCAACGCGCTGTCGGGCCACCTCATCGCCGAGTTGCGCGCTCAAATGGGTCGCTTGGCCGAGCGGAGCGACGTGCTGGCCCTGGTCATCACGGGCGCGGGCGACAAGGTGTTCTGCGCCGGCGCCGACCTGAAAGAGCGACGGACCTTGTCACCCGCCGGGGTGCGTGCCCATCTGGATCAGCAGAGCGCGCTCATGAACGAGGTGGCGGCTTTCCCGCGCCCGGTGCTCGCGGCCCTGAACGGCGCGGCCTTGGGTGGTGGGTTGGAGCTGGCGCTGGCCTGTGATCTGCGCCTGGGCGTGGAGGGGGCTGAGCTGGGGTTGCCCGAGGTGCGCTTGGGGATCATCCCCGCGGCGGGCGGCACGCAGCGCCTGGCGCGCGCCTGTGGTCTGGCCGTGGCCAAGGAGCTCATCCTGACCGGGCGCCGGGTGACGGCGACGACGGCCGCCCGACTGGGCTTGCTCAACCGTGTGGTCAAGCCCGACGGCCTGCGCGCGGCGGTACAGGAGGTGCTGGGGGAGATTGCCCATGCGGCCCCGCTGGCCCTGGGCCAAGCCAAGTGTGCCCTCGACGGTGGCTGGGACCAACCCCTGCACGCCGGGCTGGCGCTCGAGCGAGCCTGCTACGAACGGCTCCTGGACACCGAGGATCGCCAAGAAGGTCTGCGCGCCTTCTCTGAGAAGCGGCTGCCCAGGTACCAGGGGCGTTGAAGGGGTAGGGGAGCGCATCCCCGGCGGTTGGGAGGCGCGGCGTCTGCTGTACACTGCGCCCGCCATGAGCAAGACCGACGACATCCAGGTCCTGGCGCAGAGGATCAGGCAGGGCGGCGCTGCCAAGTACCACGAGAGCAGCGCTGCCTCGGGCAAGAAGTTTTGCCGCGAACGGATTGCCCTGCTGTGCGACGACGGCGGCAAGGACTTCGTCGAGGACGGGCTCCTGGCCAACGCCACGGCACCCGAGCTGCCCTCGGATGGCGTGGTCACCGGCATCGGCCGCATCCACGGCCGCAACGTGGCCATCATGGCGAACGACTCGACGGTGAAGGCCGGCTCGTGGGGGGCGCGCACGGTGGAGAAGATCCTGCGCATCCAGGAGGCCGCGGGCCGCCTGCGCCTGCCGCTCATCTACTTGGTGGACTCGGCGGGCGCGCGCATCACGGACCAACTGGACGTGTTTCCTGGGCGTCGCCACGCGGGCCGCATCTTCCGCAACCAGGTTCGTCTGTCCGGCTCGGTGCCACAGATCTGCCTGCTCTTCGGGCCCTCGGCGGCGGGCGGGGCCTATCTGCCCGCGTTCTGTGACGTGGTCTTCATGGTGGAGGGCAACGCCTCCATGTACTTGGGCTCGCCGCGCATGGTGGAGACGGTGATCGGCGAAAAGACCACGCTGGAGGACATGGGTGGGGCGCGCATGCATTGCTCGGTTTCGGGCTGCGCGGACTTCCTGATGAAGGATGAGGAGAGTTGCCTGGCGGCGGCGCGCGCCTACCTGCGCTACATGCCCCAGCACGCGGGGGACTCGGTCCCCTTGCAGCCCGCCGCCGCGCCCGAGAGCCGCAAGCCCGTCGACGAGATCGTGCCCATCAACCACAACCAGCCCTTCGATATCGGAGAGCTCATCGACGCGTTGGTGGACGGCGGCAGCTTCATGGAGGTCAAACAGCTCTTCGCGCGCGAGTTGGTGGCCGGCTTTGCCCGGCTGGGCGGACGCACCATCGGCATCGTGGCCAATCAGCCCAAATGGAAGGGTGGCGTGCTCTTCGTGGATTCGGCCGACAAGGCGGCGCGCTTCGTGTGGCTGTGCGACGCCTTCAACATCCCGCTGCTCTTTCTCGTGGATGTGCCCGGCTTCATGATCGGCTCGGCCGTGGAGCGGCACGGGATCATTCGCCATGGCGCCAAGATGGTATCGGCGGTCGCCGACGCCAGCGTGCCCAAGATCTGCGTGGTCGTGCGCAAGGCCTATGGCGCGGGCCTGTACGCCATGTGCGGCCCGGCCTTCGACGCGGACGCCACGCTGGCCTTGCCCCAGGCGTCCATCGCCGTCATGGGCCCAGAGGCCGCGGTGAGTGCGGTGTATGCCAAAAAAATCGCCGACAAGCCCGAGGCCGAGCGGACCGCCTACGTCGAGGCCCGGCGTGCCGAGTACCGCCAGGACGTGGATCTGATCAAGCTGGCCTCGAACCTCGTCATCGACGGTATTGTGCCGGGCGCGAGTCTGCGGGCCGAGCTGTGCCGCCGCTTTGAGACCCTGACCGCCAAGATCGACACCAGCTACCCACGCCGGCGTTCCGTGCTGCCGGTGTGAATGGCCTGGCCTTCCACGAAATCGTTGTTTCGCGCGCCTCGGGCCTGCCCCACAATGCGGGCATGAAACGAGCGCACATCCTTTCGTTGATCCTGTTCGTGGCCCTGGGGGCCGCTGGCTGCAAGCGGCTGTTCGGGCCACGCACCCTCGAGGTCAAGCCGGCGGCCTCGGCGCGTGCGGTGGTCTTGGGCATCGGCGTCGTGCCCAGCCTGGACCGCAGCTTCGAGCGTGCCGGGGCCGTGGCGAGCCAACTCGGCTTGCCCATGGACGCGAAGTCGATGCGGGAGAAGACTCTCGCCGGCCTCAAGGTGCCGGCCGCGGTCTTGGCCGGCGTTGACAGCAACGCCCCGCTCTCGATGGTCCTTCTGCCGCCCGGGCCCAAGCCCAAGGAGCCGGTGATCGTGCTGGCGGCCACGCTGAAGAGCGTGGAAGCGGGCCAGCAGATCCGGCAGGCGCTGGGCCAGCCGGTCGCCAAGCAGCTGGATGCGGAGAGCTTCAAGCTGGAGGACGGGACGTCGATCTGGTTGTGGCAGAAGGAGCGCACGCTGGTGTCCGCCGAACGCGTGGAGGACATCATCGCCGGCGCGGCCCTGGCCATGGAATCTCTGCAGAACGGGGCCGAGGACCTGAAGATCGCGGCCTTCCCCGCGGCCATCGCGGCCTCGCAGGGCACGGACCTCAAGACCTGGCAGGCCAAGGTCATCAAGGATTTGCAGGAGGCCAACAAGGCCAACCCCGCGGCCGACAAGCCCGAGATGATGGAGATGGGCCAGCGCGTGCTCGGCCTGATTTTCGACCGGGTGAGCGAGATGGAAGAGGTGGGCCTGACCGTCGGCCTTGACGCCAACCGCGGCGGCAGCATCGTGTTCAGTGTGGTGCCCAAGAAGGGCACGTTGCTGGCCAGCCTCACGAGCAAGGGCGGGGCGTACAAGCTGGACGGCGCCGTGCTGGGCGCGGGTGAGCCCTTCATGGTGGGCGCCTCCTCCGCCATCAACGCCATTCCCGAGATGTGGGGGGCCTTCCTGCCGATTCTCGCCAAACTGCCCAAGGGCGCGGAGCTGGCCAAGCTGAGCGAGCCGCTGGCCCAGGCTTTCACGGGCGCCACGTCGATGGCGGCCTACGCCGGCAAGGAGGGCTGGGCGCACGCCGTGGTCGCGGGGCTCAGCGCCAAGACCCAGCCCGCGACGTACCTCGACCAAACGGCCGCCATCTGGAACTCGCCCGCGCTGACGGGCTTCTACGAGGCGATCGGGCTAGGTATCAAGCTGACCTCCAAGCGCGAGGGCGAGGTGCTGCTGGCACAAATGAAGCTGGACCCGAAGAGTATGGCCCCCGAGCAGGTGGCGGCCATGAAAGCCATCTACACCGAGAAGTTCGACATGGCGGTGACGGCACGCGATCATCAGGCCTACATGACCATGGGGCCCGGGGCCAGGGAACGCCTGAAGGCCATGACCGGCGGGGCCGCTACCCAGCCGACCGGGGAGCTGGCCGCGGCGGTAAAGGAGACGGCGGGAGCCGGGGCCTTCATCTACTTCGATCTCGTCCAGTTCGTGCGGTCTGCCCTGTCGGCCTCTCCAGCGGGCGCGGCCATGACGGAGTCGCCCATGTTCACCAATCTGCGCCTGCCCATTTGGCTGTCGTTCCGCGGCGGCGAGCGCGCCTCGGTGGAGATGCGCCTGCCCATGACCAGCTTGCGCAGCGTGGGGGCGGTGGTGCCGCTCATCATGGGAATGGGCATGGGGATGGGCGCGGCAGGCGGTCAGTAGCCGAAATGCAACGGGCCGCCCGCGTTTCCGCGGAGCGGCCCGTTTTGTTCATGGTGCCGAGAGGCACCGGGTGGCAACTACCAGCGACCGCCGCGACCACCGCGGCCACCGCCACCGCCGCCGCCACCGCCGCCGCCACCGGTGCGCTCACGCGCCTCGCTGACCGAGATGGTGCGGCCCTGCAGGTCGCGACCATTCAGCGTGGCGATGGCGTGGGCAGCGCCCTCGTCGGTGGCCATCTCCACGAAGGCGAAACCGCGGGGACGACCCGTGTCGCGGTCCATGATCATCTTCACCTCGGTCACATCGTGACCCTCGGCCTTGAAGGCCTCGTGCAGATCAGCCTCGGTCGTGGAGAACGGCAGATTGCCAACGTACAGTCTCTTACCCATCGTAAACGGCTCCTTTTGTCTCGGTGTGTAGGGCCCAAGCTTCCCGTGGCCCGACGTTCAAAGCGAGCCGACCCGATATCCATAGCCAAGCCGCCTCGGGATCGCCAAGAATTTCTTCTTCTTCGTCGCGTCGTCCCGACGCCCGAATCCCGCCTGTGATGTGTGCTTTTGGCCCTGGACCGCAGCGCGGGGCCCTGGATCGCACTGCGTCGTCGACAGAGTCCGCCCCGCCTGGGCCGCTCGCGATCGTGCTATGAGCTGTTGCCCCAGAAGGAGTTGTGACCCATGAACGAACTGCGACTGCGCTATGGATGCAATCCCCACCAGGCGCCCGCCCGCGTCTTCACCTCTGACCGTGCTCTGCCCATCCGTGTGCTGTCAGGGGCGCCCGGCTACATCAACCTTCTGGACGCGCTCAACGCCTGGCAGCTCGTGCGTGAGCTGCGCGCCTCGCTCAAGCTGCCCGCGGCGACTTCGTTCAAACACGTGAGTCCGGCGGGGGCCGCGGTGGCCGTGCCCATGAATGATGCGGTCAGGCGCGCTTCGTTTGTCGACGATTTGGAGCTGTCACCCTTGGCCCTGGCCTATGCCCGGGCGCGCGGTGCCGACCGCCTGTGTTCGTTCGGCGACTGGGCCGCCCTGTCGGACGTGGTCGATGTGGCCACGGCCAACGTGCTCAAGCGCGAGGTGTCGGACGGCGTGATCGCGCCCGGCTACGAGCCCGCGGCCCTGGAGATCCTGCGCGGCAAGCGCAACGGCACCTACTGCGTGCTGGAGATCGATCCCAACTGGGAGGCGCCGGAGACGGAAACGCGCGAGGTGTTCGGCATCACCTTCGAGCAGCGACGCAACCAGGTGATCCCGGGACGCGAGCACCTGACCAACCTCGTGACCAGGAACCGCGACCTGCCCGAAGCGGCGGTTCGCGACCTCATCCTGGCGCTCGTGACCCTCAAGTACACGCAGTCCAATTCGGTGTGCTTCGCCTGCGACGGCCAGGCCATCGGCATCGGGGCCGGGCAGCAATCGCGCATCCACTGCACGCGGCTGGCGGGCTCGAAGGCCGATCGTTGGTTCTTGCGCCAGCACCCGTCCGCGCTGTCGTTGCCCTTCAAGCCCGGTGTGGGGCGCCCCGAGCAGAACAACGCCATCGACCTGTACCTGGAGGACTCCTTGTCGCCCGCCGAGGAGTCGGCCTGGCTGGATTCGTTCTCGACGGCGCCGCGTCGGCTGAGCGCCGAGGAGAAGCGCGCCTGGTTGGCCCAGCAGAAGGGCGTCAGCGTGGCCTCGGACGCCTTCTTCCCGTTCCGCGACAACATCGATCGTGCCTCGCAGAGCGGCGTGAAATACATCTCCCAGCCCGGCGGCTCCGTGCGCGACGACGTGGTGATTCAGGCGGCCAACGAGTACGACATGGTCATGGCGTTCTCCAAGCTGCGCCTGTTCCACCACTGAGTGGCCGGCCTCCCGTCCTTGAGCGGCCTGAGCCCAAACCGGGGCTCAGGTGACGCGATCGAGCGTGCTTTTCAGGGTTTGGGCCGATTGGCGCAGGGCTTGGCGCTCGTCGTCGGCGAGATCCATGGATAGCACCCGCTCGGCCCCGCGTGCGCCCACGATGGTCGGCAGGGAGAGGGCCACATCGCGCAAGCCTTCGAATTCCGGGTGCACCGTGGACACGGGTAGGACGCGATGCTCGTCGCGGGCGATGGCATTCCAGATCTGCACCAGCGACAGGCCGATCGCGTAGTACGTTGCGCCCTTGCGGGAGATGATTTCGTAGGCCGCCCGCCGCACGTCGTCCAGCAAGCTGCGGTAGGGGGCCTGGCCCGGACACCCGTTGCAGGTCTCACAGTACCGATCGATGGGGATGCCGCCGATGCTGGCCGCACTCCAGGCGGCTACCTCGGAGTCGCCGTGCTCGCCCACGATCATCGCGTGTACGTTGCGGGCGTCCACGCGACAGCGGGCGGCCAACAGGGCCCGCAGACGCGCGCTGTCGAGCACGGTGCCCGAGCCCAGCACGCGCTCGCGCGGCAGCCCCGAGATCTGCCAGGCCAACTGCGTGAGAACGTCGACGGGATTGGAGACCATGAGCAGCACGCCCTCGAAGCCGCTCTGCACGATTTGGGGAATCAGGCCTTCCAGGATGCGCGCATTGCGTCCGGCCAGGTCCAGGCG
>JAEXQJ010000119.1 GCA_023438785.1 Pseudomonadota bacterium
CTGTGACGGCGCGACGGCGCGAAGGTTGTCAGCCGTGAAAGGGTTGCCCACGCCGAGCGAGCGCAGCCGCGTCGCGAGGCGTTGGAGCTGCGGCCTGTCCGTCTCCAGCGCGGCGGGAACGCGGAGCGGCTTCTGGTTCTTCTCCAACGCGAGGAGGTTTCCGATGCGCCCGGCCTTCACGGCGGCCGCGTACTCGTCCTTCGCGAGCGACGCCTGTTCTCCGCGGGCCTGTGCAAGGATCCGGGTGACGAGTTGCTCCTCCTTACCCGCCCACGGCTGCAGCTTGCTCGCCTGTTCGGGCTGCAGCCGGGCGAGGGCCTCGTACCCGCGCCGGTAGGCCGCTGTGGCGCGGCCGAGGTCGTCGATGCGCAGTCTCTTCTGCGCCTGTTCGACCCGCGGCCGGTCCTTCAGCTGCGCTGGCCGCTCGAGGTCGGCAGCCTGGCGCTTCAGCTCGGCGAGCGGTTTGGCCACGAAGTCGCGCTTCCACTCCTGATAGGCCCTGCGAACCTCGTCCCGTGTGACGCGTCTGACTTCCTGCTGATGGGCCAGGCGCGTGCAGCGCTCGATCGCCTTTTCGATTCGTCTGGCCTCGCGCGGCAGGGTGACTCGAACCAGCCAGAAGACCGGCCTCAGCGCGCGCCCGATCTGAGCGATGCGTTTCTCCTTCGCGTAGAAGAGATCGCGCCTCGCCGCGTCCAGGATCCTGTCGGCCAGCGCCCGATGTTCGGAGAACCGCCAGAAGAGGATCGCGCCCTTGGTGAGCAGGTACACCCGCTGGACGCCGGCCTTCTTGAGATCGACGTACGCCCTGATGATGGTCTTCGTCTGCGGCAGTTGCTTGGGAGGAGGCGCCACGAGCGCCTTCTCGCGGGCTTGGGTGCGCAGCCGCGCGAGCAACGCGGGCGTGGGTTTCTTCCGCGCAGCCAGAAGGTGGAGCTGGTTGACCTCGTCGCGGCCGTAGCCGAGCCGCTCAACTCGGTGCCGCAGGGATTCGTAGCGCTGCAGGCTCGACCAGAAGTCAGAGGCTGCCCCTTTCTGCTTGGCGCTGTCGCGGGCCAGGCGGGCCTGCAGGTCGAGTCGAAGGCGCTGCAACTCGGGAGTGAGGACGCCGTGGTGAACGCAGAAATGGAGACGGAAGGCAGGGGTGCTCTTGCCCTCCGCGGTGAGATACCCGACGGCCTTGAGTGTCTTGACCCGGGCCTCGTATCGAGCAGCCAGCTTCGCGTGGTCGGGGAACGCCTGCCTGAACGCATCCGTGTTCCACGCCGACGTGCCCCGCGAGCCCGACGCGATTTCGAAGATGCGATCGTCCATCGCACTCCAGCGGAACTGGCGGAGCACCGCCTTTCCGGAGGCGGACGTCTCCGAGTACCGCGGCGCGATTTCCTTCTCGAGCACGCGCTGGCTCTCGCGGTTGAGCGGTTCGAGACGCTCGCCCGAGGGCATGGTCAGGGTCACGGCCCCGCGCGCGGACTTCTGCTCGATCCCGAGTTGCAGCCGTTCGAGGAATTCCTTCTCCAGACACTCCTTCCACGCCTTCTTCATCTCGAACATGCGGGCGCGCGTGTTGCCACCCGCCGCGTTGTTGAGGGACACGGCCTTGCCGGTGGTCTGGTTCCTGGCGAATTTCCCGACCAGGACGTGCGCGTGGTAGTGGATCTCGCCCGCCTGGTTGCGCGTGTGGATGGCGGAAACGGCGGAGTAGCCGAAGCCCTGAAACGTGCGGTCGAGCGTGGTGCGCACCGCCGCCGTGATGGCCTGCTGAGCCTCGCTGCGGTGGCCCTCCGCAAACAGGCTCACCTCCTTGGGCAGCGTGAACGTGAGCCCCTTGTAGCCGGTGGTGCCGCGCCGGTCGTGGTAGGGCTGGCATGAATCCTCGAAGCGCGCTTCAAGGCCATCGCCATCGGCGAGGTTGGCGAGGACGCCGTGGCCCGTGAGCGGAACTCGGCCACCCTCCTGGTCCGTTTTCCAGCCCGGGTCCATGCGGGCGATGTACGCGAGCTCGGCATCCGAGTAAGTGGAGTCGCGGCGCTGGTCGTGGGCATCGGTGATGTAGTCCAGCGCCTGCCTCGGCGAGCCCTGGGCGACAGCCTTGGAACTGCGGGTGGAGACCCGCACGTAGTAGGTCACGATCCTCCCCCACCACCGCGAGAGGCTTTGCCTCCGTGGTGGGAAAATGCAGAGCGCGGCGAGTTAAGCCGGGCTATGTATGATGTCCCTTGCCGAAACCGCGGTTTCGGCCCCAGCCGCACCAGCGGCGGAAGTCCGGACCATCCGGGGCCTTCCATCCAGGAAACCTTCGCACCTTTGCTCAGGACGGGCTCCCGCGCCCGTGGAGCATCCGCGGACTCATCCTCTGCGATGGGTTGAGCAGGCCATGGCCGTAAGGCGTTCACGCATCGGTGTCGACAGGGCTCACGCCGAAGTTCTGCCGGAACCTCCTTTCCCCCCGTGTCGATACGAGACGGTTTTCGAAAGGAGGAACGATGAATAACGGAGCCAAAGGGGGCCGCCCCAAGAAGAGCCAGACGCGTCCACTGATCTTTGAAAGGGCGCGTTCCCGCGTGACCAGGTCGTTGCCCATGTCCGCCAAAACCGCCGACGAGCTCGAGGCCTACGTCACCTGGGCGGCTGGCATGGAGGGCGCCGATCAGGACGAGGCGATGCTAATAACCCTCGACCAAGCCATCGCGCAGTTCCTGGCCAAGGACCAGCTCTGGTTGGAGTACCAGCGCGTGCAATCCGCAAAGCCGGCCGCCACGAGGAGTCCTGCTGATGCGCCGAAGCCGCCGGCCACCCCCAGCGCTGCACGCACCACGGGAGGTGCATAGATGCGGCGACTGCTTCTCGCGGCCCTGCTGATTGGCGGTTGTGCCCCCGGCTTTCACGAAGGAAGGACGACGCTCGGCAAGCCGGAACAGGCGAATTTCATCGCGGGCCAGACGAAGCGGGGCGCCCTCGAACGCATCTGGGTGGCGAAGGACATGAAGCGCTGGGGCCTGCTCCGGTGGGATGCAGACCGATCGGGAGCCACCCAGGACGCGCCGCCGGAACTCCTGCAGACACTCCGTGACGAACTCGGCAGGTTGAACGCCAGCGCCGGCACGGGGAAGGACGCGTACGTATCCGCGCTCGTGTTTCGCTACGACAGAGGCGGGCTCTTCTCCCACCCGACCGCCCACTATGAACTCGCGGTCCGCGACAAGTCAGGGCGCCTTCTGTGGGCCGCAATCGATCGCGTCGAGGCGAGACCCGACCTGGCCCGGACCCTGGCGGACACCCCGAGCCAAATCATCGCGCGAGAGATTCTGCGGCGCGTGCGAGCGCTCTCGGCGCTTGGGATTCAGTGAAGCTCGGGAACGATCACGCTGGCGAGCTGCCAGCCTTTCTTCGCTTTGACCCGAGGCGTTGGCTAATCTGCCCGTCAATTGGCCGTGGTATTGTCTCGGTGCGCCGCGCGCCTCGCCCAACGCGCTCAGGCTCGGCGACCCCCCAAGATGTCCAAAGCGAGCGTTCGTCAGAAGCCAACGCCATTGGTGTACCCACGACGGCCCAAGAAGGCAGGCAAGCCAGACGCGGGCAGGCTGTCGGTGCGAACGACGAGAGTGGTACCGGTAGCTGAGTCTCGTGGCGAGGTCTCGCCCGTGACCCTGGCGGAGCTCGAGTCCCACCTCTGGGAGGCCGCCAACATCCTGCGCGGCAGCCCGGTCGACCGCACCGACTGGAAGTCGTACATCCTGCCGCTGCTCTTCTTCAAACGCATCTGCGACGTCTGGGATGAGGAGCACGCCGCGATGCTGACCGAGTACGGCGAGGACTTCGAAGACGAGCACCGCTTCCAGGTGCCCGAGCGCTGCCACTGGTCCGCGGTGCGCCGCGCGCCCAAGAACGTCGGCACCGCTCTCGCCAACGCCATGCGAGGCGTTGAGGCCGCGAACCAGAAGCACCTCTATGGCGTGTTCGGCGACGCGCAGTGGACCAACAAGGACCGGCTGCCAGACGAGCTGCTCAAGGATCTCATCGAGCACTTCTCGGCTCTGTCGCTCGGCAACGCCCGCGTCGCATCCGACGTGATGGGTGACGCTTACGAGTACCTCATCAAGCAGTTCGCCGACGCCACCAACAAGAAAGCGGGCGAGTTCTACACCCCGCGCAGCGTGGTCCGGCTGATGGTCGACATCCTCGACCCCAAAGAAGGCGAGACCATCTACGACCCGGCCTGTGGAACGGGCGGTATGCTGCTGGCCGCCGTCGAGCACGTGCGCGATCGCGGTGGTGACCCGCGGACCTTCTTCGGGAGGCTGTACGGGCAGGAGAAGAACCTGACCACCGCCGCCGTCGCGCGCATGAACCTCTTCCTGCACGGCATCGAGGACTTCGTCATCGAGCGCGGCGACACGCTTCGCAACCCGGTCTTCACCGACGCGAGCACCAGCGGCCTGGCGACCTTCGACGTCGTCATCGCCAACCCGCCGTTTTCGCTGGAACAGTGGGGACGCGAGATCTGGGAGACGGACCCGTGGGGCCGCGCCTTCGCCGGCCTGCCGACCGACAGCAACGCGGACATGGCCTGGGTGCAACACATGGTTCGGTCCATGGCACCGAAGACCGGGCGCATGGCTGTCGTCCTCCCGCAGGGCGCGCTTTTTCGCGGCGGGGTTGAGGCGCAGATCCGCCGGCACCTGCTCGAAAAGGATCTGGTTGAGGCGGTGATTGGCCTCGCGCCGAATCTTTTCTACGGCACTGGCCTGGCCGCGTGCGTGCTGGTGCTTCGTCAGCGCAAGGAGAAGCGCCGACAGCGCAAGGTCCTGATCGTCGACGCGTCTTCTGTGTTCCGCCGCGGGCGGGCACAGAACTTCATGGACCCGGCGCATGTCACCCAGATCCACACTTGGGTGGAGGGCTTCGCCGACGTCCAGGATCGGGCGCGCGTGGTCGACCTTTCAGAGATCGAGAAGGAAGACTGGACCCTGAACATTTCGCGCTACGTGCTGCCGCCCATCGGGGCCGACATCCCTCCGCTCCCCGTCGCCGTCGCCGCCTTCAAGGACGCTCTCGCGAAGTGCCGCGAGGCCGAGGGCAACCTCCGTCGCGTCATGCGCGAGGGAGGCTGGGTAAAACGATGAGAGCCGCTGCTGCACTGCTGGAGGAGCTGCGCGCGGTCGATGAATCGACAACCATCGAGGCCAAGGCCGCATCAAAGATCGACCGATCTGTCCTCGAAACGATTTGCTCATTCTCGAACGAGCCAGGCCTCGGCGGCGGCTACCTTCTGCTTGGCGTCGCGCAGACGTCCCAGCTGGGGCTCTACGTCCGCGGATACGAGGTGATTGGGGGCAAGACTCCGGAGCAGCTTCAATCCGATCTCGCCTCGCAGTGCGCGGCTGCCTTCAATCAGGCTGTACGCCCGCAAATGGTCGCAGAGGAGGTGGATGGGAAGGCGGTGATAGTCGCTTTCGTCCCCGAACTCCCCTCCGCCGAGAAGCCCCTCTACCTGAAGTCGCTGGGACTCCCCCGGGGTGCCTTCAGGCGCGTCGGGCCAACCGATCAAGAGGGAACTGAGGACGACTTGGTCTCCCTCTACAATGGGCGCCAAGGCGAGAGCCTGGATTCCGCGATCGTCCGAGATGCGTCTCTGGGAGACCTGGATTCGGACGCGCTTCGGATCTACCGAGAGTTGCGCCGAGAAGCTCACCCTGAGGCCGAGGAGTTGACCTGGCCCGATGAGGACCTGCTGCGGGCGTTGGGTGCAGCCAAGCTGGACGGTGCCATTCTTCGCCCGACTATCGCGGGCATCCTTCTGTTCGGCTCCTCGATGGCGCTCAGGCGCTGCTTTCCGATGATGCGGGTCGATTACATCCGCGTTCCCGGGCGTCGCTGGGTAGAGGACCCGGAGCACCGCTTCGACACGGTCGAGATTCGCGCGCCGCTTATTGTGGCGATCCGTCGCGCCATCGCCGCCATTCGGGACGATCTGCCCGCTTCCTTCCGACTACCCGAGGGAGAGATCGTTCGCTCAGACGACACCGTCCTGCCGATCCGAGTTCTTCGCGAGGCCATCGTGAACGCCGTGATGCACAGATCCTACCGCATTCACGGCCCCGTCCAGATCCTTCGCTACTCGAACCGCGTCGAGATTCGAAACCCTGGACACTCCCTCAAGGCAGAGGAGAAGCTCGGCGAGCCGGGCTCGGAAAACCGCAACCCACTCATCGCGGCGGTTCTGCACGAGGTTCACCTGGCAGAGACCAAGGGCAGCGGGATTCGCGTCATGAGAGAGCTGATGCTCTCTAATGACCTGCTGCCTCCCACCTTCGAGTCATCCCGCCGCCCCGACCAGTTCGTGGCGACTCTTCTGTTCCATCATTTCCTCGGCGAGTCCGATCTCCGATGGCTCCGCGCGCTAACGGTTGAGAAGCTGTCGGATGAGGAAGCCCGGGCCCTGGTCTTCGTGCGAGAGGTCGGTGCCATCGACAACGCGGCCTACCGCGAGATCAACGGCGTGGACACACTGCAATCGTCCCTTCACCTGCGACGCTTGCGGGATTTGGACATCTTGGAGATGAAGGGCTCGGGAAGCCGAACCTACTACGTACCTGGGCCAGCTTTCGTCGACCAAGGATCCGGGGCGGATCTAACCCAGTCGGCCGCGGATCTAACCCAGTCCCCCCCGGATCTAACCCAGCTCGCCGCCGATCTAACCCAGTCCTTGCCGCCCGAGCTGCGCGAGCGTTTGGCGGGTTTGGGCAAGCGCCCGCGGGAGGGCGTGGTGCGAGCCCTCATCCTGGAGCTGTGCGCCTTGGCTCCGTGGTCTGCGTCAGAGCTGGCCCAGCTCCTTGGCAACCGAGACTCCAAGAACCTGGTGACCCTCCACCTCCGGCCCATGAAGGAAGCCGGCGAACTCGTCTACCTGCATCCCGAGATGCCAAATCACCCGCAGCAGAAGTGGGTGGTGGCCAAGAAAGACGCGCCATGAGCGAGCACATGACCCAGCAAGAGCTGGAGTCCTATCTGTGGGGCGCGGCGGTCATCCTGCGCGGACTGGTCGACGCTGGCGACTACAAGCAGTTTGTCTTCCCGCTCACTTCAAGCGCCTGTCAGACGTGTGGGACGAGGACTACGCGGCCGCGCTGGCTGATTCGAAGGGCGATGCCAAGTATGCGACGGCGACGGCCAACGACCGCTTCGTAATCCCGGAAGGTGGGCACTGGAATGACGTGCGCGCCGCCGCCAAGGACGTGGGCAAGAAGCTGCAGACGGCACTGCGGGCGATCGAGGCGGCCAATCCGGGACGGCTGGACGGCATCTTCGGCGACGCGCCCTGGACCAACAAGGAACGCCTACCCGATGTCACGCTGAAGAACCTGCTCGAGCACTTCTCGGGGCACACGCTGTCCATCGCCAACGTACCCGAGGACGAGTTGGGCAACGGCTACGAGTTCCTCATCAAGAAGTTCGCGGATGACAGCGGCCACACGGCGCAGGAGTTCTACACGAACCGCACCGTGGTCCACCTGATGGTGCAGATGCTGGAACCCAAGAGCGGCGAGAGCATCTACGACCCCACTTGCGGGACCGGCGGCATGCTTATCTCGGCGCTGGCCGAGGTGAAACGCAAGCGCGGCGAGCACCGGACGCTCAAGCTGTTCGGTCAAGAGCGCAACCACATGACCGCGTCCATCGCACGCATGAACCTGGTGCTGCACGGGGTGGAGGATTGCGAGATCGCCCGTGGCGACACCCTGGCCGCTCCCGCTTTCCACGAGGCTGATCGGCTGAGGACGTTCGACGTGGTCCTGGCCAATCCGCCCTATTCGATCAAGCAGTGGAACCGCGAGGCCTGGACCACCGATCCCTGGGGCCGCAACTTCCTCGGCACGCCGCCGCAGGGCCGCGCCGACTACGCCTTTTTCCAGCACATCTTGAAGAGCATGGATCCCAAGACAGGCCGCTGCGCGGTCCTCTTCCCGCACGGCGTGCTCTTTCGGAAGGAAGAAGCCGAGCTGCGCACGAAGCTCATTGAAGCCGACCTCGTGGACTGCGTGCTCGGGCTGGGACCGAATCTCTTCTACAACTCGCCGATGGAGGCCTGCGTCGTCTTCTGCCGGTCGAAGAAGCCACCCAAGAAGCGCGGCAAGGTGCTGCTCATCGATGCAGTGAACGAGATCGCGCGCGAGCGAGCGATGAGCTTCCTGAGGCCCGAGCACCAGCTGCGCATCGAGGCGGCGTACGCGGCGTTCGCCGACGAGGAGGGATTTGCGAACGTCGCCACGACCGAGGAGATCGCATCGCAAAACTTCAGCCTGTCCATTCCCCTCTATGTGAAGCGCCAGACGACTGCGACAGGCTCGGTAGACCCAGGACAGGCGCCCACGCTGCGTGAGGCCTGGGAGAAATGGGAGGAGTCCGGCCGCTCCTTCTGGACCGAGATGGACGGCGTGGTCGACATGCTTGATGGTCTTGTGGCCGACGATCCGGGGCCCGGGGAGGTTGCCAATGGCTAAGGGCTCCGCGACCTGGAAACGGGTGAAATTCGGAGAGGTCGTGCGCCTCGTAAAGGAGACTTGCAAGGACCCTGCGGCCGCCGGAATCGAGCGTGTCATCGGCCTGGAGCACATCGAGCCGGGCGACCTGCGGGTTCGGTCATGGAACGACGTCGCCGATGGAACGACGTTCACGACGCGGGCTCGTGCGGGGCAGGTCCTTTTCGGAAAGCGTCGCGCCTACCAGCGCAAGGTGGCGGTTGCCGACTTCGACGCGGTCTGCTCGGGCGACATCTACGTGTTTGAAAGCGCGGATTCCGAACGGCTTCTGCCTGAGCTCCTGCCATTCATCTGCCAAACAGAAGCGTTTTTTGCGCACGCCGTCGGCACATCGGCCGGATCACTGTCGCCAAGGACCAATTGGTCGAGCCTGACGCAGTACGAGCTTTCGCTGCCGCCACTTCAGGTGCAGGCTCGGTTGGCCGGGTTGCTCAGGTGCGCAGAGAGCGTCCGCCGCTCTTTTGAGGAATCGTGCCAAGCAGCGCGAGCACTTCGGGCATCCTTTGACGAGGACTTCTTCCGCACAGCTCCTGCGGCTTGGCCTCGGCATCCAGTGAGCGATCTTTGCGAGTTCTTCAGTCGTCGGCACGAGGCCTCCGATCGCGATCATGAGTGCGACGCGGGACATTCAGGGGCTGTTCCCGTGTTGCGTTCCCTGAATGTGTGGCCAGGCTGGTTCGACCTCGCAGACTTGCGCTACCTCACGCCGGCCGGCAACGCTGCCCAGTCGAAGCTTCAGCTGCGTGGCGGCGACCTCCTGATCGTTCGAACCGGCGACGCCGGCCGGCCAGGCAATGCTGCCGTCGTTCCGGACAGCATGCAGGGATGGAACTGCCTGGACCTGATCCTGGCGCGGCCTGCCAGAGCGGTACGCGCGGGGTACTTGGAGGCGGCGCTCAACCGACGTTCCTCGCTGCAACGCCTGACGAGCCTCGCACCAGGTACAAAGCAGAAACACCTCACGATGACTGAGCTACATCGGCTCATCGTTCCTCTTCCTCCCGTCCTGACCCAAGACGCATTCCTCGAGACTAGGGCCAGGCTCAAGGCCGCCGAAGACTGTTTGCTTGCGCGACTGTCAGCCGCAATGTCCAACCAGAAGCAACTGCTCTCGAACGCCGGAGGACTGAGTGTTTACTGAATCCTCCACCGTCGAGTCCCTCGTCCGCGATCTCCTCTGCGGCGGCGTTACCCACCACACCGCGGTCAGCGCGGGCCTCGCCCGCAAGGGCGGCAAGCTCGCAGGCCTCGGTTGGCACTATCTGGCACCCGCGAATCTCCCGCGCCAGCCCCACGAGATCTTCGTCGAGGACTGGATTCGCGACGCCCTCATCCGCCTGAACCCCGAGATCGCCGCCGTTCCCGACCGTGCCGACGAGGTCCTCTACAAGCTGCGGGCCATCGTGCTCGCGGTTCGCTCCGATGGCCTGCTCAAGGCCAATGAGGAGCTGACCGCTTGGCTGCGCGGCGATCGCTCGATGCCGTTCGGGCCCAACCACGAGCACGTCACCGTTCGGCTGGTCGATTTCGACAACATCGAAAACAACCAGTACGTCGTCACCAGCCAGTTCACCTTCCGCGCCGGCCCGGCCGAGCGGCGCGCGGATCTCATCCTGCTGGTCAACGGCCTGCCCATCGTGCTCATCGAGGCCAAGACGCCGGTCCGCCAGGCGGTGAGCTGGCTGGACGGTGCAATCCAGATTCACGACGACTACGAGAAGGTCGTCCCAGAACTGTTCGTCGCCAACGCGTTCAGCGTGGCCACCGAGGGCAAGGAGCTGATGTACGGCTCCGTTCGCATGCCCGTGAAGCTGTGGGGGCCGTGGCGGGGCGACGACGAGACCGCGCCCGGCACGTTGGCGGGGTTGAAGGCCGCGGTGACGAGCCTGCTGCGGCCGTCGGTGGTGCTGGACATCCTGGCCCACTTCACGCTCTTCGCGACGGACAAGAACAAGCGCCGTATCAAGGTGGTGTGCCGCTATCAGCAGTACGAAGCGGCGAACCTGATCGTTCAGCGCGTGCTGGCCGGCAGGCCCAAGAAGGGCCTCATCTGGCACTTCCAGGGTTCGGGCAAATCGCTGCTGATGGTGTTCGCCGCACAGAAGCTCCGGCTGCAGCCCGAGCTGGGCAACCCAACGGTCATCATCGTGGTGGACCGCATCGATCTGGACACCCAGATCAGCTCCACATTCCACGCGTCCGACGTGCCCAATCTGGTGAAGGCCGAAACACGCGAGGATCTGCACCGGCTGCTGAAGCAGGACACCCGCAAGATCATCATCGCCACCATCTTCAAATTCAGCAGATGCACGAAGATCGATGGGTTTCTGGCGCTTTCTGCTCAAGATGATTGATGGACGTGGCGTTTTGCCTCGCTTTTCGAGAAGTTGGAGACGAAGCCATCAAATATCGTGAGAACAAGGGGGGGCCCACCAGCGCGGACCGCAGCACGAGGCCTAGTCTGGCGCTCGGTCCTCTGGCCATCGTGCGAGGCCTCGTGCGAGGACCGCATCGCGCGGCCGTTGGGCAGCGAAAAACAGGCCATCGTTGACCCCGCGCGAAGCTGAGCAGGAGCTCTTCCATCAGAAATCCTGCGAAAGTGCCCATCAAACATCGTGCTCACGCTCATTCAAATTCGGCGAAGCCGAGGGCGTGCTCAACGATCGGGGCAACATCGTGGCCCTAGTGGACGAAGCCCACCGCACCCAGGAGGGTGACCTGGGCCTGAAGATGCGCGCGGCGCTGCCCAACGCCTTCCTGTTCGGCCTGACCGGTACGCCCATCAACCGGCGCGACCGCAACACGTTCTACGCCTTTGGTGCCGACGAGGACGAGCGCGGCTACATGAGCCGCTACGGATTCGAGCAGTCGATTCGGGACGGCGCCACCCTGCCGCTGCACTTCGAGCCACGCCTGGTCGAGTTGCACATTGATAAGGCCGCCATCGATCAGGCCTACGGCGAGCTGACGGGCAGCCTGTCGGACCTGGACCGCGACAACCTGACCCGGGCCGCGTCGCGCATGGCCGTGCTGGTCAAGGTGCCCGAACGCATCGCGCGCATCTGCACTGACGTCGCACACCACTACCGGGAAACGGTGGAGCCGAACGGTTTCAAGGCCATGCTGGTCACCTTCGACCAGGAGTGCTGCCTGCTGTACAAGGCCGAGCTGGACAAGCACCTGCCGCCCGAGGCGAGCGAAATCGTCATCTCGGTCACCAAGAAGGACGGTCGCTACAAGCCCTACGACCGCGACCGCGATGAAGAGGAGAAGCTGCTCGACCGGTTCCGCGAGCCCAATGATCCGCTGAAAGTCCTGGTGGTCACGGCCAAGCTGCTGACCGGGTTCGACGCGCCCATTCTGCAGGCCATGTACCTGGACAAGCCCCTGCGCGATCACACGCTGCTGCAGGCCATCTGCCGCACCAACCGGCCCTACGGCGACAAGAAGACACACGGCCTGATTGTCGATTACCTGGGCGTGTTCGACGACGTGGCCAAGTCGCTCGAGTTCGACGAGAAGGGGTTCCGGCAGGTGGCGTCGAACATTGCTGGGCTGAAGGACAAGGTCGCCCCGGCCATGCAGAAGTGCCTGGCCTACTTCCCCGGCGTCGACCGCTCGATGACCGGCTACGAGGGCCTCATCGCTGCGCAGGAGTGCCTGCCCAACAACGATGTGCGGGACGCCTTCGCGGCCGACTACAGCTATTTGGGCAAGCTGTGGGAGGCGGTGTCGCCCGACCCCAGCCTGCTTCAGATCGAGGGCGACTACCGGTGGCTGTCACAGGTCTACCAATCGGTGCAGCCGACCTCGGGAACCGGCCGGCTGATCTGGCACGCGTTGGGTGCCAAGACCATCGAGCTGATCCACCAGAACGTGCATGTCGATGCCGTTCGGGATGACCTAGACAAGATCGTGCTCGACGCCGATCTGCTGGAAGCCGTGATGGGCGCCCCCGACCCCGGCAAAAAGGCCAAGGAGGTGGAGATCAAGATCGCGCGCCGGCTGCGCGGACACCTGGGCAGCCCGCTGTACAAGACGCTGTCCGAACGGCTCGAAGCCCTGAAGGAGCGGCACGAGCAGGGACAGCTGCATAGCGTGCAGTTCCTGAAGGAGCTGCTCGACCTCGCCCGCGAGCTGCTGGAGGTCGAGAAGGCGACCCCGCCCCAGGCCGATGAGGACCGCGGCAAGGCGGCGCTGACCGAGTTGTTCGACGAGGTTCGCAGCCGAAGCACCCCCGTCATCGTCGAGCGCGTGGTGAACGACATCGACGAGATCGTGAGACTGGTTCGCTTCCCCGGCTGGCAACACACGAGCGCCGGCGAACGCGAAGTGAAGAGGGCGCTTCGCAAGACGCTGTTCAAGTATAAGCTGCACGCCGAAGAGGAGCTGTTCGAAAAGGCGTACGGCTACATCAAGCAATACTACTGACCGAGGGGAGTTCCGCATGAGCGAAAAGACGCTCAAAGAAGCCGCCGTCGAATTGCTCCGGGAGCGTGGCCCGCTCCATTACCAGGAGATCACCGATGAGGTCCTTCGGCGAGGTCTGGCGTCATCCACCTCGAAGACTCCGGCGGCATCGCTGAACGCGGTGATCGCTGTCGACATCAAGCGGAACGGAACGAAGAGCGAGTTCGTGCGCGTCCGGCCTGGGGTATTTGGCCTGCGCACGCTGCACGCAGGAACCGCAGCGGCGGGGAGCCATCCAGCGGCCGGGAATGGGGACGCGCAGACAGATGGACCCGCCGGTAACGGCGAGCAACGGGTTCGCACGCCTCTCTTCCCGACCTACGCCGAGGTTCGGCACCTGCTCAGGATTTGGCCGGGCCGGCCGCGCAAGCAGGTGACTGGCCTTCGGGCTGCGCTCGCCGAGCTTCGCGGTACGCCGCAGAACACGGTCGACTGGACCGAGCCCGAAAGGTGGATTCCCGAGCGTCTCCAGGGGCCTGACCGGGAGCTAGCTGAAGCCATTTGGAGCGGCAGCGGCAGGACCGTGAACCCTCGCCACACCTACGGGCACTGGTTGTTGGTCCAGAAGTACGAGCTGGTCCGAGAGGACGAGGCAGGTGTGCTGCGGCTGACCGACCGCGGTCGCGACTTCCTCGAGCATCAGGGGGGCGACGCCGAGGCCTTTCTCGATGAAGAAGAGGGGCTGGCCAAGCTGCTGGCGCTGGTCGCGGACAACGGGCCCGCCCGTGCCGGAGGACTGCTCGAGGAGTGGACCGAGTACCTCGCGCGATACTCGAACTTCAACAGCGATTCGACTTTCCGGGACACCCTGTACAGGCGTCTGAGCAACCTGCTCGACCGCGGGCTGATCGCACGCAAGGGCACCCTCTACTCCATCACCGACGCCGGCCTGTCGTACCTGAAGCGCGTCGGCAGCGAGGAAGCCCTCGGCGGCGACGAGCAGCAGCAGCTCTGGGAGCTGGTCAAGAAGCAGCAGACCGCGGTGCGCGAAAGCCTGCGGGAGTTGCTTCTGGAGATGGACCCGTATGCCTTCGAGCACCTCATCAAGCGCCTGCTCGAGGAGATGGACTACCAGAATGTCCAGGTGACGACCCGTTCCAATGACGGTGGCGTCGATGTCGTCGCCGACATCGAGCTCGGCATCACCTCCGTCCGTGAGGTGGTCCAGGCCAAGCGCCACAAGCGAACCATCCAGCGCAAGGATCTCGACGCCCTCCGCGGCTCGCTCTACAGGTTCAACGCCGTGAGGGGAACCATCATCGCGACGGCGCCGTTCTCGAAGGGCACGTCTGAGGCAGCCTTCGCCACCGGCGCAGCGCCGATCACCCTCATCGACGGCGACAAGCTCATCGACCTGCTGATCGAGCACGGCATAGGCGTGAAGAAGAACAAGATCGAGGTCCTGTCCGTGGACCCCGACGCGTTCGCGGATGTGGAGTCGGAGGGATGACTGGGGAAGAGACGAGACTTCCGTTGCCGGTCCCGACCGCGCCTGTCGCCGGAGTATCAACGCGGAGTTCAATATGAGATTTCTGCACGCCGCCGACCTGCACCTCGATAGCCCTCTGCGGGGATTGTCCATGCACGATGAAGCGCCCGTCGAGCACATTCGAGGTGCCACCCGCGCAGCCTTCACC
>JAEXQJ010000370.1 GCA_023438785.1 Pseudomonadota bacterium
GCTCGTGCCTGCCGCGCCCGCGCCACCATCACTTGAGCCGCCAGCCGAGGGTATTCCGGGCAGCTTCGCGTTCTCGTCCGGGCCGCAGGTGGAGGTGATGAGCAGCAACAACAGAGCCAGCTTGCGCATAACAGAATTGAACCCCAGGTGTCCCGAAATGGGAACGCCCACGATCCAGGCGCCGGTGTCGGATACCTGAATACGTGGGCGACGGGGGACGGTGCTCGCGGCTAGAGCACGATGCGCACGACTTCCTGCTGGCCTTCGCCCGCGCAGGGGGGCTGCTTGCCAAAGATCAGCTTGCCCTCGCTGTACACGGGTATGTACTGGGTCTTCACCGACGAGTCCTTGGTCAGGTCCTTGTGGCTCCAGTCGTTGCTGATGTCCCAACTGCAGCTCTGGGCGTAGTCCACGCCCACGTCGAGGATCACGGTGCGCGGCGCCTGCAGCTGGGTCATCTCGCCCCAGAACTCGCCGGGGAAGGCCATCTCCACGTAATACGTCGTGGTCTTGTTGCCGTCCTCGTCGTCGCCGCAGTACTTCACCTCGCTAATGGAGGTGGGCGCATTCCATTCCTGCTTGCCACGGTCGTAGATGAGGGTGGCGGTGATCTTGCTCGGGTCCACGTCGCCCAACTCGGCCAGGTCGAAGTAATAGCGGGCGCTCAGGGTCGAGTCGTAGCCGGGCGGGTGGATGGACTCGTTAATCATGCTGATTTCGATCTGCGAGCGGCATGACGACTCGCTGTTGATCTTGGCGCGCGTGTAGAACTCGGCGATGCCGGGCGCGATGGGCGGGAAGGTCCTCAGGGGGCAGGTGCCCGCGCCGTGGTGGGCGTAGTTGGCGGCCAACGCCGCCAGCAGAGACGCGTTGTAGTCGATCGTGATTTCGTTCGCCCCGTAGTCGCTGCGTTTGTCCACGTGCTTGTCGTCGCCATCGGGACCATTCACCAGGGCGCCCCACACGATGTGGCGGTTCTCGACGGGCTTGTCGGGCTCGCCATACAGCGAAGCGTGCCCAGCAGCGTGGTGCGGCTGCGTGGCGTACTTGTCGCTATAGCCCATGATGTATGACTTCTCGAGCGGGTTGTCGCCGGCCAGGTACTCAATCTGGCGCTTGGCCCAGCTCACGAACGTGGGCTCGTTGAAGTACTTGTCGTAGACCAGGGCGATGAATTGGCCGGCCGAGTTGTAGCGGCCGGAGCCATAGGCGGCCAGAACGTTGAACCCACCCGGGCTGGTCTGGGGGCCGCTCCCGGTGGGCCACTTGTTGCTGTCATCGAAGGCGACCTTGCGGAAGCCGTCCACGGCCTTCTCCCAGCCCGAGGGCAGGGTTCCTTCCTTCTGCATTTCGTCCAAATGGATGGCGAGCTTCAGGTAGGAACCCGAGCGCACGGAGTTCCAGCATTGGGTCCAGCACTCGCTGGTGGCCAGGCCCCAGTCTCCCGACGCCACGGCGGGCGTGCGCATGATCCAGCCGCCCGCCTTGCCCTCGTTCATGTTGAAGGCCTCCTCCAGGTATCTCTTCTCCCCCGTGGCTTCGTAGAGGGTCAGCGCGCCGAAGGCCAGGTCGTCCCAGCTGTACTCCGAATCGTAGAGGCCGCCTGAATCGTGCGACTTGGTGCCGGGGTACTTGGCCGCGTGCTCATATAGAGCCTTGGCGTAGTCCAGACACTTGGCCGCGTACGCCTTGTCATCGTTGAGGAAGGCCATGGAGATCTGGGCCAGCGCGGCGGCGGTAAAGGCCGCCACGTCGGCAGAGGGATTCTCGTCCGTGGAGAAGTAGGCCTCGCGCGAGCAGAAGCGGGTGCGGCGCAGCTCCGGCGGCATCCAGCCGCAGGTGTGATCGTTGGGACCACCCACCTGGTGGGCGAAGGCCACCACCCGACCGTCGCTGTCGCGGAAGGTGGAGCGAATGAAATAGTCCGCAAACGAGCGCAGCAGAACGCGCAGCTCGCCCTCCAGGCCGGTGGTCTTGTAGGAGTCCGGGAACTCCAGGTAGCTCCAGGCCATGGTGGAGGCGGAGAAGGCGGTGGTCAGCCCGAACTTGATGAAGTCGCCCGCGTCGTGGAAGCCGCCCCGCAGATCCACCGTGCCGTTGCCGTCAGGGTCGAGGATTTTGCGGTTGGCCTCGATGAATGCGGCCGACATGTCGACCCCGTTGCCCTTGTTGCTCGCCGCGGGAACGAGCGGGATCTTGGCATCTTCGTCGTGGGCTGGGCCGCGCCACTGCACGTAGGTGCACGTCTTGAGGTCACCCAACTCGTTGACGTGGAAGAACCACAGGGCCTTCTGCAGCAGCTCGGCCCACATGCTCGTCTGGTCGCCCTGGCAGGTGTACTCCTGCGGGAACTTCTTCTGCTGGCAGCTATAGGCCGCGATCTGACCCTTGCCGAGCACGGCGCCGTCGGGGACGAGCATGGTGTCGCCCCCGTCGCGGATGAAGCCACTCGTCCCACCCAGGCCGCCGGATCCGCCTCCGCTTGCACCTGCACCTTCTCCTTCGAGTCCCGGCTGGTGGCACGCGGGGAGCACCAGCGCCGAGACGAGCAGTGCGGTGCGGATTCGGAAAGCGGTCGCCATAGGTTGGCCTCCTGCGATGCGACCGCGCGCTGCGGCCGCGAGTTGTGAGATTCTGTTTCGAATTACACCCACCGCGCCGTGGACGGGAAGCGTCCGATGCGGCGCTATAGTTGCGTTGTGTCTCGGGACTTCGACGCGGAACGACGCCGCCTTCTGCGAGGCCTGGGTGCCGCAGCAGCGGTGGTTGCCGTGCGCCCGTCCCACGCCGGCGTGTGGCGGGCGTCTGACGCGCCGGTGCGGCAGCCTGTGCAGGCCCGCACGCGCGTCGTGATCGTTCAGGCCAAGCGCGCGCTGACCCACGGCTATGACGCTGACCGTGGCGCTCTGCGTGCCATGCTCGCGGCGGGCCTGACGGGGCTGGCGGGAACGCCGGACGCGGCGGCGGCCCTCGCTCGCTATGTGCGTGCGGGTGAGACCCTGGGGCTGAAGGTGAACGGTTTGGCGGGGCGCAATGCGGCGACCCACGTGGAGCTGGTGGACGAGTTGTCAGCCCTTCTGCGCAGAGCCGGCATAGAAGGCGCCCGCCAGATCGTGTTCGACCGCTTCTCCTCCGATCTGACCTCGTCGGGATTCAAGCTCAACGAGCGCGGCGCGGGCTACCGCTGCGTGGGCAACGAACGCGACGGCTACGAGGCCGAGCCCAGCCTCATGCCCTCCTCCGCTTCGTGCCTGGCGCGTGTCCTCACCCGGCGGGTGCAAGGGGTCATCAACATGCCCGTGCTCAAACAGCACATGCTGTCGGGCATGACGGGCGCGTTGAAGAACCAGTTCGGCTGTATCCACAATCCGAACAAGATGCATCTCGACGGCTGCGACCCCTACATCGCCGAGGTGAACGCGCTGCCGCAGATCCGCCAGAAGCAGCGGCTCATCGTGATGGATGCTCTGCGGCCCGTGGTGGACGGCGGACCGAGCTTTCGCCCGGGCATGGGCCAGGTGGCCAATCGGCTCATCCTCGGGGTGGATCCGGTGGCCGTTGACACGGTGGCGCTGGGCCTTCTGGATGATCTGCGCCGGCAGAGGAAGCTGCCCCCCTTGCACAGGACCGGCCTGCCGCCCACGCACATCGAGACCAGCGCGCGCATGGGCCTGGGCACGAACGATCGGTCGCGTATCGATCTGGTCAGCGTGGAGGTGTGAGGTGACGGCCATCTCCCGTCGCGTTTTTGTCCACGGCTCGGGCTGCGTTTTGGCCCTGGCGGCCTCGGGCCCTGTGATGCGGGGTGCCCGAGCGGCCGGTGCGCCGCGAGCGCTTCCCGCGCGCTTCTGGAGAAAACTGGACGGTGCGCGCGTGCAGTG
>JAEXQJ010000415.1 GCA_023438785.1 Pseudomonadota bacterium
ACCTGGGGCAGAGCACCTATTCGGAATCGCTGGGTAGCCCGAACTGCGCGCTGACGTCCTCGGGCCTCGGCGTACGAGCGTCGTCGCCAATCTGCGTGTCGGTGGAGACCTCGGCGTTGGGCGCGGCCATTTCCGCGACCACGGCCCCCGAGGCCCCCTCCTCTGCAGACGAAGCGACCTGTCCGCCCGACTGACGGATCTTCCAGCGAGTCACGGCCCGTTCGAAATCAGCGTAGGGAATCATCGTCGCCTAGGGTATCGAGAAGCGCCGTCCGTCGCAATCGGCTCAGTCGTGTACCAGCTTGCGGTAGCGGATGCGGTGGGGCTGGGCAGCATCGGCACCCAAGCGGCGTTTGCGGTCCGCCTCGTAGTCCTGGTAGTTGCCCTCGAACCAGACGACCTGGCTATCACCCTCGAAGGCCAGGATGTGGGTGGCGATGCGGTCCAGGAACCAGCGGTCGTGGCTGATGACCACCACGCAGCCGGCGAAGTTGAGCAGACCTTCTTCCAGCGCGCGCAGTGTGTCCACGTCCAGATCGTTGGTCGGCTCGTCGAGGAGCAGCACGTTGCCGCTGCTGCGCAGGAGCTTGGCCAAATGGACCCGGTTGCGCTCGCCGCCTGACAGATCCTTGACCCGCTTCTGCTGGTCGGTGCCCTTGAAGTTGAAGCCCGCCACGTAGGCGCGCGCCGGGACCTGGCGCTTGCCCACTTCGAGATAGTCCGCGCCCTGCGCGATCTCCTCGTACACCGACTTGTTGCCGTCGAGGGTGTCGCGCGACTGGTCCACGTAGGCCAGCTTGACCGTTTCCCCGACGCGCAGCGTGCCGCTGTCGGGCTTCTCCTGCCCCATGATCATGCGGAACAGCGTGGTCTTGCCGGCGCCGTTGGGCCCGATGATGCCCACGATGCCTCCCCGCGGCAGGTTGAAGTTCAGATCCTCGATGAGGAGCTTGTCACCGAAGGCCTTGCGCAGGTGCTCGGCCTTGACCACCACGTCGCCCAGGCGCGGGCCGGCGGGGATGCTGATCTCCACCGCCTCTTCGCGCTTCTGCGCCTCCTGCGCCAACATCTCCTCGTAGGCCGCCAGGCGGGCCTTGGACTTGGCCTGACGAGCGCGCGGCGAGGCCCGCACCCACTCCAACTCGCGCGCCAGGGTGCGCTGGCGGGCCGACTCGGCCTTCTCCTCGGCCTCCAGACGCTTGCGCTTCTGATCGAGCCAGGAGGAGTAGTTGCCCTCGAAGGGATAGCCCTCGCCCCGATCCAGTTCCAGGATCCAGCCGGCCACGTTGTCGAGGAAGTAGCGATCGTGGGTGATGGCCACGACGGTGCCGGGGAAATCGTGCAGGTGCTGTTCCAACCAGGCCACGCTCTCCGCGTCCAGGTGGTTGGTGGGCTCGTCGAGGAGCAGCAGGTCGGGCCGCTGCAGCAGGACCTTACACAAGGCCACGCGGCGGCGCTCGCCACCCGACAGCCTGGTCACGTCCGCGTCGGGCGGCGGCAGGCGCAGGGCATCCATGGCGATCTCCAGGGTGCGATCGATCTCCCAGCCCTTGGCGGCCTCGATGGCGTCCTGCAACTTGGCCTGCTCTTCGAGTAGCTTGTCCATCTCCTCAGGGGTGATGTCCGTGCCCAGCTTCAGGTTCACCTCGTCGAAGCGGGTCAACAGTCCCTTCACATGGGCCACCGCCTGTTCCACGTTGCCGAGGACCGTCTTGCTCGGGTCGAGCTGCGGCTCCTGAGGCACGTACCCGATGCTGATGCCGTCGGCGGGGCGCGCCTCACCGAAGAAGTCCTTGTCCACGCCGGCCATGATGCGCAAGAGCGTGGACTTGCCGGCGCCGTTGCCGCCGATGACGCCGATCTTGGCGCCCGGGTAAAACGAAAGGTAGATGCCCTTCAGGACCTCTTTGTTCGGCGGATGAACGCGCCGAAGGTCCTGCATCGTGAAAATGTACTGATGAGCCATGGGGCGCGGAGTTTACTCGATAGCCTCGCGATGGCGACCAGCAATCCAGCTCCCAGGAAAAGGAATGGCAGGGCCGGCCGACTGGGCTGCCGAGCCGCATAGGCACATCCGCCGCCTCCACTCGTGTCCCCGGGGCCGAGCGGGATGGAGGCGTCCGCATCGCTCCCGTTGGCACAGACCACGCCCGCGTTGCTGGGATAGACCTCGCACACGCCCTGGACGTCGCTCGCGCCCAGTGTGCGCAGGCTGACGTCGTTCTGTTTCGTGATGACGGGGGCCATCGTGCCGGCTGGGACGCTGCTGTCGCCGCAGCGAGGGATGGGCATACCCGCGTTGTCCACCCCCTGCGTGCCCACGCCGTCCCAGCAGCTATGATCGAAGCCGAAGACGTGACCGAACTCGTGGGTCAAGGTGTTCTGCAGATCGACGGTGGGCGGCGACATCTGGACCTTGCCGGGCTGGGCCACCAAATCGCCCCAGCTATAGTGAACGGCGTTGATCTCCAAGTCCGTGTCCACGATGGCACCCGTCTGCTTGCTGGTGAAGACTGACGTGATCGCCAGGGCAGAGGCGGGATAACAGGTATCCTCGGTGGGGTCGCTGGGTACGGGCTGCCGACACCAGCGGTCGCGACGGAAGATGATGCGGCGAACGTCGTCGGCGGCCACATCGCCCGCCTTCTCCGACGAGGCGGATATGGTGAGCGAGGCGGCGGTGCACGCGATGGAGGACGCGCTCCAGGCGGCCGCGGCCTGCTGGGCCGCGAGGAGATACTCGTCCGCGGTGAGGGCGGGCGGGGGATCGCCCAGCGAGAACACCATCTGCACACAGGGGCGCGGCCAATAGGCAACCTTGCCTGATGCGGTCACGGTGCGCACGTAGCCGAAGGCCGGCCCCGCACCAGCCCAGGTGGCGAGTGCGGCCGCCGCGGCCATGCCCCATCGTTTGCGCGACGCCATGGCTACCTCTCCACCAGAGCGCGCACGCGCTCGCGCAGCTCGTCCAGGGGCAGGGCAGTTGCGGGACTGGCCGGGGAACCATCGCGGCGGATCAAGCCGGAGTGCGCCCCGGGGTGAGCCATCCAGCGCCGCGCCTGAGAATCCCAGCGCAACGCTCGCTGGCCCTGGGCCATGCCCACCACCGAAGCCCGCGTGGCGCCCGAGAGGAAAAGGACGTTGCGCTCGCCCACCTTGAAACGAGGCATACCGTGCACGGTCATCTCGAGGTCATCCGCCGTGCCCCCAGGCTGCACCACGGTCAGGCGCCCGTTGCCGGCGACCTCGCCCTTCCAGGCCTCTTCGACCTGCAGCTCAATACGCGACAGGATGCGCTGATGGCTGGCATCCCATTCGCTGCGCACCGACACCACGTTGGCCACCACGACGCGATCGGCCTGCGCGGTCAACTCGGAAAGATCCAAGGCGAGCAGCAACGACCCAGAGGCCTTCGCCGCGCTCAGGACGACCGCCACCGCGACAAGGGCGCGAAGGCCTAACCCGTATGGCTGCATTCCAAGAGTCTATCAGAGGGGAAGGCGCCGCAGAGCTTTTCGGGCAAGCCGCGGGCCTGCTCCGTCACGCCCGGCGGTTTCGCCGCCAGCCCGAACGTCTGCCTCCGGGAGCCACCCGGCAAAGCGTGCGCGACGGAGGGCCGCAGGCCCCGCTACCAGATTCGATCCGCCCGGCCCAACCCTGCCGGCAGGTCAGGGGCAGGTCGCGAATTCGGAGATGGTGGTCTCGATGATGAAGTCCGACCCCGTCACGTGTCGCTCGGCGAAGAAGATGTGCATGGGGTAGTCCTGGCCCTTGGCCAATCCCAGCTTGGCAGCGCCCACATCCAGATCCACGGTCTTGGTCTCGGCCGAGTGGATGCCGCCCAAATCGATGACCAGCTTGCGGTTGATGAAGACCCACACGTCGTCGTCGCCGCTGAAAGTGAAGATCTCGCCGCCCGAGTAGCGGAAGCGGGTCACGATCTCGGTGGTGAAGTGGTAGTTGTGCTCGTTCCCCTCGTTGCCGAACAACTGCCCGTCGATGGGGAAGAACGCCATGTTGCTGTAGGTGTACACACCCTTGTGGGTCGACGACGGGGTGAGGGGCAGATGGGTCGTGGCGCTCAGGTTGACCCCGGGCACGTCGCGGTACCACTTGGCGAAGCTGTCGGGCCCGGAGATGGTCTGGCTGGCCCCCGAAGCCACGAGCACCGGCTTGTCGTCCACGCCCAGGGTGTCCGCCACGACACCTCGATCGCTGACGTTCTGTCCCTGCTCCATGTCCGGGAAGGTCTCGTGAAAGTCGCGAATCACGGCCTGCAGCTTGGGCGGCAAGGGCAGCGGCGCATCGCAGGCCAGCCACTGACCGTTCACGCACGATTGCTGTCCCGAACCGCAAACCGAGCTGCACGCCCGCGTGGCCGGCGGCACCACGCATGTGCTCCATTGGCTGTTGTCACAGGTCTGCTCACCCACGCCGCACGCATCGGAACAGGCGCGACGAGCGGGCGGGATCACGCACACGCCCCACTGGCCGTCTTCGCAGCGTTCGGTGCCCGCGCCACACACGCCCTGGCACACACGGGTGGCCGGGGGCACCTGGCAGGGCTGCCAGACTCCGGCCCGGCAGACCTGAACGCCCGCACCGCAGTTGTCCGCGCAAGCCCGCTGCTCGCCGTCGGTGTTGCACAACGTATCCAGCCGCAACGCGCGGCTATCACAGGCAGCCAGGACCAGCGCGACCATGACCAGCGACGCCGTCTTCATGCCGGCAAAACTACGCCTGGGTGGCACAAAAATCGAGGGGTCTGCGTCGCGGTCGCCCAGGCGAGCCGCTTCGAGGCCTGCTGTAGACTGCACGGCGCAAGCATGTCCTTTACTGACACGGTGCGCTTCGAGCTCATTCGCCGACTGGGAACCGGTGCCATGGGGACGGTGTACCTGGCCCGAGATCGCCAACTGGGCAACACGGTGGCGCTCAAGGTGCTCAACGTGTTGGACGGCATGGACCTGTACCGCTTCAAGAGCGAGTTCCGCGCGCTGGCGGACATCAAGCACCCCAACCTGGCCAAGCTGTACGAGCTGATCTGCGAAGGGCCCCACTGGTACTTCACGATGGAGTACGTGGCGGGCGTGCCCTTCGATCTTCACGTGGGTGGCGAGGGCCCCAGACCACGGCCCGACCTGGAGCGCCTGCGCTCGGCCATGCAGCAACTGTGTACGGGCGTGCACGCCATGCACGCGGCCGGCTGCATCCACCGCGATCTGAAGCCCTCCAACGTCCTCTGCACGCCCGAGGGGCGGGTCGTGATTCTGGATTTCGGTCTGGCCAAGCAGACCGGCAGCCAATCGCTCAAGGGCGAGGGACTGTCGGGGACGCCGGCCTACATGGCGCCCGAGCAGGCCAAGGATCGCCCCTGTCTGCCGGCGGCCGACTGGTACGCGGTGGGCGCCATGCTGTACCAGGTGCTGGCGGGCAGGATGCCCTTCGAAGGCGCGCTCATCGAGTTGCTCCTCAAAAAGCAGATGGAGACGCCGCCCTGCCCCACCAGCGTCAACCCGCTCGCCGATCCGGCCTGGAGCGAGTTGGCCATGCGCATGCTCGAGAGAGAGCCCGCGGCGCGACCGAGCGGCACGGAGATCCTCACCTGGCTGGGGCTGAAGGACGAGCCCCGTCCCGTGCCGTCGGACAAGGCGCCTCAGCCCGCCACCAGCCTCTTCCTGGGGCGCGAAACCGAGCTGCAGAGCCTGCACGACAACTACGCCCGCGTTCGCCACGGAGCCCTGGCCATCGCCGTGGTGGAGGGGCCGTCGGGCATCGGCAAGACCTGCCTGGTAGACCAGTTCCTGGAGCAGGTCATGGCCCAGCCCGAGCCGCCGCTCATCCTGCGCGGTCGCTGTCACGAGCGCGAGACCCTGCCCTACAAGGCCTTCGACGGCATCGTGGATGCGCTCAGCCACCGGCTGGCCGGTCTGCCCATCCCGGACCAGGCCCGCGTGCTGCCCGAGAAGGTGCTCTACCTGGCCGAGATCTTCCCGGTCTTGCGCCGGTTGGAGATCCTCGATCATCCGCGCTATGCCCTGCCCTCGCTGACCGATCCGACGGAGCTGCGCAACGAGGCCTTCGCCGCCTTCGCCGAGTTGCTGGCGCGCATGGCGGCCCTGGATCCGGTGGTGGCTTTCATCGACGATCTGCAGTGGGCGGATCGCGACAGCTTCGCCCTGCTGCGCGCGCTGGTGCAGGGCGCGCGCGCGCCGCGCCTCCTGCTCCTGGCCACCTGCCGCCCGTGGGGCGAGGCCAAGGGCGACGTGGTGGCGGCGGCGCTGCGGGAATTCATCGACCAGCCCGGCGTGCAGGCCCTTCACCTGACCCCGTTACCGCCCGAGATCGTGGCCGCCCTGCTGGAAGGCCTGGTGGATTTCGGCGACCTGGCCTCCACGCGCCGACGGCGGCTGGTCGCCACGGCGACCAACGAAGCGGGCGGCAATCCGTTCTTCACCCTGGAGTTGGCACGCCACCTCCGCCGGGCCATGAAACCTGGCGGCAGTGGCCTGCAGGACGACGTGGTCGGCCAGGACCTACGTCTGGAGCACATGATCCTCGAGCGCCTGCGCGCCCTACCCGCGGAGAGCCAGCGCATGCTGGAGGTGGCGGCCGTGGCCGGCGATCCTCTGCCGCACAAGGCGCTGGCCGGGGCGGCCGACGTGCAACTCGGCTCCGAGGCTTGGGAGCGTGGCATCTCGGCCTTGATGGAGGGGCGCCTCATCCGCCGCGTGGGGCGCCAGGGCTCGGACGTGGTCGAGGTCTATCACGACCGCATCGCTGATGCCGTGCTGAGCAGCCTGGACGAGGCGGCCTTGCGGCACCTGCACGCCCAGATCGCCCGCGCCATCGAGCAGTGGGATCGCGAGCGCACCGACATGCTGGCCCGCCACTGGTTGGTGGCCGCGGATCACGAGCGCGCCAAGCACTACGCGCGCGAAGCCGCCGCCGAGGCACGCACCAAGCTGGCCTTCGACCGCGCCGCCCAACTGTACGAGACCGCCGTGCAGTTGGAGTCCACGCCCGACGGCAAACGCGAGTTGCTGCGGGCCCTGGGTGACTGCCGCGCGGCGAGCGGACTGGCTGGTCTCGCTGCGGACGCCTACGAGCGCGCGGCAGCCCTGAGCGAGCCACCCCAGTCCACGCGGTTGCGCCACCTGGCCGCCGAGCAACTCCTGCGGGGCGGGCAGATCACGCGCGGGCTGGAGGTCATCGACGGTGTCCTGTCGCAAGCCGGCCTGCGCTTGGCGCCCAGCCCGCGTCGCGCTCTGCTTTCTGCCTCTTGGCGCCTGCTGTGGCTGCGCCTGCACGGGCTCAAGTTCAAGGAGCGTCCTCCGTCGAGTGTCTCGCCGGAGGACCGACGCCTCCTGGACGTGCTGTGGTCCGTGAACATCGGACTGAGCGTCGTCGACACGCTGCGCGCGGACGACTTCCTGCTGCGCTTCATCAAGCTGGCCATGAAGGTGGGCGACAGCCGCCGGGTGGCCCAGGGCTTGAGCATCGTGGCCGGGCAGTTGGCGGCCCTGGGCAAGGCGTGGTTCCCGTGGGCTCGGCGTATCGCCGACGAGGCGGACGTGCTGGCGCGGCGGTCCGACGATCACGCCACCATCGGCGTTGCCCGCCTGGGCAAGGCCGCGGTCCGCTATTTCTCGGGCGAGTTCAGCGCTGTCGCCGACGAGCTGACCGCGGTCGAGCAGTACTTCCTCACCCACTGCCACGGGGTCGCCTGGGAGCTGGCCACCGTGCGCTCCTTCGCGTGCTACTCGTTGCGCCTGTCGGGCCGCTTGCGCGAGCTGAGCGAGCGCTTCGATCGCTACACGGCCGATGCGGATCGCACCGGCGATCGCTACATGGCCGCGAATCTGCGCACGTACCAGGCCGTCGTCTGGTTGCTGCGCGATGATCCCGAGCGGGCGCGCAAGGATATCGACGGCATTCTGGATTCCTGGCCCGACGACCTGTACCAGGTGCAACACTACTTCCATCTCTATTCGCGCTGCGAGCAGGCCCTGTACCTGGGGCGCCCCGAGGAGGCCCAGGCGGCCATCGCGACGGAGAAGAAGCGACTCGACGAATCGGCCATGCTCAGCATCAGCGGCATTCGCATCGAGCATCTGTGGCTGACCGGTCGCGTGGCGCTGGCCCTGGCAGAAACGCGGCCCGCAAGAGAGCGCGGCCGCCTGTTGCGCCTGGCCCGCAAAAACGCCCGTCTCTTGGAGAAGAGCGACCACCAAACCACGAAGGCCATGGGCAGGTTGTTGGCCGCGGGCGCGGCCTGGCTGGGCCCCGCCAGCGAGCGCGCCCGTGCCGTGTCCATTCTGGAGAGAGCCGTGGCCACGGCGGAGTCCACGGGCGCGCTGCTGATGGCCGAGTCGGGCCGCCGCTGGCTGGGCCGCATCCTGGGCACGGCGGCGGGCAGCGAGTTGCATGGCCGGGCCGAACGCTGGTTGATCGAACAGGGCGTGCGCAATCCTGAACGGCTCTCGGCTCTCGTGGTGCCCGGCTTTCGTTCCGTTGGCGAGACGAGCAACTGAATCAGCGCGCAGTTCCCGCGTTCGCCCACGCCTGAAGCATCCGTGTACGAGGCGGCAAGGCGGGCCAGTCCCCACCCCGCCGTTTTTTTTGCTAACGTCGCCCGGCCTTGCAGCACCCTGTCATCATTGTCAATCCCCGCTCCGCCGGGGGACTCAGCCAAAACAAATGGGCCGCGCTGGTGCCCGCCCTGACCGACGGCCTGGGCCCCTTCGACACCCGCTTCACCGAGGGCCCAGGCGATGGCCGACGCCTCGCCGCCGAGGAGACGAAGGCGGGACGCAAGCTGGTGATCGCCATGGGAGGCGATGGCACGATCTCGGAGGTCGCAGACGGCATCCTGCGGGCCGGCGGATCCGCCGAGCTGGGTGTCATCCCTCGCGGAACGGGCGGGGATTTTCGCCGCACCCTGGGCCTGGAGCGTGACCTGGCCGCGGCCGCCGAGCGCGTGCGAACGGGCCGGCCACGCACCATCGACGCGGGCCGGGTTTCGTTCGTACGCCACGACGGCTCGCGCGAGCAGCGCCACTTCGTGAACGTAGTCTCGTTCGGCTTCTCCAGCGATGTGGCCCAGCGCGCGAACGACACATCCAAACGGCTGGGCGGCCGCATCGCCTTCTTCTCGGCCACGCTTCGCTCGCTGGTCAGCTACGAGAACACGGAGCTGCTCCTCTCGGTGGATGGCCAACCTGAGCGGCGCATGCGCCTCATGCTGGCGGCGCTGGGCAACGGCCGCTACTTCGGCGGGGGCATGCGCATCTGTCCCGACGCCCTGCTCGACGACGGCCTGCTGGATCTGACCCTGGTGGGCGATCTCAGTCGCGCGGGCGTGCTGACCAACATTCACCGCCTATACGCGGGCACGCACCTGACCATGAAGAAGGTGCACGGCGGGCGCGCCCGTCACATCCGGGTCGCCCCCGCCGATCCCACGGCCGAGATTCCGCTGGAGATCGACGGCGAAACCCCAGGCCGCCTGCCTGCCACCGTCGAGTTGCTGCCCGGGGCGCTGCGCCTGCGCTCGTAGAGCCCGAACGGTTCGCAGGTCCGTCGGCACACATGTTGGGCGAATCCTGAGCGCAAACCCGACATCAAACCCGGTGTAACCCCACGCACCCCACTGGTGCAGGAGGTAGCTCCATGACACCTAGTTTGATTGTGCTGCTCGCTCTCATGCACGGGACCCGCATGTACGTCATGCCCCCGCTGGACATCAAGGTCGCCCGCCCCACGCCCAGTCCGTCCATCCCCGCCGTGCTGCCCTCGCGCGACGACTTGGTAGACAAGCCCAAGCTCACGACGCCCACGCCCGCCCAACGCGCCGCCTGCCCCAAGCCGGGAACCGTGTGCCTGCTGCCCTGGGGCCGGGCCGCGGACAATCAGCACAAGGTCGGGCGAATCGTGACCACGCTGGAACGGGACGGTCGATCCGCGGACAAGCCGGCGTGGGAGGTGGAGATGATCGCCAACCTCAGGGCCAAGGCCACGGCGGAGCCTCTCATCGTGGCGGCATTCGATCGAGAAGATGAGGAGAGCATCGAGCGCCACGAGGCCATCCAGATCTGGGACGTGAAAACGCCCCCGACCCGCACCCTGGCCATGCAACTCGCCCTTTCGGCCGAAAACGGCTTCAGCGAGTCGCGCGGCTATCTGGTGCAAATCGTCCAGCTCGGCAAGGCGGGGCCGCGCGTGCTCGCCGAAGGAGCTCTCCACCTGCAATAGCGCGGAGGCGGGAGTCGGACCAGCGGCGCTGCCGGCCTGGGAAGCGAGGCCAGGCGGCGCCCCTGCCCGAGGGCCCGGAGACGGCTTGATGGCTCGACGCGCTTGATGCTACCGTACATGCGGTCGCGAAGAACACGCCCCCATGCAAGTCCACATCGCCAAAGCGGACATCACAGAGCTGGCCGTTGATGCCATCGTCAACCCGGCCAATTCGCTGGGCATCATGGGCGGCGGGGTTGCGGCCGCCCTCTCGCGCAAGGGCGGCCCGACGATTCAGCGGGAATCCATGTCCCTGGCCCCCATCGCGGTTGGTGCCGCCGTGGTGACCAACGCGGGTCTGCTGTGGGCCAAACGCATCATCCACGCCCCCACCATGGAAGAACCGGGGAACAAGATCGGCGTGGAGAACGTCCGCCGTGCCACCCGCGCTGCCATGCTTGCCGCCGGCCGACACGGCTTCGAGCTCATCGCCATCCCGGGCATGGGCACCGGCCTGGGCGGGGTCGATCCCGCGGACGCGGCCCGCGCCATGGTGGACGAGCTACGCGCCCACAAGCAGCCCAAGCCGACCACCGTGTACCTCGTGGATCTCAACGACGAGATCCTGACCTGTCTGGAAGACGCCCTCCGCGCGGCGACGAGCTAGAGCGCCGAACGGTTTGAAGACCGAGCGAGACCGCGGAGATGCGAGCAGCCCGAGGCGCGAGGAGGGAGAATACTCGACGTATTTGACCGACGAGCAACGAAGGGATGCGACGCAGATCCGCGCTTTCGCGACCGATTCAAACCGTTCGGCGCTCTAGGGCCCCGAGCGGCTCGGCCCGCCCTTCACCACGGCTGGAATCTCCGGTTCCGTGCGTGCCGATCCAGTCGGGTCGCGCGGACAGGCGTGGGCGGGGTTAAGGATTGAAACCGGGGCGTCCCGCGGGATAAACCTGCCGGACTCAAGTCAGCAACCTCAAGGAGGCCCGAGTGAAGATCCTCGTCCCTTGCAAACGCGTACCCAATCCTGAGCTGAAGCTCAAAGTCGGCAACGGCTCAGTGGACCTGGCAGGCACCACCTGGCAGGTCAATCCCTTCGACGAATATGCCGTGGAAGCAGCGCTCCGCCTGACCGAGAAGGGCAAGGGCGGCGAGCGCGCGGGCGAGGTGGTGGTGGTCACCATCGGCCCCAAGGACACCTCGGCCCAGCTGCGCCAGCTCCTGGCCATGGGTGCCGATCGCGGGATCCTCATCGAAGGCGACGACAACGCGCTCGACGCTGACCGCGTGGCGCGCACCCTGAAGGCTGTGGTCGAGGCCGAGAAGCCCGACCTGGTGCTCATGGGCAAGCAGGCCGTGGACGGCGACTCCAACCAGGTCGGGCAGATCCTGGCGGGCCTGATGGGCTGGCCGCAAGCCACCTTCCTCGCGACCATCGTCCTGGCGGCTGACGGGAAGTCGGCCGTGGTGACCCGCGAAGTGGACGCGGGCACCGAGGAGCGGCGCGTGCGCGTGCCCGCGGTGCTGACCGTGGACCTGCGCATCATCGGCAAGAAGGCCGTGCGCAACGAGGCGCTGGCCCCGGCCGACGCCGAGTGGGAGGACACGCAGCGTCTGGCCTCGCTCAAGGGCATCATGGCCGCCAAGAAGAAGCCCATCAATGAGATCACCGCTGCCTCTCTCGGCGTGTCGGGCGACCTCATGGTCAAGACCTTGCGCCACGATGTGCCGCCCGCCCGCAAGGCCGGCGTGAAGGTGGCCTCGGTCGAGGAACTGGTCGGCAAGCTCCACAACGAAGCGAAGGTGATCTAATGGGTGCCACGGTCGTTCTTCTCGAAACCAACAACTCCGCCGTTCGCTCGGCTTCGCTGCCGGCGCTGAACGCCGCTCGCCAGATCGCCAAGCACCATGGCGGCCCCGTGGTCGGCGTGGTCATCGGTGCAGGCGTGGGCGCGGCGGCCCAGGATGCGGCCCGCTTCGTGGATCAGGTGCTCTGCTGTGACAACGCCGCCTTGGCGGCGCCGCTGGCCGAGACATGGGCCCCCGTGCTGGTGGCCGCGGTCAAGCAGGCGGGTGCCACCGCGCTGGTCGCCGCGGCGACCTCCACGGGCAAGGACATCCTGCCTCGCGCGGCGGCCCTGCTCGGCGCGGGCATGGCCAGCGACATCGTGGCCGTGCAGGGTCCCAAGACCTTCCGCCGTCCCACCTACGCCGGCAACGCCATCACCGAGGTGGAGGTGCTCACCGCCGCCGTGGTGGTCACCGCTCGCCAGACCGAGTTCGCGCCCGCCGCCCCGGCGGCCAGCCCGGGCCCGGTGCAGGCTCTGAACGCCGGCGCCATCGACGCGCTGGGCTCCGAGTTGGTGGCCCTGCACGTGACCAAGACGGCGCGCCCCGATCTGGCCGAGGCCAAGGTGGTGGTGGCCGGCGGCCGCGGCATGAAGAGCCAGGAGAACTTCAAGCTGCTCGAGGAGCTGACCGACTTGCTGGGCGGCGCACTGGGTGCGAGCCGCGCCGCCTGCGACGCGGGCATGGTCCCCAACGATCTGCAGGTCGGCCAGACCGGCAAGGTCGTGGCGCCCGAGTTGTACGTGGCCGTCGGCATCTCCGGCGCCATCCAACACCTGGCCGGCATGAAGAGCTCCAAGGTCATCGTGGCCATCAACAAGGACGCCGAGGCGCCCATCTTCCAGGTCGCCGACTACGGCCTGGTGGCCAACTGGGAGAGCAGCCTCCCCGCCTTCATCGCTGAGGCGAAGAAGGTCAAAGGGCTGTAGTCCGTACGCGTCCCACGAGAGGGGCAGGTCCCGACGGCCTGCCCCTTTTTCTTTCTGGCCGCCCAGCGTGCGGTTACGCTCGCGCGCGACCCGCACCCGTCGTCTCCCCGTCGTCTCGTGTATCATCACGGGGAATGCAACCGGCCGAGGCCTCCGTCAACTCGTCCGCCCTCATCAAACGCCTCGAACAAAACGTGGGTCGTGTGATCCGCGGCAAGGCCAGGCCCATCCACGAGGCCGTGCTGGCCCTGGTGGCACGCGGGCACCTGCTCATCGAGGACGTGCCCGGCGTGGGCAAGACCACCCTGGCGCGGGCACTGGCGGCTTCCATCGGCGGCCGTTTCCACCGCATCCAGTTCACCAGCGATCTGCTGCCCTCGGACATCATCGGAGTGTCGGTGCTCGACGCCAAGTCAGGCCAATTCGAATTCCACCCGGGGCCGCTCTTTGCCAACGTGGTGCTGGCCGACGAGATCAACCGCACGACGCCGCGCACGCAGAGCGCCCTGCTCGAGGCCATGAACGACGCGCAGGTCTCGGTGGACGGACGTGCCTTCCGTCTGGAACAACCGTTCCTGGTGGTGGCGACGCAGAACCCCGAGGAGCACCACGGCACCTATCCGCTGCCCGAGTCGCAGATGGATCGCTTCGCCCTGCGCATCCGCATCGACTATCCGTCGGCAGAGGACGAGCGGGCCCTGCTCCTCGACGCGCCGGCGGTCACCGAGGACGCGATGGGGTCGCTGCAGCCCGCGCTGTCCCTGCAGGACGTGATCGCCCTGCAAAATGCGGCGGCCGCCGTACGCCTTTCGCCAGAGCTGGCGGGCTACATCGTGGATGTGGCCCACGAGACGCGTCGCTCGCCGTTTCTGGCCCTGGGCATCTCGCCGCGCGGGGAGCTGGCCTGGCGCAACGTGGCCCGGGCGGCGGCGCTGGCGGCCGGACGGACGTACGTCCTTCCCGACGATCTGAAACACCTGGCCGTGCCCACCCTGGCCCACCGCCTGGTCTTGGCCAACCAGCTCGAATCCACGGGGCGCGTACGCGAGGAAGCCGAACGCGTCCTGCTCGACGTCCTCAATCGGCTACCGATTCCGGGATAGGGGGAATGTGACGACCGGCTTGCGCCCTCGCTTGCGCCGATGGCTGCGGCCGAACCGCCGCTTCCGTCTGACCCGCGAGGGCAAGTGGTTCATCGGGGCCACCGTCCTGTTGGGCCTGGCCGCGATGAACGGCGGCCTCAACCTGCTCTTTCTGGTCTTCGGCATGCTCCTATGCCTGCTGCTGGCCAACGGCATTCTCTCTGAGACCTGCCTGCGCCGCCTGGTTGTGAGGCGCCGCCTGCCCGCGTCCATCCATGTCGGGTCGCCATTCCTGATGGGCATCGCCGTGCGCAACCGTAAGCGGCGCATTCCCACCTTCTCCTTGGAGGTCGAAGACCTGGTCGACGGACGCCCGGTGGACCGGCGCTGCTTCTACTTGAAGGTTCCGGCCGGGCGCGAGCAGGAGACGGCCTACCGGCGCACGCTCACCCGGCGCGGGCCACATCGCCTGAGCGGCCTGCGCATCTCCACCCGCTTCCCCTTCGGGCTTCTGCGCCGCTCGATCGATCTGGATGAGCCGCTCGAGTTGCTCGCCTATCCGGCCCTCACGCCGGTGGCCCAGAGGCTGCTGCACGCGGGGCTGGTCGATTCAGGTGATCGCCCCTGGCCCCGGCTGTCGCGAAGCGGTGATTTCCAAAACCTACGCGAGTTCCGCCTGGGCGATGATCCGCGCGACATCCATTGGCGCACATCGGCCCGGCGCGGGCGCCCGTTCGTGCGCGAATTCGAGGAGAACACGGCGCGGGTTGCGGTCCTCGTGCTCGACGACACCCCACCCGCCGAGCGGCCCGAGGATGGCATTCACGCGCCCTTCGAGGCAGCCGTCTCCCTGGTCGCGTCGCTGGCCCTGGCCCTGCTCCGCCAGGGCTACCAAGTCGGATTGTCCGCCGGCCGGACCTATTTGGAGCCCAGCGCGGGCGCGGCTCACGCCACGGCCATCTTGCGCTCGCTGGCCCTGGTGGACATGCGTCCGCCCGGGGCCCCGCCGGCCGTTCCCCCACCGGGGCGCGGCGCGACCCTCCTGCGCGTCTGGCAGGGCGTCCAGACCCCGCGCCTGGAAACCCTGGCGCCGCCCGCGCGGGGGGCGGCATGAGATTCCGACTGGTCCACAAGCTGGCCTCGTACCTGCTGGTCATCACGGCGGTGGCCACGTTGGCCGCGCCGGGCGTGGTGCCGTCACTGACGCTGGCTTTGCTGGCAGCGGCAGGTGTCTTCTCGTGGTTCGTTGAACCCGAGGAGCGGCTGGGCGAGCGCATGGCGCGCCTCACCTGGCTCTTCAATCTGGCCACGCTGGTCCTCTTTGCCGTGGCCGTGCTGCAGGTGGTGCGCAGCTTCCCCGAGATCGATCTGACGCCCTTCCTCGATTTCGTGCTCTTCCTGCTCACCTGCAAGCTTTGTCAGCGTCGGAGCAACCGCGACTACCTGCAGATCTACGTCCTCTCGTTCCTCATCATGTTGGCGGCGGCGTGGCAGGCCACCAGCGCCGTATTCATGGTCGGCTTCGCGCTGTACGTGGTCCTGGCCACGTGGACCTTGCTGCTTTTCCACCTGCGCCGCGAGATCGAGGAAAACTACCTGGTTCGCCACGCCGACGGGGCCAGCAGCGAGCGCGTCACCATGGGGCGCGTGCTCAATTCTCGCCGCGTGGTCGGCCTCGCCTTCTTCGTCGCAACGGGTTTGGTGGCCCTTGTCGTGTTGGCAGGCGCGGGCCTGGTCTTCGCCGCCGTCCCGCGCGTGGGTATCGGCTTCCTCTTGGGGGGCATGCGGCGCCAGACCGGCGTGGCCGGCTTCACCGATCAGGTCAAGCTGGGCATGCACGGCGTGCTGTCGCTGGACAACCAGACGGTGGTGCTGCGCGCGCAGGTGCCCCGCCTCGCCGTCCTGGCCCCTCAGGCACGCGACGAACAGATCGCCAGCCTGTATTGGCGCGGAACGGTCTACGACACCTACGACAGCGGCGAGTGGATTCGCGCGCAGAGCGACCTCACGCGCAGCCGGCCGGTGGTCTTCGACCGGGCAGACGGCTCCCGGGTGCAGGTGACGCGCGATGGTCGGCACCTGCGCAGCGCGGATCTGCCCGCCTTCCTGCGCGACACGGTGGAGCAGAAGATCGAGGTGGTGGCCCTCTCCCACCCGGTGGCGTTTGCCCTGGCTCAGCCGGTTGCCTATCACATGCCGGCGCCCGCGCCGGGTGCGTTCACCGCCGCGGATTTCGAGCCGCGTTGGTCCGGCGAGATGGGACTGCGCGTGTACCGAATTCACCCTGGCAATCCCGCTGATCGCCGGTCCGTTCTCACGGACTTCACGGGGGCGCGCTATCTGGCCTATTCGCGCGATTTGAACGGACAAACTCACGCGAACGCGACCGAGCCCTCCCTGTCGGCGGCCACGCTGGCGCCCTACCTGACGCAGCCCCGCGGGGCCATGTCCCAGCGCGTGCGCGATCTGGCCCTGCAGCTCACGCGCGACCAGGCCACGGGGTCCGCCAAGATCCATGCCGTGGTGGACTGGCTGCAGCGCACGCACAAGTACACGACAGACCTCAAACGCGACGAGCGTATTGTCGATCCGCTGGAGGACTTCCTCTTCAATCAGACCGCCGGACACTGCGAGTACTTCGCCTCCTCGGCCGCCGTGCTGCTGCGCTTCGCCGGCATCCCCACTCGCTACGTGAATGGCTTTCTAGGCGGCGAGTGGAACGATCTGCGCCAGGCCATCACCATCCGCGAGAACCGGGCCCACTCGTGGGTCGAGGCCTACCTGGGGCCGCAGGGCTGGGTCCGCGTGGACGCCACGCCCGCCGCGCCCCGCAGTACGCACATGAGCAGCCTGCGCGCGCTGGTCGACTCCATCGAGCTGCTGTGGGCCAACTGGGTCGTGGAGTACAGCGCCAGCCAACAGCTCCTCTTGGCCAGGCGGTTGAGCCAACGCCTGGATTGGTTCCATCCTGCCCGGCGGTCCTCGCCCGCCCCCAAGCTGACGCGCGGCCAGATCTTGGGCTTGGTCGCCGTGGGCCTGGGTCTGATGGGCCTCTACGGCCTGCGCCGCCTTCCCATCTGGCGGCAGTCCCCGAAATACGCCCCCCGACGGCGCCGTCCCGACGCCCCCATCTTCGAGCTGTACCGCAAGACCCTGGAACGCCTGGCCGCGCGAGGCTGGTCGAGACGCGCCGAGGAGACGCCGCATGAGTTCGCGGCGCGCATACAACGCGACGGACACCCGGCGGCTGAATTCCTGTGCCGGCTCACCGAGCTCTACGCGGCGGCTCGCTACGGCGAAGCCCGGGTGCACCCGGAGGTGCTTAAGCAGCTTCGCGCCTCGGCGGATGCGATGGACCGCCTCTGACCCGCCCGCTTCCCTTGCCAAATTGGCACAACCCGAGCCCGTGGCTCGCCACCCGATCAGCCCGAACACGGCAGGCCGCCCATCTCGCGCCTCCTGGCCCTACCTTTTCGCGGCACACCCGTTGCAGGAAGGCCCGCCGGACCATGATCTACTCTCGTTCCGCCACCGTCCTGCTGGCCTTGGCCACGATTCTGGTCGCACCGCCGCTGCGGGCCCAGACCGACACCAGCACCAGCACCACGACCAGCGGCATACAGAAATCCGACTTCAGCATCCGCATCATGCGCCAGGACGGGGACAGCTGGGTCTACATGACGGATCTCGAAAAGCAGACGATGCTCAACCAGGCGCACTGCCTGTGCGAAACGCCGGTGAGGGTGCGGGTGGAGATGGTCTCCGAGTCACGCTCCAAGCTGGGCAACCTGAGCACGGGGTCCATGCGACTCCTCATCGGCCTGAACAACTGCCTGGCCAGCGGCGAGACGGACCGCAACGCGGCGGCCTGCTACGGCGACGCGTATCATCCCGATACGCGCCTCTACTCGAACAACCTGGGCCAGTTGTCCAAGGCCGGCTACTGGGAAGTCGATCTCACCACGCGGGACCTCTTCACCCGTGACAAGGACGCGACGGGCACCGAGGCAGACTGCACCCGCAGCGTCACGCAGAACCTCTGGTTCTGGATCAACACCACCGGCGGCAGCATTCCCGAGCTCAACGACGGCGCGGGCGGCGGCTCCGTGTCGCTGGCGCTGACTCTGGATGGGACGCCCCCGCCCGCACCCACCGGACTGGAGGTCAAGGGCGGCAACGAGGCCCTCGAGATCTCCTGGGCGGCGGCGGACACGACGTCCAGCGACCTGGCCGGGTACCTGCTCTTCTGCACGCGAACCGATTCGCTGCAGGTCTTCTCGAAGAGCTTCTACGACGACCAGTACTTCACCCGGCAGACCACGTGCGGCACGGACACCACCACGTCGGCGCTCACCGACTCGACCTCGTGGGCGGATTCCACGAGCCAGGTCAGCAGCGTTGAGTCGCCCGCCGTTGCGGTGGGTGCGCCGGCCCCCATCGCGGCCTTGGACAAGGCGTACATGTGCAGCGGTCTCATCTCGGCCCAGACCACCAGCTTCCGCCTGGCCACGCTACAAAACGGCGTGCCCTACACGGTGGGCCTGGCCGCTGTCGATACGCTGGGCAACGCCAGCGTGATCGATACGGCCTACGTGCAAACGCCCATCCCTACGCGCGATTTCTACCGCGAGTACCGGGACGCGGGCGGGCAAGCCAAGGGCGGCTACTGCACCCTGGCGGGCCGTCGAGTCAGGCCCAGCGGCCTGGTGCTCGGCGCCCTCGGGCTGGGCACGGCGTGGCTCCTGCGTCGCCGCCTGCGCCGCCGCACACGCCGTGGCGGGAAGGGTCTCTTCCTGCTCCTGCCTTTGCTCGTCTCGACCCAAACCCAGGCCCAGACCATCACGCACGATTTCGACGACATGGGCGATATGGAGCAGCTCACGCCACAAAGCTTTCGCTCGCCACGCTACGGGGCCTTCGAGCTGCGCTTCGGCCCCTACAGCCCCGATATCGATTCGGAGCTCAGCGGCACCACCGGCGCCACGCCTTACAAGACGGTCATGGGCGGCAACAGCCTCATGAGCCAATTCGAGCTGGACTGGGAGATCCTCCACTCCATTGGCACGTTGGGGGTGGGCGTTCAGGCGGGCTACACGAGCAAGACCGCCAAGGCCTTTGTCGCCGACGCCAACGGCGCCTCCACCGGCGAGCGCTCCGGCGATGACACCACGCTACGTCTGATGCCCGTGGCCGCGCTCTTGATTTACCGCATGGATCTGGCGGCCGAATACTGGGGAATCCCTCTGGTGCCCTACGCCAAGGTGGGCTTGAACTACACTTTCTGGAGTATCAGCGACGGCAACGGCAACACGCCTCACTACATGAACGGCAAGGGCAAGGGCGGAACCCTGGGCTGGCAGGCCGCGGTCGGATTGGCCCTGCAACTCGATTTCCTGGATCCCGGCGCGGCCCGCGGCTTCGACACGGACTTGGGCGTGAACCACACTTATCTGTTCTTCGAGTGGGACCGCGTGGTCGCCAATGGCCTGGGCCAGGAGAACAAGTTGCACGTGGGCGACAACACGTGGGTCGCCGGCCTCATGTTCGAGTTCTGAACCTTGTCTGACGAAGCTCCCGCCTCACGCACTCTGCGCCTGCTCATCGAATACGACGGCACCGACTTCGCCGGCTGGCAGCGGCAAGACGGCCAGCGCACCATACAGGGCTGCCTGGAGGACGCCTTTTGCACCATGACTGGGCAGCCGGTGTGCGTGCGCGGCGCCGGCCGCACCGACGCGGGTGTCCACGCCCAGGGGCAAGTGGCCAGCGTGCAGCTCGTATCGCGCATCCCGGCCCTCGGCTTCCTGCGCGGACTCAACTCCAACCTGCCGCGCGACATCGCCGTCCTGGACGTCAGCGACGTGGGGCCGGACTTCAACGCGCGCTTCGGCGCGCGGGGCAAGATCTACCGCTACCAGATCTGGAACCACCCGGTGCGCTCACCAGCCCGCCGTCGGGATAGCTGGCACGTCTTCGCCCCGCTCGATGTCCACGCCATGCGTGACGGGGCCACGCTGTTCCTGGGCGAGCACGACTTCCGCGCCTTCCGCGCGGCTGACTGCGACCGCAAATCCACCGTGCGCCTCATCCGCCGCTTCGATGTGCGCCGCCAGGGAGGGCTCATCGCCCTGGAGGTGGAAGGCACGGCCTTCCTCAAGAATATGGTGCGCATCCTGACCGGCACGTTGGTGGCCGTGGGCCACGGCAAGATGCCCCGCCAAACCATCCTCGATCTCTTCGCCAGTGGTGACCGCACCCGGGCTGGCATGACGGCCCCGGCCTGCGGCTTGAGCCTGGTCAAGGTCATCTACTGACGCTGGCCGGCCCCGCCTCCTGGTCGAGCATGGCCGCGATCTGGCCACGCACCCGGTCGAGCAACGCGCCTCGATCCTGGTCGGTCAGCCCCGCCGTGGGAATCGGCTCGCCCATGATCACCCGCACCTGACCGGCGCGCACCAGCAGACTGCCCCGAGGCATGAGGGCTCGCGCACCCTGCAGCGCCACTGGCACGATGGGAACCCCCGCCTGAATGGCCAGGTGGAAGCCCCCCTTCTTGAAGACGCCCAACTGACCGTCACGGGTGCGCGTGCCCGCGGGGAAGATGAGCACCGAATCGCCGCCGTGGATGCGCCGCCCTGCCTCCTCGATGCGCCGCCGTGCCTTCACCGCGTTCTGCCGGTCGATGAAGATGAAGCGCCCCGCCCACATGGCCCAGCCGAACAAGGGGATACGCGCGAGCTGCTTCTTGGCGATCATGCGCACGGGACGCGGGATGGCCACGAAGAGGGACCAGATGTCCAAGCTGGAGGCGTGGTTGGCCATGAAGACGTAGGGTTGATCGCGCTGCAACTCGGCGCGCCTCTCCACGACGATTCTGACCCCCGCGGAACGAATCACCCAGCGTGACCACCAGCGCGCCAAGCCCAAAACGCGGTCACCGGAGGAATCAACGATCCGAGCGCCCAGCGCCAAAAGGCTGCCCACGCTGGTAATCACGACGACCATGACGGCCGACAGCAAGGCCCTGAAGAGAATCACGCGCGCATGCTATCCTCGCCGGGTGGATTTCCGGAAGACCTACTACGTCCTTCCGAACCTCTTCACACTCTCGTGCGTGCTGAGCGGGTTCGCTTCTTTGGCCCTGTCTGCCTCGGGGAAGAGCGAGAGTGATCTCTACCTCGCCGCATTGGCCATCTGCTTCGGTCTCTTCTTCGACACGTGCGACGGCCGCGTGGCGCGCCTGACCAAGACGCAAACCGATTTGGGGCGCGATCTGGATTCGCTGGCCGACGTGGTCACCTTCGGCGCGGCACCGGCCCTCATGGTGTACAAGTGGGGCCTCACTCAGTTGGGCCGGCTGGGCATACTGGTGGCCGGCGTGTTTGTCTGTGCGGGGGCGCTACGCCTGGCGCGTTTCAACGTCCTGTCCCGGCGCGACGAGGCGGCGGGTCAGAAGAAGCCGGGCAAGTACATGCTGGGCCTGCCCATTCCGCTCGCGGCCAGCGTCCTGGTTTTCATGGTGATCCTCAGCCACAACGCCGGCCAGTACCAGTTGATAGGCGAGGGCTCCACCGCCATTTTGGTGCTGGTCTTGTCCGCCCTCATGGTGTCGAGGGTGCGCTTCCGCTCGTTCAAGGACGTGCACCTGAATATCAAGACCGTGGGCGTGCTGCTGCTCGTGGCCGGGGCCTGCACCGCTATCGTCCTGGCCGAGATGGAGAAGGCCTTCATCTTCCTCTTCCTCGTTCTGGCCTACATCGTCTTGGGCTTGGCCGAGGAGGTCATCTTCTTTCGAAGCCGCCGCGCGGAACAAAAGGGTACCCTCGCGCCCGTCGCGGCCAAGGAAGACGAAGAGGTCCTGCGCGAGTTGGGCGCCTTCGATCAGGACGCCGACAACGACGCTCAGAGCGACCTGCCTGATCCCAAGCGCGCCTAGAGCGCCGAACGGTTTGAAGACCGAGCGAGAACGCGGAGATGCGAGCAGCCCGAGGCGCGAGGAGGGAGAATACTCGACGTATTTGACCGACGAGCAACGAAGGGATGCGACGCAGATCCGGGTTTTCGCGACCGATTCAAACCGTTCGGTGCTCTA
>JAEXQJ010000417.1 GCA_023438785.1 Pseudomonadota bacterium
CGAGCAACGAAGGGATGCGACGCAGATCCGCGTTTTCGCGACCGATTCAAACCGTTCGGTGCTCTAGAACGACAAAGCCCCGGAGGAATCATCCACCGGGGCTTTGCCGACCCGAAGGTCGAGAGCCGATTACTCGAGCTCGTTGGTGACGACGGGCTGGTAGGCGCCGGTCACGTCACCGGCCGCGTTCACCTTCCCGGCCCGCGTGAACTCGGAGTAGGTGGTGTTGCAGTTCAAGTCACCCTTGGAGTAGGCGGTGAACTGGGCGTCTTTGCCTTCGCCAGCAGCCCAGTAGCCGGGCTCGTAGTTGTGCGGGTCGGGCAGCGCGAAGTTGAGGGCCGCCCACACGGCGTCCGACGACCAGAAGTCGGGCTTTGCAGGACAGCGGCCCCCCGTGTTGCAGCCACATCCCTTACCACCGTCCACCAAACCGGCTGCCGGCCCTGGGAACACCTTGGGCAGGGGAGTCCCGTCCACCGCCATATGGTCGGCCTCGTAGTAGGCGACCGAGCCTGCCCATTCCTTGTTGAGCTGCTGCGTGGCCTCGGTCGTGCGCGACTTCTTCACGTACCTGGTGAATGCCGGGATGGCGACGGCCGCCAAGATACCGATGATCGCCACGACGATCATGAGCTCCACCAGGGTGAAGCCGCCGTTCCGCTTACGAGACTTGATGATCATTTTTGTCTTCCTCCTGGGCTCTCGGCCTTGCAGCCCACATGCCAGAGACGAGCCCAACTCGGCAAGCACCTGATCCACCGGCCATTGCTCTCGAATAAGGCCAGGGCGACCGGGATCCGCGCTGTGCGCCGAGTGACAAAGATCGGAACTCGTCAGTGTGGACTGACAAAAACAGGCCTCTTCCGGGGTCTGGACACGTGGTAGGTACAGCGCCGATGTGCGCCCCACCCCGGCGGCTCACTTGCCGTCGTTGATGGTGCGCAGGCCAGGCGAATCGCTGACCGTGACCAGAACCGTGACGTTGTCCGGATAGCCCGCGGGGCCTCTCGTGTTGCAGGCCGCGATGGCGTAGAACCAAGGCACGGCCGGCGCTGACGGCCACAGTTGGCTGCCGATGGGGCCAGGCGGTGTTTGGGCCGGCGTGGCCGGGTTGGCAAGACCGGCGTTGACCAGATACGTGCAGTAGAGCTCGTTCCAGCGGATGCGCGCACCCAGGCGTCGCCAGCCCGCCACCCCAGCCGACGGAATCGCCGTGGGCGTCCGGACCGAGTCGAAGTCCGCGGCGCTGGGGTCCGCGGGCGCGAACGCGCTCGAGTTCTCGTTGGGGCTGGGCAACGTGAGATTCTCGTCCGCGCGGGCGGGCACGAAGGCGCCCACTTCCGAGAAGTAGATCTGCTCCCGGGAGGACAGCTCGGCGAGGACGGCGCTCGCCTCCGAGAGTCGGGCGCGCCCCACCCAGCCCCGGTAGCTGACGGTCGCGATGGCGGCCAGGATGCTGAGGATCACGACGACGATCATCAGCTCCACCAACGTGATTCCGGCCATGCCCGAGCGGGTCCTGTTGGTTCTCACCCCGCGATTGTAGGCCCCGGCCCAAGCGGGCTTCAAACATTTCGCCCCGCGCAGCAGGCGCAAACCGTGCTCGCGCCACCCAAGCGAATCCCACTCTCCGGCACCCTGGACCACAAAACCGACAGCGCGCTACACTGGCCTCGGGCGAATCACAGGCAGTTCGCTCAAGGAGGCTCCATGGCACTGAAACTCACGATCGGCCAAAAGGCGGTCTACCCCTCGCGCGGCATCGCGGAGGTCGTCGACGTGGAGCAACGGGAGATCAGCGGTCGCGTGCAGAGCTTCTACGTTCTGCGGCTGGCGACCAGCGACCTGAAGATCCTGGTCCACGTGGACAAAGCCGAGCAGGTCGGACTGCGCCCCGTGGCGGATGCGGCGGACGTGAGCGAGGTTCTCCAGATCCTGCGCGAGAGGGCGGTCAGCTTCGACCGACACACCTGGAACCGTCGCTACCGCGCCTTCATGGAGAAGCTGAAGTCGGGATCGCTCTTCGAGGTCGCCGAGGTCTTCCGCGATCTCTCTCGCCTCAAGCGCACCAAGAGCCTTTCCTTCGGCGAGCGCCGTATGCTGGACACGGCGCGCGGCTTGGTCGTGCAGGAGCTCTCGGTGGCCCGCGCGACCGATCGCGCCGCCGTGGAGGACGAACTGGACCGCGCGCTCAGCGACGGCCAAGCCTGACTTCGGCGGGCCGGTCGGGGGGCGTTGAACGATCGCCGGCGAGCTGGCAGAAAACGACGATGAGTCCCGATCACGATGTGCCCGAGGCGGAACGCGGGCGCGCCCAAGCTCAGTTGCGCGCGGAAGAGTTGCGCAGCCGTGTTGCGCGCGCCGACTACAGCTACTACGTGCTCGACCGGCCCGAATTGGCCGACGCCGAATATGACGAGTTGATGCGCGAGCTGCGCGAGTTGGAGGCGCGCTTTCCCGAGTTGATCACCCCGGATAGTCCCACCCAACGCGTGGGGGGCCAGGCTTCCGAGTTGTTCGCCCCCGTCGAGCACCCCAGCCCCATGCTCTCGCTCGACAACGTCTTTTCGGCCACGGAGTTGGAGGCATGGGGCAAGCGCCTGGAGCGCGGCGTGGGCGACGGCATCGATTTCATGTGCGAGCTGAAGATCGACGGGCTCGCGGTCTCGCTGGTGTACCAGGACGGCAGCTTCGTGCGCGGGGCCACGCGCGGCGACGGCCGCGTGGGTGAGGACATCACCGCCAACCTGCGCACCATCCGTCAGATCCCCATGCGCCTGCACGGCACCGGGCACCCGTCATTGCTGGAGGTGCGCGGCGAGGTCTACATGGCGGTCTCGGTGTTCGAACGACTGAATCATGAGCTCGGCGAGCGCGGCGAGCGCGGCGAGCGCGCCTTCGCCAATCCGCGCAACGCGGCCGCCGGCAGCCTGCGCCAAAAGGATCCGGCCGTGACCGCCTCGCGCGGCCTGCGCTTCTGGTGCTACGGCGCGGACAGTTCGGGCGATGGCACGCGGGCTCGTCTGGCGCGCCATTCGCAGGATTTGGACTATCTCCGCGGCGCGGGGTTGCCCGTCAACTCCAACATCAAGCGCGCGCGTTCGCTGGCCGAGGTGCGGGGCTACTGCGCCCACTGGCAGCAACACCGCCATGACGTCGACTACCACATCGACGGCGTGGTCATAAAAGTGGACCGCTACGACCTGCGCCGCGAATTGGGCGCCACCAGCCGCGCGCCCCGCTGGGCCGTGGCCTACAAGTTCCCGCCCGAGGAGCGCACCGCGGTGGTCAAGCGCATCGCGGTGCACACCGGGCGCACGGGTCGGGTCACGCCCTTCGTGGAACTGGAACCGGTGCAGGTGGGCGGCGTGACCGTCACCTCGGCGACGCTGCACAACGAAGACGAGGTTCGTCGCAAGGACGTGCGCGAGGGGGACACGGTGATCGTCCACCGCGCCGGCGACGTCATCCCCGAGGTGGTAGGCCCCGTGCTCGAAAAGCGCCCCGCCGGGACGCCGCCCTGGATCTTCCCCGCCACCTGCCCAGCCTGCGACACTCCGCTCGAACGCAAGCCCGACGAGGCGGACTGGCGCTGCCCCAACCGCAGGAGCTGTCCGTCTCAGAGCGTGGAGTGGCTGTTCCACTTCGGCTCGCCCGACGCCATGGACATCAACCACCTGGGCTATCAGACGGTCACGGCGCTCATCGACAAGGGCTGGGTCGCCGATCCCGCCGATCTCTATTCGCTCGACGAACAGAGCCTGGGCAGTCTGCCGGGCTTCGGCGGCAAGTCGATTCGCAACCTGATGGACGCCATCGCCGCGTCCAAGGCTCGCCCGGTGTGGCGACTCTTGGTGGGCCTCAACATCCGGCGCGTGGGCGCCCACGTGGGGCAGCTCCTGGGCCGCCGGTTCGGCTCGGTGGATGGGCTGGCCGCCGCGAGTCTGGAGGAATTGCAGGCGGTAGAGGGCGTGGGTCCCGAGATCGCAAGCGGCGTGCACGAGTGGTTCCGTGAGCCTGAAAATCTGGCGCTGTTGCACAAGCTGCGCGCCGCGGGCGTGCGCATGCGTGATGAAAAGCAGAGCCAAGCGGCGGGGCCGCGGCCGCTGACGGGGAAGACGGTCGTCATCACCGGGACGTTGCCCACCCTGTCCCGGGAAGAGGCCACCGCCGCGGCCGAGGGCGCAGGGGCCCGCGTGACCTCCGGCGTGTCGAAGAAGACCAGCTTCGTTCTGGTCGGGCAAGAGGCGGGTTCCAAGCTCGACAAGGCCCGCGCGCTGGGAATCGAGACCATCGACGAGGCCGAGTTCCTGCGCCGGATCGGCCAACGATCATGAGGAGTTCGGCCGTTAATCACGCGCAGCGCTGCGGAACTGGCTGTTGCCGACTCGCTCACGGCGTGAGATCGTTTTTGTGGGGTCAGCGACAACGCGCGAGCCGCGCGGAAGCACAATCAAGGACGTTTCTCCCCAGGCATCCGGAGGCCTTCTGATTCATGAGTATGTGTCTTGGTCTGATCACCCTCTCGGACGCGACCATCCAGCGTGTTGCCGAAGACGCACGGCTGGTTTGGCGCATGGTCAACCCTGTGAGCACCGAGGCGGAGGCGGGTGAGCCCGAGGCCGCGCGTGGCAAGAAGACGAAGAAGCCCAAACGAGCGACCAACGAGCCCACCCTGGAATTGGGACCAGGCGAAGGCGTTCGGACCAACATCGATCGCGCCTGGCATGGCATCCACTACCTGCTGACCGGCACGGCTTGGGACGGCGATGCGCCGCTCGATTTCCTGGTCAACGGCGGCCGCATGGTGGGAGCGGTCGACGAGAGCCACGGTCCCATGCGCGCGTTCACGGCGGCGGAGACCAAGGCCATACTGGACACCTTCTCGACCTTCAGTACCTACGAGATGCGCAAGCGCTACAACCCGCGCGACATGGCGGCCAAAGAAATCTATCCGGATATCTGGTCGCACGAGGAGGAATCCCTGAGCTTCCTCATCGACAACGTGGAACGGCTGCGCGGCTTCTTGCGCCAGGCCGTGGAGGCGCAGACAGGGATGCTGATCTTCCTCCAGCCGCAGTAGCCCACGGCCGTGGTGGCCGCCCCAGGTGCTCAGAGGCGCGGGGCGCCTTCCACGGGGTGCACGCCCGAGCGGTCAATGCCGCGCAGGAAGTACGAGGGCTCGGTGCTGAAGCTGGTGAAGATGCCGATGAACAGCACCAGCAGCCGAATGAAGAGCGGCTTGTTGCCGTACAGGGTTTCCAGGTGCGCCTTGCGGGCCTTGTCGTCGGGATCGGCGAAATACTCCAGGAAGCTCCCGTCGAGCAGCCCGCCGCGATCCTTCCGGGTGATGCCGCATAGGCCCCCCGCGGCGCAGTAGTCCATGATCTCGCGCAACAACTGCCGTCGCGTATCGGCGCTGGAGACGGCGGCGGAGAGCAGGGTTACGGCCGCCCACTCGGCCTGGGCGCGCCCCGCCGACGCTAGACCGTGGAAGAGCAACTCGGTGGTACGGTCGACGCGATCCAGCTTCTGTTGTCGAATCATGCTGAGCAACACGACGTTCTTGAAGAGCTGAGAAATGAGCAACGAGCAGGTCTCGTTGTCGGGTGCGCTGACCGCGTCCTCGGGCCGCATCGAGTACCCGGGAATGAAGAGAACGCCGAAGGCGGTTTCGAAAAAGTCGTACTGCGTGCTGGGCGGCCTCTGCACCGCGATGTCCATGGTGTTGTCCAGGCGGTCGACCAGCTTGCAGCGCAGCAGGTCCGGCATCTCGCGCGCCTTGCCCAGGATTTGCCCCACGTACTCGAAGTAGCTCTGGTTGGCCTGCCGCCGCAGGAAGGCCAGACGTTCCCCCAAGAACCAGCGGTGATTCGCGTCGATCTTGGCCAGCACGCGCGAGAACTCGGACTGCAGGCGGTTCCATTCGGCAGCCCCCAGCTCCTCGGCGGTCAGATCTTCCTCCTTGTCGTGAAGCAGAGCGCCCAGCAGATCCAGTGTGCCCGGCTCGGGCATCATGCGGGCCAACATGGCCGCGGTGCGCAGGCAGTGCAGCACGGCCGCCGGCCCACTCTTTCGGCGCCGCTCGCCATAGGCGTGGCGCAGATAGCTCAGGGTTTCGAGCAGCGGCGCCTGGTCGGCCACACGCGCCGGCCCGAGCAGAACGCGCAGAAGGGCCCCCAGGTCCACCTTCCGCGCGCTGAGGTGCCAATTCAGCGTGGCCGACAGGGCGAGATGGCTCTCGACGGTGATGCCATTTCGGACAGCGTCCGGTGCCGACCAAGACAACATAGGCTATTCCTCCTCGCGGCCCACGCGGGGTGGGCACGAGCCCGCGAACAGTTCTGAAGGATAACCGCGACATTTGCGTGAAGCCAGCCCCGTCGTCGTCCGTGCCGTCGGGCCTGCCCACGGTCCGTCTGCTATGACAGTGCCGGTCCGCACCAGATGAAGACGTTGCCCACATTCCCAGCCTTCGCGCCGCTCGGCATCGAGCACCGGGCCGTTCTCGCTCCGCTCTTGGCGCAAAAGGGTCCCGAGGTCTCAGAGCTCAACTTCGCGGAGATGTTCGCCTGGCACAGCGTGCGCCACACGCAGATCACGCGGCTGGGCGACAGCGCTTGCATGCTCATCGTCCGCCATGGCCGGCGTTGTTTCTATCCGCCCATCGGAGGCGGCGATCACCCGGCGATCATGCGCCAGCTGCTGGACTGGTTGCGCACGCAGGGCGAGGATGGATTCGTCTACGGGTTGACCGGGCCAGAGGCCGAAGCGGCGGCGGCGAGCGGGTTGGCCGTGGCCGAGGATCCGGACAACGCGGACTACGTGTACCGCACCACCGATCTCGTCCATCTGGCCGGCCACAAATTCGACGGCAAGCGCAACCACATCCGTAATTTCGTGCGCAATTTCGACTTCACCTTGGCACCCATTCAGGTCGCCGACCTACCTGAGGTCATGGAGTTCCAGCGCCGCTGGTGTGAGGCGCGCGGTTGTGCTCACGAGCCCTCGCTGCAGGCCGAGAACCAGGCCGTGCTGGAGCTGCTGCAGCACTTCGGTGAGCTCGACGTGCAAGGGGCCACGCTGCGCATCGAAGGGCAAATTCAGGCCTACACCGTCGCCTCCGCGCTCAACCCTGACACGGCGTTGGTCATCGTCGAGAAGGCCAACCCCGAGTTCCGCGGCATCTACCAGAGCATCAACCAGATGTTCGCGGGCCAGATGCTGGCCGGCTACACGTGGATCAACCGCGAGCAGGATGCGGGCGACGAGGGACTGCGACGGGCCAAGCTCTCGTACCACCCGCACCACATGGTGGCGAAGTACAGGGTCAAGCTGGCCGGGTGACTCGCCCGGGGCGGGCGAGCGCGGCCGTGGAAGGCGAGGCCGCGCCCCGCCTACAACTTCTTCTTGAGCAGATCGCCCAAGGTGCCCAGGCGGGCGGGCCCGCGAGCCGCCTCCATGTCCTCTTGCGAGACCACGTCGGTGCGTTCGCCCACGCCGAGCGAAATGCGCCGGCGTTCGCGATCCAGCGCCAAGACCGTCACGTCGACCGTGTCGCCGACCTTGGTCAACTCGCGCGCGTGACGGGCCTGCTTGCCTCCGGACAGCTCGCCGATGTGCACCAGTCCCTCGATGCCGGGGGCCAACTCCACGAAGGCGCCGTAGACCTCCACCCGCGTGACCTTGCCGGCGATGCGCGTGCCGGCGGGGAAGCGCGAGGCCACGTCCTCCCAGGGGTCGCGCTCCAGCGCCTTGAGAGAGAGAGAAATGCGCTCGGGGCGCTTGGGATCGTCGGTCTTCTCGATGCGCAGGATCTGAACGTCCAGGCGCTGGCCCAACGACAACACCTCGGCGGGACGGGTCCCGCGCGAAAAGCCCAATTCGGAGGCGGGCAACATGCCCTCCAAGCCGCCCAGATCGATGAAGGCGCCGAAGTCCTTGATGGCCACCACCACGCCGGGCAGGACGGCGCCGGCCACCAACTTGCCGCGTATCTTCTCGGCCCGCTCGCGCGCGTCGGCCTCGAGCAGCGCCCGGCGCGAGAGCACCAGGTTGTCGCCGCGCTTGTCCACCTCGTAGCGCGTAATGCGGAACTGTAGCTTGCGGCCCACGTACTCGTTGGCGTCGGCCACGTGGCGCATCTCTAGCTGAGAGATGGGACAGAAGCCGCGCACGCCGGCCACCAGGACCTCTACGCCGCCCTTGTTCACCCCCGTGACCGTGCCGTCTACGGCTAGGCCCAGCTGAGCCGCCTGCTGCAGCTCGGCCTTGGCCTCCGGGCCGCGGGCCACCGCCGACTTGCGCAGCACCACGCACCCCGACTTGCCCATGGTCTCCACCACGCGGGCTTCGAGCTCGTCGCCCACTTGGACCGTGAGATTGCCGTCGCCGTCGCGCAACTGCGCCAGCTCGATCATGCCCTCGGCCTTCCCGCCCGAGATCTCCACGAAGGCCGCCTCGCGGCCGATGGACATGACACGACCACGGACCGCATCGCCGACGCGCACATCCCGGCGGTCGTGCTTGGGACTCTTGCTCTCGAATTCCTTGAGGAGGGCGGCGAAATCCTCTTTCTCGGGCGGCTGACTCATGGCCCCTGTAC
>JAEXQJ010000030.1 GCA_023438785.1 Pseudomonadota bacterium
CGCGCGGGGTGGACGAACCCATCGAGCCCGACGAGGGCGTGCTGGAACCGGCGACCTCGACCCTGGCGCGCGGCCGCGGCAACCGGGCCGCCCTGGTGATCGCCTTGGCGCGCACCCTGAACCTGAAGGCCGACCTGGCCTTCGCCCGCCCTGTCCCCAAAAACGCGCCCGGTGATCCGGTGCTACCCCAGGAGCTGGACGATTTCTCGGAGGCCCTGGTGCGCCTGGCGGGCCGTGATGGCCAGATCCATTTTCTGGATCCCCGGCTGCGACACGCGCCGCTGGGCTATGTGCCGCCCGGCCTGGAGGGAGCGCCTGCCTTTGTGGTGGGCGAGACGGCGTTGCAGACCGTGCACGGTGACGTGCCCGACAGCCGCCAGGTCTCCATCCACGGTCGCCTGCAAGCCGACGGTAGCGGTCGCGCCACGGTGATCGAGGAGCTGACCGGCTGGCCGCAATTGGAATGGGCCGACATCATGGACCGCGCGGGAAAGGATCGGACCAAGCTGCGCCAGGAGTTCGAACAGCGCTGGCTTGGTCAGCATTTCCCTGGCGCCATTCTCGACGAGTTGGACGTGCAACCCGCGGGCGCTCGCATGCGCGTGCGTTACACCTTTTCCAGCCCCCGGCTCGCCATCCGCGAGGGCAGGGTGCTGCGCCTGCGGCCGGTCTTCTTCGCTGCCCAACCCGGCCGACGTTACGTGGCGCTGCCTGAGCGACGCACGGTTCTGCTCATGGGCCCCGAGGTGCCGCTCTCGCTCACCGCCGAATTTCAGCTACCTCCCGGCTCTCGCGTCCTGGAAGCCGGCGAGGGTGGCGCCATCAGCGTGGCGGGCGAGGGGGGCCAGGCCCGTTTCAGCGAGGAGCGCGCCGTCAAGCTGGCGGGCCCCGCGGGCGGCGCATACCTGCAGATGTGGCGACACTGGGAGATGCCCGTGCTCCGCGTGGCCCCCGACCGCTACGGCGAGGTGGCCAGGCAGTTGCGCCGTGTGGACCCGCTGGAGCAGGGCGAAATCCGCGTCGAAGTCCCTGCCGACGCGGCTCCCCAAGCCCCCTGAGGCTCGCGTTCCCACCGCGTGACCGGCGTTGGCGACGGTGCGGCCGTCTCGCGCTGCGAGCCTCTCGCGCCCGACGCGCAGGCGAGCTAGTCTGTGCGCCTTCCCATGGGTTCATTCGTTCCCGACCGCGCCGGATTCTTCGACTTGGCCCGTCAGGGTCGCCTTTGCTTCGTGTACCGGGAGTGGCTCGCGGACGCGGACACGCCGGTTTCGGTGTTCGCCAAGCTGGGCCGCGGCCCGTACTCCTTCCTGCTGGAGAGCGTGGTGGGCGGCGAAAAATGGGCGGCCTACAGCTTCGCGGGCGTGCGACCGCGTGCCGTCATTCGCGCCAAGGGCACCAAAGTGGAGCTCCTCCGCGCGGACGGAGACGGCTTCTCGGTGACTGAGCGCCTCAACGAGACCAATCCCCTGGACTACGTGAGCCGCGCCTTGGCCGCCCTGCCCACGGCGGTGCCGCCCGGATTGCCCCGCTTCTTCGGCGGTGCGGTGGGCTGGCTGGGTTACGACTACGTGCGCCGCTGCGAGCGCCTGCCCGAGCGCGCCCCAGACGAGCTGAACCTTCCCGACCTCTGTTTCGCCCTCACCGATACGGTGGTGGTCTTCGACAACCTGCGCGGCACCCTCAAGGTGGTGGCCTCGGTGGACGTGGCGGGGCAGGACCCGGGCCGGGCCTATGATCAGGCCTGCGCCAAGATCGACGCCATCTTCGAGCAGCTGGCCCAACCCGCCCGGACCCTGGCACCACTGGACCTCACCGGCGGGCTCACGCCGACGGTAACGCCCACCGCGCGCACCCGCCAAGCCGACTACGAGGATTCGGTCCGTCGAATTCAGGAGTACATCCGCGCCGGCGACGCCTTCCAGGTGGTGCTCTCACAGCGCTTCGACGTGGCCCGGGGCGGGGTGGACCCCTTTGACGTCTATCGCATCCTGCGCGTGACCAACCCGTCGCCCTACATGTTCCATCTGGAATTCCCCGAGGCCGTGGTCACGGGCGCCTCGCCCGAGGTCATGGTCCGTCTGGATGGCCGCCGCGTGGAGGTGCGGCCCATCGCCGGGACCCGCCGCCGCGGCCACAACGCGGAGGAAGATCTGGCGCTGGAAAAGGAGCTTCTGGCCGACCCCAAGGAGCGCGCCGAACACGTGATGCTCATCGACCTGGGGCGCAACGACGTGGGCCGGGTCTCTGCGCCCGGCACGGTTCGCCTGGACGATGTGATGGTCGTGGAGCGCTACTCCCATGTCATGCACTTGGTGTCCAACGTGAGCGGCACGTTGGCCGACGGCCTCGCTGCCAAGGATGTGGTGCGGGCCGCCTTCCCTGCTGGGACGCTGTCGGGCGCGCCGAAGATTCGCGCCATGGAGATCATCGAGGAACTCGAGCCCAGCCGTCGCGGCGTTTATGGCGGCGCGGTCGGGTATCTCTCGTACACGGGCAACATGGACATGGCCATCGCCATCCGCACCCTGGTCACCCGCGGGGACACCATCCACGTCCAGGCGGGGGCGGGCATCGTGGCCGCCAGCCGGCCCAAGGACGAGCACGAAGAGTGCGTGAACAAGGCGCGTGCCGTCGTGGCCGCCGTCGAGATGGCGCGCCAGTCCGTCGCCAAGGAAGGTCGCTAGACCATGCTGTTGGTCATCGATAACTACGATTCGTTCACCTACAACCTGGTGCAGTACCTGGCCGAGCTGGGGCAGGACGTCCGCGTGCGGCGCAACGATGAAGTCACGGTTGAAGAGATCGCACGCATGTCGCCGGAACACATCGTGATTTCTCCTGGTCCATGCACGCCGAACGAGGCTGGCGTGTCCCTGGCGGTCATCGAGAAGCTGGCAGGCCAGATCCCCATCTTGGGCGTGTGCCTGGGCCACCAATCGATCGGCCAGGCCTTTGGCGGCAAGGTCATCCGCGCCAAAGAAGTCGTGCACGGCAAGACCTCACGCGTCTTCCACGACGACAAGGGCGTGTTCGCCGGCCTGCCCAATCCCTTCGAGGCCACCCGCTACCATTCGCTGGTGGTGGAACGTCAGAGCCTGCCTGATTGCTTGGAGACCACGGCCAAGACGTGGGACGAGGAGATCATGGGGCTGCGCCACAAGACGCTGCCCGTGGAGGGCGTTCAATTCCATCCCGAGTCCTTCCTGACCACGGTCGGCAAGGACCTGCTGCGCAATTTTCTGCGCCTACGGAGGGCCGCATGAGCGACGACAAGCCGGGTTTGCGCGAGGCCCTGGCCGCGGTGGTGGGCGGACGCGACCTTTCGGCCGCAGAGATGACCGCCGTGGTGGGGCGAATCATGGATGGCGAGGCCACGCCGGCGCAGGTCGGTGCCCTGCTCACCGCCTTGCGCATGAAGGGCGAAACCGTCGACGAGGTGGTGGGGGCCGCCCAGGCCATGCGCGACCGCATGCTGCGCCTGTCGGCCCCCGGCGAGATCCTGCTGGACACCTGTGGCACGGGTGGTGATGGCTCGGGGTCCGTCAACATCTCGACGCTGGCCTCGTTCATCGTGGCCGCCTGTGGCGTGAAGGTGGCCAAGCACGGCAACCGCGCCCTGTCCTCGCGTTCCGGCTCGCACGACGTGATTGAAGCCCTAGGTATCGACCCCGCGCCCAGCCCCGAGCTGGCCCGGCGCTGCCTGGACGAGGCCAACCTTTGCTTCATGTTCGCGCCCACGTTCCACGCGGCGACCCGCCACGCGGCCGGCCCGCGCCGGGAGCTCGGCTTTCGCACGTTCTTCAACCTGCTCGGGCCGCTCACCAATCCGGCCGACACGCGCTATCACGTCAACGGCGTGTTCGCCGTCGAGCGCTGCGAATTCGTGGCCCGCGCGCACATGCAGCTAGGCTCCAAGCGGGCCCTGGTCCTGCACGGCACGGGCGGCATGGATGAAATCGCACCCGCTGGGCCCACCTGGGTGGCCGAATTGCGCGACGGCCAGGTCACCAAGTACCAAATCAGCCCCAAGGATTTCGGTCTGGCTGAAGCCGACCCCGCCGGCCTGCGAGGTGGCGAGGCCGCGGACAACGCTCGCCTTTTGCGCCAGACGCTGGATGGTGCGCCCGGTGCATATCGCTCGACCGCCCTCATGACCGCCGCTGCCTGTCTGTACGCGGTCGGCAAGGCGGACGATTGGCGCGCTGGCTGCGAGCAAGCCGTGGCCGCGCTGGACGGCGGTGGCGCGTCGGCGGTGGTCGAGCAACTGCGAACCTTGTCCCCCGTTCGACCCGCGTCATGATCCTCGACGACATCCTGGAAGAGACCAAGAAGACGGTGTCCTACGCGCGCTACCGCGTACCGTTGGCCGAAGTGAAGAAGCAGGCCAGCGCCGCTGCCGCTCCGCTCGATCTGGCGGCCCACCTGCGGCGCGGGCCAGGCATCGGTTGCATCGCGGAGATCAAGCGACGCTCGCCCTCCAAAGGGTGGATCCGGCGTGATGCGGATCCGGTGAGCATCGGGCGTTCCTACGAAATGGCAGGCGCCGCCGCGTTGTCCGTTCTCACCGACGGTCCCTTCTTCGGCGGCTCGCTGGAGGACCTGCGTGCCGTGCGCGCGGCCGTGCAGATTCCCATCCTGCGCAAAGACTTCATCATCGATCCCTACCAGGTGGTCGAGGCGCGCGCCGCGGGGGCGGACGCGGTTCTGCTCATCGTGGCCGCCCTGCGCACCGACGATCTGGCCCAACTGCTGGACGAGGTGCACGCCTGGGGGATGCAGGCCCTGGTGGAGACCCACGATGCGGAGGAGGCCGAACGCGCCCTGGGCGTGGGCGCGCAGATCATCGGGGTCAACCACCGCGATCTGCGCACCTTCAAGATGAACATGGATCTGGCCGTGCAGCTCCGCCCCCGCATCGGCCCCGACCGCCTGGCCGTGGCCGAGTCGGGCATCGCGACGGTGGACGACGTGGCGCGCATGCGGGCCGCGGGCATGGATGGGATCCTGGTGGGTGAAAGCCTCATGCGCTCGCCCGATCCAGGCGAGGCGCTGGGCGCTCTGCTGGCCCCATGAAGTTCCTCATCAAGATTTGCGGCGTCACTCGACCCGAGGACGCGGCCTACGCCGCCAAGGCGGGCGCAGGGGCCATCGGCATCAACTTCTGGCCCGGCTCGAAGCGCTTCGTGGAGGACACCCGCGCGCGCGAAATCGTCGACGCTATCCCGGCGGGCGTCCTCAAGGTCGGCGTCTTCGTCAATGCCCACCCGCTCGTGGTGACCGAAACCGCCGCCGAGCTGAAACTGGACCGCATCCAGCTTCACGGCGACGAGAGAGCGGCCAGCTGGACCAATCTGGCCCGCCCCCAGCTCATCCGCGCCGTTCGCGTGCAAGACCGGGCCTCCCTGGAGGACGTGGACGAATGGCAGGCCGGACTGCGAATCTACGATGCCTTCGTCGAGGGCTATGGGGGCAAGGGCCAGACCGCGCCGTGGGATCTGGTCGCCTCCTCGGCCCTGCGCCCGTTCCTGCTGGCCGGCGGTCTCACCCCTGGAAACGTGGCCGAGGCCATCCGCGCAACCCGTCCCGATGGCGTCGACGTGGCCAGCGGCGTGGAATCCCGGCCGGGTATCAAGGATCGGCGCAAGCTACGCGCGTTCATCGATAACGCCAGCAAGGCGGCACAGGCGCTCGTCGCCAAGCGCTGAGCCGGCGCCTCCGTCAGCCGATCAGGCGGTTGGCCGGTCCGCGGCCTTCGCGCAAGACCGTGATCCAGTCGTCAACCAGGCTGACCACCGTGCAGGGAGGACCGCTCAGGGGCCCGCCGTCCAAGATCAGGTCCACCTCGGAGCCGTATTCGCGCTCGATCTCGGCGGCGCTGGTCAGGACGTGACCGTCGTGCGACTTGGCCGTCGCTGAGAGGATGGGGCGCCCCAGGTTCCAGGCCAGCCGTTCGCACAGGGCCGAATCGGGGACGCGCACGCCGATGGTGCGCTTGTCCTCCTGGACAAAGGGCGAGGGCACGTTGCTGTTGGCCAGCAATTCCGCGCAGTAGGGGCCAGGAAAGATGCGCATCAGGATGCGGTAGGTCGTCTCGCTGACCCGGGTGTAGCGCGGCAACTCGCCGATGTCGGGCAGCAGAAAGGTCAGCGGCCGCTTGGCGCCATCGAACTGGCGAATGCGCTGGATGCGCTCGATGGCTTCCTTCTGGCCCATGGCACAGCCGATCCCGTACAGGGTGTCCGTCGGAAACGCGATCACGCCACCCCGCCGAAGGGTATCTGCAGCCCGCGCTACGACATCCTCTTCGGGTGCCGAAGGTGCTACTTCCAGAATCGGTGCCATCGGCGGGATCTTTTGATCAATTGGCGTGCCCTGGAAAGGGAGAAACGCGGAGGGTCTTCCGAAGGCGGCCTGGGGCCGCGACCTGGCCACCGCCGCCAGCGCGTTGCTTCTTGCCTGCTAGACTGGCCGGCCATGGGACCGTTGCTGCCTATGGGCTTCCTGGTCTTGCTCGTCGCTGGCCCGACGCCCGCCGAGCCGGTGCACCGGGTGAACATCCACATCGCCGGCCCCTTGGCCGAGGTCACGGTAGAGCGCACCGTCGAGCCAGGGCCCGCCCTGCTGGAACGGATCCTCGACCTGGATCTGCCCGAGGGCGCGGCGCTGGTGGACGTGAGCGTGACCCAGGCCGGTAAGACCACGCACCTGTCCGCCGCCCCCGAGGCCGCCGCACGCGCCACCTACGCCCGGACGATCTCCGCGCGCGGGCTGGCCCCGGCGCGTGTGCCCGTGGACCCCGGCATGGACTTGCGCCTTCACTTCGCCGCCGCGGCGCCCGACAGCCGTCTGCTGGTGCGCTACCGCTACACGGCGCCGCTCCTCTGCTCCAGCGGACGCTTCGTGCTTCACGTCCCGCCCAGCCTGGAGGACAACCCGGTCGCCGCTCAGGTTCAGGTCAGCTTCGACGGCTTGGATATGGAAGAAGCCACCGTGATCGGCGCGCCAATCCGCATCCGCGGTCGCCGCGTGCGGGCCAGCGGCACGGCGCCCCCGCGGGCCGCCTGGCAGATCGGCTTTCGCCTCAGGGATCGCGCGGGCCAGTTCCCCGCCCAGGTCCTGGCCGCCCGCTCTCTCTCGCCGCGGCGGGCGGGGCAGCGCCCTGAGCATGTGCTGTCGCTGTCCGTGTGTCGGCCCGAACGCACCCCCGAGAGGGCAATCCCCCAAAGCGTCATCCTGCTCATCGACCGGTCGCGCAGCGTGGGGCAGGGCGGGATGTCGGGGCAGAGGGCGTTGGCTCGTGCCCTGCTCGAGGCCTTGCCCGCCTCGGTGCGCTTCAACGCCGTGTTCTTCGCCCGAAGAACCGAGCCGCTCTTCGCGCTTCCGCGGGCTGCCACCCGGGAGGCCCTCGATCTGCTCTCGGCAGCCGCCGATCCCAACCGGCTGGAGAATGGAACCCACCTCGCGGGCGCGCTCAAAGCCGCCACGGCCATGCTGCAGGGCGATCCGCTCGCCCCGGGGCAGCGCCGCTGGTTGGTCCTCATCAGCGACGGAGCGGTCGCGGAGGGCGAGACAGGCGCGACCCTGGCCGCGGCGCTGGGCGTGGGCTCGCGCGGCTCGGCCGATTTCGTCGGCTTGCTGGCCCGCCCCGCGGCGGACGAGCCCGTTCCTCAGGAAGCCCTGGCCAAGGTCCAACTCGCCGCTCAGGTGCTCGGCGGCGTCGTCCTCACGGTCTCCTCCGACGATCCCCAAGAGGCCGTGCGCCGGGTGCTGGCGGGCATGGGGCAGGGCGGCGATCTGCTGGGCCTGACCGCCGGGGACAAGCCGCTCACCGGCGGGCTGGCTCCGGGAGCGGGAATTACCAAGACCCTTGCTTGGCCATCTCGGTCCCGGCTCCTGCTCCAGGGCACAAGGGGCACCACCGCCGTGCGCGCGCCGGTCAGTGCCGCCCCCCTGGCCCCGGAATGGCTCCTGCCCATGGCCGAGACCGCCCGTCCACGCGCTTGGTCCGCGTCCGCCGGCGAGGCCGCCTTTCTCGCGGAGGCCATTGACCCGCGGGCCAGCGGGACCGCGGACCAGATCGTGCGCGGCCAGATGGACCCCAGCGTCCTGCGTAATGCTCTGTCACTGGCCTATTTGCCGCGCGTGCGGGCCTGCTACATGACACGGAGGGTAAAGACGGCCGCGGATTTCGCCCTGCGGGGCCGCATGCGCCTCGAACTGCAGCTTGAACGGGGTGAATTGCTCGACGCGGTGGTGAGGCGCTCCGACCTCGGGCACGCCGAGACCGAGGCCTGCGTGCGGGAGGCGGCCCATGCCATCGAGTACCCGCGGCCCATGCACCGCGATGCGCCCACGGTGGCAACCCTCAACCTGGTCTTTCGCCCGCGTACGCCCGAAGAGTCGCCCTCTGACGCCTCGGCCCTCGACCGAGAGATCGAGCTCATCCTCGGGCCCGTCACTTTCGATCCCGGCGCCCTGGTCGACGTGGATGCAGAGTCGCCCTGACGCCCACAAACCTGACTTGACCTCGTCGGCCGGGCCGCATATAAAGCCACGTTCTTTCAAGAGGTTTGTAAAGCCATGTCGCTGAAGATGGGCCTGATTGGCCGTAAGTTGGGTATGACCCGGGTTTTCCACGATGGGCATTCGCTGGGTTGCACGGTGCTTGAGGTGGGTCCCTGCGTGGTGACCGCGCAGCGCACCCCGGAGAAGCACGGCTACGCGGCCGTTCAGCTCGGGTTCGAGGAGCAGACGGCGCGCGCGTTGCGCCGCCCTGAGGCTGGTTATTTCAAGAAGGCGGGCATCGAGAAGGCGCCTGCCGTTTTGCGCGAGGTTCGCCTGGACGCCAAGGAGGTTGCCCAGTACGAGGTGGGCAAGGTCCTCAATGCTCAGTCGGTCTTCAAGTCCGGCGATGTGGTCGACGTCGTCGGCGTGACCAAGGGCAAGGGCTACCAGGGCGTCATGAAGATGCACAAGATGGGCGGCGACACGGCCACCCACGGTACGCACGAGTTCTTCCGCCACGGTGGTTCCATCGGCTGCCGTCTGACGCCCGGCCGCGTGCACAAGGGCAAGCGCATGTCCCAGCACATGGGATCGGTGCGTTGCACGGCATCGGATCTGGTGGTGGTCAAGATTCTCGAGGACAAGAACGTCGTCCTGGTCAAGGGCGCCGTCCCCGGGCCGGCCAACGGTCTCGTTTTCCTGAAGGGCAGTGCGAAGAACGTGAGGAAGCACATCGTTCCGTTGCCGCCGAAGGAGATCGAGTCCAAGAACCCGATGAAGGCCTCGAAGAAGGGCCAGACCACCAAGTAGGCCTGAGGCGGAGCAAGCGACTTGGCTTCGCTTCGCGATCGAAACAAGCGGCACGACGCTTTCTTCCGCCGAGCGCGCAACGAGGGATTCGTTGCACGCTCGGTTTACAAGCTGGAGGAGATCGATCGCCGCTTGCATTTGTTCCATCCCGGGGCCCGGGTCCTGGACCTGGGCTGTCGGCCGGGTTCGTGGTTGCAGTACGCCACGAAGGCCGTGGGCCCGCATGGCGTGGTGATCGGTGTCGATCGCCAGCCATTGCCCAAACCCGTACCCGGTGCCCAGGTGCTGGTGGCCGACATTTTCACCTTGTCCGACGAGGAGTTGTTGGCGGGGCAGGCGGCGTTCGACTTGGTGATGTCGGACATGGCACCCGACACCACGGGCATCCGCTCCGTCGATCAGGCGCGCTCAATCGCCCTCGTGGAGGAGGCCCTGGGCCGCGCGGAGCGGCTGCTGGCGCCCCTGGGGGCGTTCGTGGCCAAGGTCTTCCAAGGGCCTGATGTCGAATCCGCGCGCAAGCGTATGGCAACGCGCTTCGCGGAGGCGCGTCTCATCAAGCCCGAGGGCTCGCGGTCAGAGAGCACGGAGTTGTACCTGGTGGGCAAGGGCTTCACGCCGCCCTAGGCCGCGAACGCTTCGAAGACTGAACGAGAGCGCGGCCCGAGGCGGGGCCGAGCGCGCGATGACGCCGCAGCGGCGCCGGAAGTCGCCCAAACGGCAACGGGTTTGCAGGCGCGCCGCCCGTGCGACATGCTCGACAGTGCCTCGGGCCGCGCCGTCCTTCGGTTCGAGGCGGTTGCATGCCTTTCCAGTTGGGAGCCCCCCGTCCGCTTGGTGCCTCGGAACGCTACAAGATAGATTTGCGCCCCGGGTCCTGGGGCCAGCTTCACTGGATTGCGGCCTCCGGTGGGCTGAACCGGCAGGTGGCCGGACAGCACTGCTTCGCAACCCTGCACGGACGCGAGCAGCCCTGCGGCAAGTGTCCGGTGCCGGCCTGCACCCAGGTCGGAGGCGCCAAGGGCGTGGTCAGGCGCAGCCTCGAGCCCCTGGTCCTCGACCTCATCAGCGCCGAGACCCGTGACTCCGAGTCAGCCGTCGTTTCGGTCATCCCCATGGATTCGGGCGCGCTGAGCGCCCTCATCGGCGCCCGCATCGACGCCCTCTGCGAGCGGGCGAGCGTCACGCTCCGCGAGCGCGCCGTGCTCGACCGCACCCTCCTGGGCTGGTCCCAAAAAGACATCGCCCAGGCACTGGCCATCAGCGTGCGCACGGTGAAGTACCACGAGGCCAACCTGCACGCCAAGCTAGGAGCGGACTCGCGCCTGGACCTGATGCGCCTGTTCTTGTGAGCGGGGCGCCGCTACAGGGCGCCGCGGCCGCGCTCTCCCGTGCGGATGCGAATCGCGTCCTCCACCGTCGAGATAAAGATCTTGCCGTCGCCGGCGGCTCCTGTTCGCGCGCAGGCGATGATCGTCTCGACGACGAGCGGCACCATCTCCTCATCCGCCACGACCTCCACGCGAACCTTGGGGACGAAGTCCACGGTGTAGGATGACCCTCGGTAGATCTCGCTGCGTCCCCAGGTGCGTCCGCAGCCTCGCACGCGCGACACGGTTACGCCGGGAACGCCCAGATCAAGCAGTCGCTCCTTGAGGTCGTCGAGCCGGAACACCTGGATTATGGCTTCGATGCGTTTCATGCGTCGATTCCCGTGCGGAAGACAGGGTGGGGCCGTACCCCGAGTGTCCACATGCCCATGACCAGAAGGTTGCCGATGAGAGGTTTCCGCGTGGTTTCGGCGGCATGAACTTTTCGTAACGGTCCACCAAGCGACGCCCGGTTCCCGGGCAGCGCGCGCCCTGCTACCCTCGGCCCCATGGACACGCCCTCACCCTCGACCGAGTGCCGAATTCGCGTGCTTCCGCCCGAGTTGGCGGACCAGATCGCGGCCGGAGAGGTGGTCGAGCGTCCGGCTTCCGTGGTCAAGGAGCTGTGCGAGAACGGCTTGGACGCGGGGGCGCGGCGCCTGGAGGTGGAGATCGAAGCGGGCGGGCGGCGGCTGATCCGCGTGGGCGACGACGGCAGCGGCATGACACCCGAGGAGGCGCGCCTGGCCTTGCGGCGGCACGCGACCTCCAAGATTCGCTGTCCCGACGATCTGTGGGCCCTGCAGACCTTTGGGTTCCGGGGCGAGGCGCTGCCCTCCATCGCGGCCGTGGCGCGCCTGACCGTGCGCACGAAGCGGCCCGGTGCGACGGCGGGCTTCAGCCTGACCTGTGAGGCGGGCTCAGAGACCGATTCGGGCGAGGTGGGAATCGCGGACGGCACCCAGGTCGAGGTGCGCGATCTGTTCTTCAACACGCCGGCGCGCCTCAAGTTCCTCAAGTCTGAGGTCACGGAAGCGGCCAATGTCTCCGAGGCCGTCCTGCGTCTGGCGCTGGCCCAGCCCCAGACCCACTTTCGCCTGCGCGCCAATGGGCGCGTGGCGCTCGATCTGCCGCCCCATCGCGACATGGCCGAGCGCGTGCGAGCGGCCCTGGCCCGACGGGGCGCCGGTGTGCTGCACGAGGCCCAGGGCGAGGAGGGGGGCATCCAGGTTCGCGCGTTCCTCGCGTCGCCTGAAGAAGCCGCACCCGCCGGCCGCTCGACCTTCCTCTTCGTGGGCCGGCGTTTCGTGCGCGACAGATCGCTCCTGCATGCCCTGGCCATGGGCTACGGCGAGCTCCTGGAGAAGGGGCGCTATCCCCTGGCGGCTCTCTTTGTCGAGATGCCCGGCGACGATTTGGACGTGAACGTGCACCCGCAGAAGATGGAGGTGCGGTTCTCGCGTCCCCAGGAGGTCTACGCGGCTGTGCGCCACGTGGTGGGCGCGGCGGTGGCGCGCCCCCCCCGGCGGGCGGCCCCCGCCCAGGGGGCGGA
>JAEXQJ010000038.1 GCA_023438785.1 Pseudomonadota bacterium
GCCTCGAGCGGTCCGTACACTTCACCTCAGGAGGGCCGGGTGTCATCGGACAAAAGCCGAGTCGAGGGGAGTCGGGGAGACACGAGGCCGTCTTGGGTCTCGCAAGCCTTGAGGCGCGGACCGCAGCTCACGCGCGCCGCCGTGCAAACGCGCGTTCGGGCTCGATCGCTCGCGTGGGCCGCCATGGCCATCACGGTCGTGGCGGGTATTCGACGCGTCCTGGATCTGCTGGCCACACGCTACGTTCGCCGCGCCTTGCAGAGCGCGCCCGGCGTGCATGGCGATCTCTATCGCGTTCACGTGGGCCTAGCCCCGCCCGGGATTCGGCTACGGGCGTTGCAGATAGCCTCTGACGACCGCGGGCTCCGGGCCGTGCTCTCCTGCGAACGTGCCGAGTTTCGCCTCCGCCCGCTCGCGCTTCTGCGCGGACGCCTGGTCGGGCGCCTCGACATCGATCGTGCGGTCGCCACGCTGATCCGCGCGGAGAACGAGCGCCCCGCCTCGAAGGAAGGCGCCGAGGAGCCCTCCCCCCAGCAGGCCGCTGGCGAGAGTTCCCTGACGGCCATCAACCCGCAGCACATTCTGCGACGACTGCCCGCATTCGCCGTCGACCGGGTGCGCGTCCGAAAGGCCGGGATCCTCTACCGCGAGCCCGCCGCGGGCGGCAAGCTGCGCATCCATGACGTCAACCTCACGGTGAGCGGAGTGGCGACCCGCTCGGAGCTGACGCAGGGGCGACCGCTCCACGTGACAGGCAGCGGTCGCATCGGGCGCCATGGCCGATTCAACCTGTCCGTCGACGCGGACCCGTACGCCTCTCGCCTCAGGTTCGGTGGTCGCGCCGAGCTGCACGGCTTCCACCTGCGCGAGCTCGAGAGTCTCATCGCGCCCCGCACCGACCTGCGGATCCCCGAGGGCACCTTCGATGTCTTCATCGTGTTCCGCTGCGAGGCCGGTAAGCTCCATGGCGGCGTCAAGCCGGTGCTCAAGGACGTCAAGATCGAGGCTGGCGATCACTCGTGGCTCGATCGCACCAAAGCCTGGCTGGCCGACAAGACCATCAATGTGACCTCGGGAGAGGTGGAAGGCCACAAGGCCGTGGCCACCATCATTCCCATCCTCGGCACCTTGGACAGCCCGGACATCCAACTCGTGCCGGCCATCCTTGGCGTCCTACGAAATGCGTTCGTCATCGGGCTGCGTGAAGGGTTCGACAATCTCCCCCCGGAGGTCGCGGCGTCACGCAAGGGATTCTTCAAACAAGCCAAAGAGGCCCTGTCCCGCTCCGCGGGCTCGCCCAAGGCTCAACCCACCAAGCCCTAAAGACGCCCGAAGAGTCGCATCAGGCCGCGGTGCACACGATGGAAGCCACGCACGGGCGGGGCGTGCATGAGGATGCATGCCTTCTCCGCGAGCGAGAGATTCAGCTCCTGGGCCACACGCGTGGCTTCGTCGCTCTCGGCGCCTTGCTGCAGCCAGACGCGACCGATGCCCAGGGCCGCGGCCTGGCGCAGGAGTGGCGGCACCTTCGCCGACTGCACACAAATAACCACGCCCTCGGGCCTCTCGGGCAATCGGTCGAGGGCTCCATAGCAAGGCCCGCCGTCCACCGTCGGTAAGCTCGGATGAACCGGCAGCACGCGCAGGCCCCGCCTCTTCAACTCGCGAAAGGCCTGGTTGCCCCATTTGTGCTTCTGGCGCGACACACCCACGAAGGCCACGAAACGGCAACTGCAGAAGTCAGCAATAGCCTGGTTCATGCGCCGGAAGTCTGGCGCACGCGGCCTGAAGAAGCCAGCCCACCGCTCTGCCGCGAGCGCGTGCGTAGCAGAGATCTCCTTCGCACAAGGAGGCACAGGAATCCCAGCGGACCATCGCGGGAGGGTTTGGCATCCCTCCCAGGGTTCCCACGATCCCGTGGGCAGCGATCGGCGCGCACTGGGTTCCCATCGCTCGCGTGGGGAGCGACGGGCTCCGCCCGGCGCGTACCATCGCGGGAGGGTTTGGGAACCCTCCCAGGGTTCCCATTAAAACGGCGGTTCGTCGAGATCCCGCGGGGGCGGGCCGAAATCGTCGCCGGGCGGGCCGTCGTCGCTGCGGCTCACCTGCACGCTGTTGGCCACGATGTCGCCGAAGACCTTGCCGTTCCAGTCACGCCCGCCCAGCCGGCCGCTGACCGTCAAGACCATGCCGGGCTTCCAGGATGAGGCCTGCTCGGCCAGTCGCCCGAAGACCTTGATGGGCACGAGCTGCGGGTACTGCCCGTCGGTCTCGCAGATGAGGGTGAGGATGGTCTTGCCCGCCTTCGACGTGAAGCTGTCGATACGCTTCAGCGTTCCTTGGCCTTGAAAGGTGAATTCACTCATGGCGCGTGCTCGTCGAGGCCAGAGACATGCCACAGCCACCCCGCCTTGCATAGCCCGATCGCCCGAACGCACGACGTCGATCCTTGCCGAATGACGTCCGCACATGCGCGATCGGCCATCGTCTAGACTGGCCCGCGGATGAAGCGCCCGCTGGCCGAGCGTGCGGTCCGGCTGGCCGCGTTGCTTCTATTCTGGTTGCCCGCCCCGGCGGTGGCGCAGTCGTTGCCGGTGGATCGCACGGAGCCCGGGCTGCTCCCCATCCTGGCCAACGATCCGGACGTGGGGTTCAGGTTCGGCGTTTACGGACAGCTCGTGCGCTTTCGCGATGAACGCCGACCCTACGACTGGAAGCTGCAAGTGGCCGCGGCCACCAGCGTGCGCAACGGGGCCACGGGCGCCGAGTTCCCCTACCGCGAGGTCTGCCTGCGCCTCGATCGCACGCGTGCCTGGATCGAGCCGCTGCGTCTGACCGTGCAGGCCGGCTACCTGCGCACCACGAACCTGGGCTACTTCGGGGTGGGCAACGCCACGCCGGCCCAGTCCTTGTGGCAAGGCCTGCCCAAGGGCAGCGACGCCTACGTACGCGCACGCCACTTCTACCAATACGACGCGGTCACCCCCGAGTTGCGCGCCACCGCGCGCTATCGCCTTACGCCCAGTTGGTCGGCCTTCGCCGACATGAACGTGCAGTGGCTTTCCATCGGCGTGTTCGCGGGCAGTCTGCTGGAGCGCGATCTTGCGGCAGGCGCACCCTTTGCTCTCGGCGATGGCGTGCAGCCCAGCCTGGCCATGGGCTTCATCTACGACACGCGCGACCATGAGACGGTAGCCACGCGCGGGTGGTTCCATGAGGGCGCGGTCCGCTGCGGGACCGCGAGCGGCGATCGCTACTGCGGGGCCAACCTGACCCTGCGCGGCTACCACAGTCTCCTGGGGAAACACCTCTCCCTGGCCGGCCGCCTGGTGGCCGATGTCGTTGCGGGCCGGCCGCCGCTCATGGAGCTGACCCGCTTCGGCGGCCTGGAGGGCACCACGGGTCCCGGCGGCTCGCGCGGCATTCGTGGCGTGCCCCAGGGACGTCTGGCCGGACAGACCAAGCTCATCGCCAATCTGGAGGTGCGGTCCTTCCTGGTGCCCTTCTCCCTGGGCAGTCAGCGCTTCGAGCTCGGCGTGGCGGCCTTCGCCGACGTGGGCCGGGTTTGGGCGCGCGCGTTCTCGGCATCGCCCGCTGACGGCAGCTTTCGCGTGCATTGGGGCGCCGGCGGTGGTCCGCGTCTGCGCTGGGGCGATTCGCTGCTCATCCGCGCCGATGTGGCCTACGCCCCGTTGGGTGCGGATCTCCAGGCGGCGCCCGCCGTGTACCTGGACGTGCTGCAGGTCATGTAGCGACTCCGCAATCCGTAGCCCCCCTGGCACGGCCCCAAGGGCGCGCGGGTCGATGCCGGACAGCCTTCCTCGGTTACCGACTCGTGCCGTCGACGCTCGGGGTTCGTCGGTACACGAGCAGGCCTCCGTGACCCTCGGGCGGTGCGCAGTACGCGCCGACGTAGAGCATGTTGCCGTCGAGCAGCGCGAAGCCGCCCTGGCATTCTCCCAGGGAGGCGGGAAAGGGCTGGGTGCGAAGCAAGCGCGGCGACGAGGGGACGGAGACGTCGATGATGTGGACGCCGGTATGCCCGACCAGAAAGACATGCGCGCCGTCGGTGGCCAGGCCGGTTCCGCGCCACGGGATCCGGCTTGGGCTGGGTGGCAAGTCCAGGCCGCCGACCACCGTGGGGTTGGCCGGATCGACCAAGTCGATAATGCGCAAGCCGCCCGGATTGTTGCCCGCGTCGAGGGCCGCGAAGGAGGTCGCCAGATACAGGAAGCGCCCCTGCACCCGGGAATCCCCAGGCACTCCGTTCTGCACGAACGGCAGGCACAGCTTGCGCGGCTGGGCGAGGGAGGGTTGGGAGGCGTGCAGGATCTCCAGGCAAGCCTGGGAAAGACCGTCGCTGACCCACGCATAGGCAAATTCGCCAGCGACCCCGAGCTGCTCGATGTGCGTCGCGGTCGCATGGGGCGTCACCAGGCTCGGCTCGTAGAGGAACGGCCGCAGAACACTCGCTTGGGCCATGCCGTAGGCCTGCACTCCGCCGACAAATAGATAGCCCAGCAAGACAACGGGCTCGCCGTCTGTAGGCGGCACGATGGCGATGGAATGAGCATAGGTTCCGTCGCTGCGCGTGCCCAAGGATGCAGGCCGCGTGGGGATTGAGATATCCACGACGCGCAGGCCCCACACATCGTTGGCGACGTAAAGGCGGTCGCCGTAGAGCGCGAGGTCGTGGACCTCTTCTCCAGCCGTGGCCAGTGAGCTGACGAGGGTGGGCCCAGAGGGATCGGCCACGTCGTAGATTTGGATGCTGCCGTCCGAGCTCGAGTCGACCGTGAGGTGCCAGTCCCCGAGGACGATGTATCGGTCGTGTTTCACGACTCGCATGGGCATGCCGCCCAGCGATCGCGTTTGCGAGAGCAATTCGAGAGAGGTGAGGTCTCCGCTCTCGACGGGATTCGCGGCGGCGTCGCCCGCGCCATCGACCGCGGCGTCGCTCGGCAGGTCCGCGAGAGCATCGCCCTTGTCTTCGTCAGCATCGCGCGAATCCGCATGCTGGTTCGCCACGGCGTCACGGGCGTCCTCGGCCGCGTCCGCGTCGGCGTCGGCGGGGTCAGCAACGTCCGGCGCGGGCTCGGGCTTGTCCGCGCTGCCCTGGTCCGGCCCGGCGTCCACGGCCGACAACCGGGAGCCATTGTCAGGCCTGGCGTCGGGGAGCAGACAGCGGCCGTTGCCGCACACCGAGCCGGGGCAGTCCGCGTTCGAGGTGCATTCCAAGCGCGTGCTGTAGCAGGCCTGCGTGGCCACGGCGACGGAAAGGCCAAGGAGGACGAGTGGGTTCTGAACGAGCGCGGGGATCCTCAAGTCATGCTCCCGTCAGTTGAGGCGCGCCGAGAGGCCCAGGCTCACCACCGGCGAGGCAGACCAGTCTTTCGCTTGCGCGTCGAAGGCGGCGCTCATGGTCTGTTCCACGGCTAGGCCCACGCGGGCCACCAGCAGCAAAGGAAGGCCGCGCGGCCCAAAGGCCAGGATCGCCTCGCTGTACGCGGCGCTGCCCCACAGGTGGTGGTCCGCGCGCGCCCCGTCGCCGTAGCGAACCGCGGACCACGACGAGCGCAGTTCGGCCGAGAGCCCCAGCCGCAGCGGGCCCACATTCCAGGCCGGGCCGGCGCAGACACTCACGTCTGTCCGCCGGGCTTTGTATGACCAGGCCGGATAGGTGCGCGAACGCCAGCCCCGGCCCAGCGCGATGCCCCCCGCCAGGCGGCCGTGGTCGAATCGCGTCCCCAACTCCGCGGCGTGCAAGGGGCTGATGCTGTCTTGCGGACCCAAGGTCAACCGGTAGGCCAGGCCCACCGCGGCCGTCGTGTGCGGCGCCTCTTGCACCATGGTGATGTCGGCCATGGCACCCTTCTGGGCGATCCGTCTCTGTCCCGGCAGCGAGGCTCCATGCCAGTTGTCGTCGGTCCGCACCGTCACGCTGCCACCGGCCACCAGTTCCACGCGCTGGCTCTCGCGCGGGCCTTCACCGACGCGTTCGATCCACAGCGGGCCCGAAAACAGCCGCATCTGCAAAGGCTCGCCGGCGCGCTTGACGACCAACTCGGACAGCTCGCCCGCCTCATAGCGTAGAAGGAAATGGCCGGCCACCGCGGGCGCAAAGCGCAGCTCGGCATCGCGCGTCCGCCGATAGCTCAGGTATACGGGGCCGCTGGCCGTCAGCTCGCGAACCATCTTCTGCGGGGTCTGCGGCCGCCCCAGGCCCGCGGTGTAGCGCTGGGTCTGGCGGCTCGCGTATTCCCAAAGGGAATCGATGCTGACGCCGAACTCGTCGGAGCGCGCCTTCTCCAGTCCCTCGATGAAGAAATGGGTCATCACCCCACCCAATTTCCGGTCTTCATAGCTCACCTGATCGGCGCGACTGGAAACCATCCACATGGTTCCCTGCGCGCTGAGGATCTCGCGCGGCAGTTCCTGAAAAGGGTTGAAGCCGGGCAGAACCTTCACGCCTTTGGCACGCAGGCTGTGCAAGTCCAGGCTGCCGCTGAAGCACGAATCAAACATGCCGAAGGTCATGGTCGCGCCCATCTCGCGAAAGATGAGCCCCAGATCCTCAGCGGTCAGCGGCTCATCGGCGGTGAGCAATTGCCGATCCAAGCCGTGGCCGGTAAAGAAGAACGCAAACAGGGTGGGCAGGTTGCCCCAGCGCTGCCGCTCGCTCCGGTGCCGCTCGGCCAACTTGCGGGCCGCGCTCAGGATGTCCGCACGTCCCCTGCCGGTCAGCAGGACCACCCGGTCACCCGAATCGGAGAAGGCGCCCGCGCGGACCAGGGCATCGCGAAGCTCACGCGCCTCGCGTTCCGCGTGGAGCAGACGTTCCATGCGCGTGCCATCCGGGGCGCGGCCCTCGTCGTTGCCGATCACCAAGGCGTAGCGAACCGGCGACTGGGCCTGGGCAGGGCGGACCCTGAAGCCGCAAAGCAACGTGATGGCGGCGAGCAGCAGAACCGTCTTCATCGACCACGAGCGAGGGGAACGACCTGCGTGGCCATTCCCGGCAGAGGGGGCAACGTGAGCTGACAGCCGGGGCCGTGGGCACCCAGCGCGCCCCGCAGCGTGGCTGTGATGTCGTCGAGAGCGGGGCGCTCGGTTTCGGGCGCGAAGAGCGCCACCAGCCACTCGCAGCCGCTGACCGGTTCGATGACCACACCGGCGGGCAGGGCGGCGTTGTCGGCAGCCGGCAGCAGGATGGGCTCGCCGCTCGGGAAGATGCGGCTCACCGTGCCTCGCTCGTCGCAGAAGAACAACATCGGCCACACCGGCGAGGGCGACGAGTAGAAGAAACCCAGCGTATCGCCGGTCAGGAAGTCCCGCGGTGCAACCCGCTCGTCGGCGCCTCGGCGTGCGGCTATGGTGAGCCGCGGACCACCTTTCGGGCGCAGCTCGGCGAACCTATCCGGTGTTGCCCTGAAGGCGCCGACCTGCCAGAGGAAGAGCGCCACCCCCAGCGTGCAACCCGCGACGAGCATGGGGCGCCAGGGCCGCCGCCAGAAGGACGGGCGCGGGCGAGCGGCGGCCACGTTCGCCGCACGCTCGAAGGCCGCTAGGTCCTGGCGGCACTCGGAACAGTCCCGCATGTGCTCCTCGAACGCGGCCGCCTCTCCAGGCGAGAGCTCCCCCGCCGCGTAGGCGTACAGCCTGGTCGCGCAGGCAGGGCCGTCCGCCCGCGCGGGCGACAGTCTGCGTCTGAGTTCCTCTTCCAAGCCGTCGGTCATGAACTTCCTTGCATGCTGCGGACGCAGCGGCGATTCCGGCGGAGTCTCTTCCTGGTGGACCGGCAGCACCCTCGTCGTCAACCGCGAGGCGAGCGGGATAATCCGGGGCCCGGACTCAAGTCGTCAAGCGTGGTCTTGTCGCGCACAGGTCGGCGCGCTAGCTTGCCGGCCCGCGTGAGTCGCGAATCCAAGCTAGCGCCGGCCGTCGCTGAGCCGGCGGCCCCACGGTCTGACTTGCTGCCGCGGCTCAGGCGCCGCGAGCACCAGGCCCAGCGACAGGTCTACCTGGCCCACCAGCGGGCGCTGCAGGTCCTGGCTGCCAGCGTTCTCCGTTGCGCGGCCGAGGCCGAGGCTTTGGTGGCGGACGTGCTCACCGATTTCCTGTACCGCTACGTGGATACTCTGCAGCGAGAGGAATCGATCGAGGCCTATTTGCGCATGATGACGACCCGGCGGGCGCGCCGGCACCTCGACATGCAGCGCCGGGCTCGGGAAGTGAACAGCCGCGACATGGCCGCGGAACCCGACCTGCCCGCGGTCGCCGAAGGGGCGAAGTGGCAGCGCTGGGTCGATGACTGCCTGGCCGCCCTGGCGGACAAGCCCCGCCAGCTTCTCCGGCTCCATTTCGGTCATGACCTGAGCCTGAGTGAAATCGGCCAGCAGCTTGGCATAACCAAGCAGGCGGTCAGCAAGACCGTGCTCAAGAGTCTGGCTCTGCTGCGGCGGTGTCTCAGAGGCAAGGGCGCCCCCATGCTCGACGGGCCCGATTTCTAGTCGCGCTGTCCCCTTCAGCCGAGCCCATGTAGGCAATTTCTCTATTCACTCGCACCCGCGCCAGGGCATATTGCGGGGCGTATGTACCGCGTGCAGATCGTCGAGACGTTCCGCATGGCCAGCCTGGAGTTGGCGGTGCACGCGCGTCGCGCGGCAGCCCCGGCGCCCATGGTCCGTGCCGTGGCAGCGGCCCCGGCGGTGCACGACGAGCGCCCTGCCCTGCCCTTCTGGTCCGCGCCCCGCGAGCCCTTGCCTGCCCGTCTGACCACCCGCCCCAACCTGTATCGCGCCCGCCGCGCCATCGACGCGTACAGCCGCGCCATGAGCAGCCGCTAGCAGCCGTCGAGCTGCGCGATCAGGTGACGTCGACCACCACCAGTTTCCCGGCGGCGATCAGGCGATCGCGAATGAGGGGCACCGTGCGCGTGCGCGGCAGGATGCCTTTCTGCTGAAACGAGATGTCTTGGTTGGCGGGATTGCAGGCCGTGCCCAGGAAGAAGTGCACCCGATCCGCGTCGCGCAGCAGGCCGCAGAGCTGAGTCACCCCGCTCCATTCGTCGTAGCGCGCCGGATCCTCGTCGAGGATGTTGTAGACTTGGTTGAGGGTGATGGCGCCCTCGGTGACCAGGTCGATGCCCTCGATGCGGTAGCTGGGCGGGGCCACCAGGGTCTGGAAGTCGTCGTCCATTTCGACCTTCTTGCCCAAATGGCGGGCCACGATCTTGGCGCTGGTCGCCCCGCACACCACCTTCCACCCGGGCGTGGCCAAAAAGCGCATCACCACCTCCTTGTCGAACGAAGGTTGGCGTGGCGGTCCGGTGAGGATGGAGAGCTGCTTGCCCGGCCGACAGTGAGCCAGCACCGCCGTGCAGTCGTCGCCTGCCTTGTCGCCCCAGGTCTGGCGCGCCCGCTTGTGCAGATAGGCAGCCAGCCCGTCCAGCGGCGCTTTGCGCCCCAGGGCCGTGTCCAGGCACCGGGCCGCGTTCTCGATGCCCCAGCCGTCGCGGAAGCTGGTGCCGATCCCGGCCTGGGTCACACCGTCGCTGACCAGGACCAGCCCCTCACCCTCGTTGAGGTGGCAGTGGCTCTCGCCCAACAGGGCCGCGTCGGCGTGAAATAGGCGTTGCGGCAGCACGGAGGCGTGCAGGACACCGGCCAAGATGGGCGCAGGCATGTCGTAGGTCAGGACCTCGGCCTCACCCGAATGGAGGATGCGCGCCACCGTCAAGGCCGCGTACATCGGGGTTTGGCCCCGGCTCGCGTGAATGGTGGCCACCACACGGGCGAAGGCGTCACGCAGGGACAGGCCCTGCTTTTCCAATTCCAACAGGCGAGCCGTGTGGAGCTGCGCGGCCACGTTGGCGCGAATCCCCGAGCCCATCCCGTCGCAGCACACCACGGTGGTCCAGCCCGGGCTGCGCACCACCTTCACCACGTCACCCGACGGCTGGCCCGCCCGCTTGGGTGATGCGGCGATCTCTACCTCGACGTGAAGGTATTCCATCGCCAGCGCGAAATGGGATCGTTGCCGCCGTCGTTCTTGCCCGCCAACTTGATGAGGTTCTCGACCAGGACCTCACCCTTGGCCGTGCTTTCGCCCAGGAACTGCGCCAATTGCTGGGCGATGGCCACCTGGTGATCGAGCAACTCCTGCGCCTGAGCGATGGTTTGCGTGCGTAGCTGCTCCAGCTTGTGCTGGTCCGACTGATTCCCCGAGATATCGACGAAGAAGCCCACGTACTGCTGGGCGACTTTCAACTCATAGAGGATCTCGTGGCACAGCACCCCGAAGCGCGTGTGGTTCACCGTCAATTCGAGGTGCCGTTCGGGACCCGCCGCGATCCGCATGAAAGGCTCCGGATCCATGAGCTCGGAGATGTGCTTGCCGAGCATGGTTTCGCTGGAACGGAAGAGCCGCCGGAAGGCGGGATTCATGCTCAGGATCTGGAAGTGCGCGTCCAGCACCAGGATGCCGTTGGGGCTGGCCTCCAGGATGCGGTCGGTGCGCATCTCGGCCAGGCGGCGCATGTGGGGAATGCACATGTCGGGCTCGGCCATGCCGCGCACGGCGGCGATGGCGTTGTCGCGACAGCTCGCATAGCCGCAGGCGCCGCAGTCCAAGCGATCCTCGGGCGCGGTCTTGCCCGTGCGGGCCAACATCTCTTCGATGGCCGCCTCGCTGACCGGGGCCAAATCGGGGCGTTTGGGCGTAAGCCCGCGGTCGACCAGGAGCGCGTCGTCGGCGGTGGCCGTCACGCCCGGGCCCGCGTGGGCCGCGTGTTGCTCGACGGCAAAACGGCGCGCGTGAAGATTGCGCCGGCTGGCCGCGGCCGGACCGTTGGCGCATCCGCCGGGGCAAAACAGCGGCTCCAGCACGCGCGGTGCGGGTTCGGCGACCAGCAGATCGAGGGCGCGATCCACGTCGGCGAAGCCGCTCACCGAGAAGGCCTCGTGCCCCAGGCCGCGGGTCACCAGGTGCGCCGTGCGCAGGGCGCCCTCGGGCAAGGGATAAAGGCGTGCCTCGCCCGCCACCTCGTCGAACTCGCTCTCCTCGCAGGCCGCGAGGGTGATGCCCTCCTGGGCCAGCCACTCACCGAGCTCTTCGAAGGTCAGCACCACGTCCACCGCGCCCGCCACGTCCGCGCGCTCGGCCTCGGCCTTCTTGGCCACGCAGGGCCCGATGAACACCACGCGCGTGTCCGCCCCGAAGCGCTGCTTGAGCCAGCGCGCGTGCGCCACCATGGGCGAGGCGATGGGCGTGAGTAGCCCGGCCTGCTCCGGACGATAGCGGCGCACGTACTCGATGACCGCCGGGCACGAGGCCCACACATGCGACTCCGCGGCGCGCTCGCCGATGTAGGCCGCGCCCACCCGCGCCACTTCCTTGGCCCCCACCGCCGTCTCGGCCACGTGGCTGAAGCCCAACCGCCGCAGCGCCGAGGCCAGACGGCGCTGCTCCCAGGGCTCGAAGACGCCCGCGTAGGCGGGAGCCATGCTGGCCACCGTGCGCCCCTTCTGATTCACGCAGCGGATGGCCTCGGCCACGTCGTTGCGATAGGCCTTGGCCTTCTGCGGGCACTCGCGGATGCATGTGCCGCAGGCGATGCACAGCTCGGGCACAACCTGGGCCTGGCCGTCGTGTACGCGGATCGCCTTCACCGGACAGGCGCGCAGGCAGCGATGACAATCGCGGCAACGCGCCTTGCGGGTGAAGACGATCTCGCTAGCCATGCACGCTCTCCGTGTGCCCCGTTTCCTTCGGCAGAGGGGCCAGGGCCGCTTGAATGGCCGCCAGGGCCAGCTCTGTGGTGGCGTGGTGGATGACCTTTTCGCCCACCGTCACGGTGGGTCCGCGATCGCAGGCCTCGTGACAGAAGCTGGCCGTGATGTCCACCCGGTCCGCCAGACCCAGCCTCTCCACCTCGGCGATGAGGTGGCGCAGCAGCGTCTGGGCTCCGCGCACGTGGCAGCTCGTGCCCACGCACACCGTGACCGACAGCGCCGCGCTCGCCGTCCCTGTCACCAGCTGCATCGGGGCCCCGTCGATGCGGGCGCGGTTCTGGTAGTGAGTGTGCAGCAAGGCGTGGGCCTTGTGTCCGCCCACCGGTCCCAGCACGCGCTCGTAGTGAGCTTGCAGCTGCGGGTTCTCGCCGGAGCGGTGCAGATCGAGCATCTTGTCTGCATCGTACAGGCCCTTGCTGCGCGCGCGAATCGTGCCCTTCTGGCGCACCGGATTGCCCGCGCCGTTCACACAGCCGCCCGGGCAGGCCATGACCTCGATGAGGTCGTATTCCGCCTCGCCGCTCTCCACCCGAGCCAGCAGCTTCTTGGCGTTGGCCAAGCCGCTGACCACCGCCAGGCGCAGCGGCGTCTGCCCCACGCGCAGCTCCACCTCGCGCACGGCATTCTCGCTGCGCACGGCCAAGAAGCTCTGATCGCGGGCCGCGCCCAACTCCTCGGCAGCCTGGCGCAGCACGGCCTCGCTCACGCCGCCCGACACGCCGAACAGCAAGGCCGCACCGGTCTTCATGCCGAAGGGGCTGTCCAACGATTCGGGGTCTAGGTCGGTGAAGCGCAGCCCGGCCTCGTCCATCATGCGCACTAGCTCCTGCGTGGTGAGCACGAAGTCCACGTCGCGCTCGCCGTCCTTGCGGAACTTGTCCAGCGCCGCCTCGCCCTTCTTGGCCGTGCACGGCATGATGCTGACCACCACCAGGCGCTTGCCCGCCGGCGCCCCCTCATTCTTGATCACCGAGCCCAGCATCTGCTGCGGCGACTTGCACGACGACAGATGGCTGACCCACTTGGGGTAGTACTGCTCCACGAAGCGCACCCAGGCCGGGCAGCACGACGTGAGGTGGGGCAGGCGCTCGCCCTTGGTCTTGCGGCCCAAGAACTCGTGCGTCTCTTCCAACACCGTCAGGTCCGCCGAATAGGCCGTGTCGTAGACGCGGGCAAAGCCCAGCGCCTTGAGCCCGGCCACGATCTGTCCCGTGGTCACCGTGCCGGCGGGCAGGCCATAGGCCTCGCCCAAGGCCACGCGCACCGCGGGGGCGATCTGCGCCACCACCTCGTTGCCCTTGTCGGCCAAGGCCGCGAACACGGGCGCCACATCTGAGCGCGGTACCAGGGCCGCCGTGGGGCACACGCTGGCGCACTGGCCACAGCCCACGCATTCCACGTGGTCCAGCTCCTTTCCGAAGGCGGGCACCACGGACACGTTGGCGCCGCGGAAGGCGAAGTCGATGGCGCCGATGCCCTGCACTTCCTTGCACACGCGCACGCAATCACCGCACAGCACGCACTTGTTGGGATCGCGCACCAGGTAGGGCGACGACTTGTCCAGGGGCCGCGTGCACTCTGCCTTCTTGAAGCGCACCGTGCTCACGCCCAGCTTGCGCGCTAGGTCCTGCAGTTGGCAATTGCTGCTCTTGGGGCAGGTCGGGCAGTTCATCTCGTGGTTGGCCAGCAGAAGCTCCAGCGTCATCCGCCGCATCTCGCGCAGCTCAGGCGTGTGCGTGCGCACCTTGGCCCCGGCCTCGGGGGCCACCGAGCACGAGGCCATGATGCCCTTGCCCTCCACCTCGACCAGGCACAGGCGGCAGGCGCCGTAGACGCTCAATTGCGAGTGGTAGCAGAAGGTCGGCAGGTCCACGTTGGCCTTGCGGATGACCTCCAGCAGGTTGCGCTCGCCTTCGATGACGACCGGGCGACCATTGATTTCGACCGTGGCGCTCATGATCAGACTCCTTCAATCGCACCCAGGCGGCAGGCCTTGGCACAGGCGCCGCAACGGGTACACAGGGCATCGTTGATGAGGTGGACTTGGCGCTTGGCGCCCGTGATGGCCCCAACCGGGCAGGCCTTGATGCACACGCCACAACCCTTGCACTTGGCCGGGATGACGTGCGGGCGCAGCAGCGCCTTGCATCGCTTGGCGGGGCAGCGCTTCTCCACCACGTGGGCCAGATACTCGTCGCGGAACAGCCGCATCATGGACAACACGGGGTTGGGCGCGGTCTTGCCCAGGCCGCACAGCGAGCCCTTCTGAACGGTGCGCGCCAACTGTTCGAGCAAGGCCAAGGTGTCCAGGGTGGCCCGGCCCTCCACGATGTCGTCGAGCAAGGCCAGCATCTGCTTGGTGCCCTCGCGACACAGGACGCATTTGCCGCACGACTCGTTCTGCGTGAACTGCATGAAGAAGCGGGCCATGGACACCATGCACGTGTCCTGGTTCATGACCACCAGGCCACCCGAGCCCACCATGGCGCCGATGCCGCGCAACGAATCGAAGTCGAGCGGCAGATCGAGGTGGTCGGGCGTCAGGCAGCCGCCCGAGGGTCCGCCGATCTGCACGGCCTTGAGCTCCGAGGGCCCGCTGCCGTCGTCGGTGGTCACGCCGCCGCCCACGCCGAACACGATGTCGCGCAGGGTGGCGCCGAAGGACACCTCGATGAGCCCCGTGTTCACCACGTGGCCAGTGAGGGCGAAGGTCTTGGTGCCTGGCGAGGTGCGCGAGCCCAAGGTACGGAAGGCATCGACGCCCATGTTGAGGATGCGCGGCACGGTGGCCAGCGTCTCCACGTTGTTGATGACCGTGGGCTTGCCCCACAGGCCGGCCTGGGCCGGGAACGGCGGCTTGGGCGCGGGCATCCCCCGCTTGCCCTCCACCGAGGCGATGAGCGCCGTCTCCTCGCCACACACGAAGGCGCCCGCTCCCTCCATCACCGTGATGGTCAGGCTCTCCTTCGTCCCGAAGAGGTTGTCGCCCAGCAAGCCCGCTTTGGTCGCGTCGGCCACTGCCTTGCGCACGCGGCGCACGGCCAGCGGGTACTCGGCGCGCACGTAGACGAAGGCGCCGCTGGCCCCCACCGCGCGGGCCGCGATGAGCAGTCCCTCGATCACGCTGTGGGGATTGCCCTCCATCACGCTGCGGTCCATGAAGGCACCGGGATCGCCCTCGTCGCCGTTGCAGATGACGTACTTGGGCGTGGCGGGCTGCACGCGCGCCAGCTCCCACTTGCGACCCGTGGGGAAGCCACCGCCGCCGCGCCCGCGCAGGCCGGAACGCTCGATCTCGGCGCACACCTGTTGCGGGGTCATGCTGGTGTAGGCGCGACAGGCGGCTTGGTAGCCGCCGCGCGACAGGTACTCCGGCAGGCTGTCCGGATCGATGATCCCGCACTCCTTGAGGACAAAGCGATGTTGCGCCTTGTAGAAGGGGATTTCGCTGACCCCGCGGCAGCGTTGCCCCGCCGCCTTGTCCAGGTAGAGCAGGCGCTCCACGGGTTGCCCGCGCCCCAGGGTGGTCTCCACGATCTCGGTCACGTCGGCCTTCTTCACGCGCGTGTAGAGGATCCCGTCGGGCAGGATGGTGGCCAGGGGGCCCATCTGGCAGAACCCCTGGCAGCCGCTGCGCGAGACGTGCACGAAGCCGGGCGCGGGCGCTTCCTCGGGGCGCAACTCGGCGACCACCGGCAGCCCCGCGGCCTCGATGGCGCGCACGAATTCGTTGAACACGTCCAGAGCGCCAGAAGCCATGCAGCCCGTGCCGGCGCAGATCACCACGCGCCGCTGCGCCCCGCTGGCCGCCGCGTCGTAGGCCCGACCTTGTTCGAGCAATCGTTCTTGTGTCAGGGCACTCATTGGGCTGTCTCCTTGGCGACGATGTCGTCGACGATCCGGCAGGCCGCCTCGGGCGTGACCTGGCCGTGCACCTGCTCGTTCACCAGCAGCACGGGTGCCAGGCCGCAGGCGCCCAGGCACGACACAGTCTCCACCGTGAACAGCAGATCGTCGGTGGTGGGCTTGGACTCGCTCACGCGCAGCTTGGCGCGCAGGGCCTCCAAGATGGGAATGGAACGCTTCACGTGGCAGGCCGTGCCGTCGCACAGGCGCAGCACGTACTTGCCCTTGGGGGCCAAGGCGAAGTGGGCATAGAAGGTGGCCACGCCGTAGACTTCGGCGGGCGGCAGGCCCAGCGAGGTGGCCACGTAGGTCATGACCTCCTCGGGCAGGTAGCGGTACTCCTCCTGGACAGCCTGCAGGATGGGGATCAGGCACGACGGCTTGTGGTCGTAGCTCGCCAGGATGTCGCAGACCTTTTGGAACCGCCGCCCCGGCAGTGTGGACGGACTATCTTCGGCCAGCATCGCGCTTCACTCCTCTGGGTTGGGCGACCGCCGCCAGCGTTTGCTTCTGCAGGAACACAGCCAGCGACGCCGCGAGGTCTTCGTTATGGACCACAACGTCCGCGGGCACCTTCAGGCCCACGGGCGCAAAATTCCAAATGGCGCGGATACCTCCCTGAACCATGAGATCCGCCACCGCCTGCGCCGCCTCGGCGGGCACGGCGATGATGCCGATGTGCACGTGCATCCGCGCGGCCAGACCGGGCAACTTATCCAGGTGCAGGACGCGCTTGCCGTGTACCACCGTATCCAACTTCTTCGGGTCCACGTCGAAGCCGGCCACGATGTCCAGGCCGTAGCGATCGAACCCCGGGTAGCCGATGAGGGCCGAGCCCAGGCCACCCAAGCCGGCCAGAAAGGCGCTGTGCTGATCGTTCCAGCCCAGGAAGGTCTCGATGGCCTCGATGAGCTCATCGACCACATAGCCCACCTTCGGCTTACCCACGATGCCCGTCGCCGCCAGGTCCTTGCGCACCTGCGTGGGGTACAGCTTGAGGTCCTCGGCGATGTGCGTGCACGACACCACCTCGCGCCCCGCTTTCTGTTGCTCCAGCAGGTAGTGGTGGTAGGCGGGCAGCCGCCGCAGGGTGGGAACAGGGGCGTGAAACAGGGGCTCCGGCTTTTGGTCACTCATGGGTCGCTCCGGCGGTCATATCGACCATTCCGTATCGATAAATCTTGGTCGATTGATAGCCGCGACCGGCCGCACTGTCAACACCTGTCTCGCAAGTTGCCGGATCAGCTCGGCGATTTTCGCATTTGCGATCGCGCCCTGGGCGCCGGCGAAATGGCGAACCTCGCGCTTCCCTAAGCGCCCCTGCCGACCGGTCCACGCGCGGACCACCACCGCGCCAGGGTGATGGTCTCGCCACCCGCGGCGCGGGCCTCGTCCATCACGGCATCCAGGTTGCCGAACAGCACGCGCTCGTCCCGCTCGGCCAACTCGGCCTCGATGCGCTGGCACCAGCGGCCATCCCCGCGCGACACGAAGTAGCCGTAGGTGCGGCAGGCCAGCAGGCGATGGGCGTAGACCAGGCACGCGCCGTCGTTCGGATCGAGAAAGGGACACACGACCGGCGACACGGAAGGCGCGGCGACCAGGCTCGCCACGCGCGCTTCGATGCCCGCCTGCACGCTCGCCGGCAAGCGCCGCAATCCAATCTCCACCCGCTCCCACTCGGCGCGAGTGGCGTGCGGCATCTCACCCAGGCGGCGACAACACGCATCGCAGCCTCGGCGACACGGCCACCAGACATGGCCGGCCGCGATGGCTCGCGCGCGCGCTTCGATGCGCACATCGAGAGCGGAAAGGTACGCGGGCCACTCGCTCACGGCCGCCCCACTGTACCCGAAAAGAGAGCTCGCAAATCCTCGCCTCAGCTCGGATTCGTCCCCAGCTTCAGAAGGGAGGAAGCCATGATTCCGCAGAAGATCGTGAACTATCTGGAGCGGGCGGGCGTCAGGTACCAGCGACACCCGCATCCCCGGGCCATCACCGCGCCGCAACTGGCGGAGGCCGCGCATGTGCGGGGAGCGCACGTGGCCAAGACGGTCCTGCTGTCCGTCGACGGCGCACCCTGGATGGCCGTGCTGCCCGCCAACGAATCGGTGCAGCCGGCCCGGCTGGCCGAAATCCTGGGCGCCCGGCGGGCGCACCTTCTGGCCGAGTCCAGGTTCGCGGGGTTCTTCCCCGACTGCGAGCCCGGGGCCGAGCCGCCGTTCGGCTCGCTATACGGTCTGCCCACCGTGGTCGATCCCACGCTGTCCAGCGAGAGCACCATCCTGTTCCGCGCCGGCGCGCATGACGAAGCGCTTGAGATGAGCTACGACGACTACGTCGCCCTGGAGCATCCGCGCATCGCCGAATTCGGTGTGCCCCGCTATCCCGACTGGAGAGCCCAGCCCGAGTACCCGTGAGCCGCCGCCTTCCGCGAAATCGCGCGCGGTTCCGAACCGTCGCTTCAGGCAATGGCGCGGCATCAGGGCAGGGCCGTGACTTGCGTTCAGGGCAGGCCGGGGGACGCTTTCGGTGAGACCTGAAGGGAGGTTCGGATGACGAGATTGATTCTGGCAGCCGTTATCTCGATGGGACTCACCCTGGCCACCGCGTCCGCGATGGCGCAGCCGGCGTCAGACCAAGGCAGCGACAGCGTCAGCGAGACGATCGCGGCCACAGGAACCGTACGGAGCATCGACCGACAAACCCGGGCCGTGACGCTGGAAATGGCGAACGGCAAACAGCTCACCGTCGACGCTCCGGCCGATTTCAGCCTGGACAGCGTCAAGGTCGGCGACCGGGTTGACGTGGAGTACACCGAAGCCGTGGCGTTCGCGTTGCAGCCGCCCGGCAGCCCCATGAGTGGCCCGACCGAGCAATTGACGCGACAGAAGACCGAGAAGGGAACCATCCGCACGCGCGTCGTGACGGCCGTTGCCGAGGTTCTGGCGGTGGATCCGCTCCACAACGAGGTCACCTTCCGCGGCCCGCGCGGCAACACCCGCACCATCGCCGTTCAGGATCCGGCGATGCAGGAGAAGGCGCGACAGCTCAAGCCCGGTGACAAGGTCCAGTTCACCTATACGGAGGCGGCGGCGCTCTCCATACGCCCCGCGCACTCGAAACGCTAGACTCTGTTCGAGCCAAGGGTTCTCGGCCGCCAGCCCCCAGAGAGCTGGCGGCCCTTCACTGCTTTTCGCCGCATGACGATCTCCGTGGGTTGCCGCCACCGCCCGCCGCCGGGCCGCACGTGCGATTTCGCACCATGTGCGGAGCCGCGCGGCCTTGCCCCTGTCCCGCCTCGCGCATCGGCGCGCCACACAGGGCCCCCCAGGCTGCCGGCCGGGTGCGTTTCTTGCTTCTGCCTCGCCCTCGTGGGTGCAAACGCGAACATGTCCGATAGGGATAGGTATCCGAAGCTGGGTGACGAATGGCGCGATTGGGACGGGCAGGCCACGCCCGATTCAGCAGCCCCCAAACGCCTGTTCTTCGCACTCATCGCCGGAGTCATCGTTCTGGCGGCGGCGGCGAGCCTGCTGTCGTGGTACCTGGTGACACCGAGGCTCCAGCAATGGAGTACGGCAGCCCCGCGCGTGCTGCTCCTCTCGCTCGCAAGTCTCCTGGCGACGCTCTCCGTGGCGTACGGGCTGGTCGCCTTCATGCTCCTCGTGAACTGGCCGCGCAGCAGGCGGGCGTCGAGGCTGGCCCGCCACCTCATCGCCTTCATCGACCGAGCCGTCTTCTGGCTGGGCCGCGTGCTATCCATCAACCGCGATCGCCTAGCGCATGCCTTCATCAGCACCAACAACAGCCTCGTACGCCTGGCTCCGCAGGACATCGAGGCGCAGCGGGTGCTCATCCTGCTGCCGCGCTGCCTCCGCAAGGAGCAGTTGGAGCAGGCGCGCGAGATAGCGCGTGCGCACGAAGTCGAAGTGGCTGTGGTGGCTGGCGGGGAGCAAGCTCGCCAGCGTATCCGGGAGATGGGCCCGCGCTTGGTCATCGGCGTGGCCTGTGAACGTGACCTGCTGAGCGGCATCCGTGATGTTCGCCACAGGCTGTCAGTCCTGGGCATCTCAAACACCCGTCCGCACGGCCCTTGTCGTGAAACGCAGATTGACATAGACGAACTCAAAGGGGCTCTCGATCTCTGTCTGCATGGGGCCCGCGAACGAACAGAAGAGAGAGGACCCGAGACTTGATTCAAACGGAAGAGCGGCAGCCCAAGCTCATGAAGCCTCATCGCCAGGTGGGCATCGTGGGCTACGGCGCCTACGTGCCCCGCTATCGTCTGCCCGGAACCGAGATTGCCCGCATGTGGGACGGCCAGGAGGCCCGGACGCCACCCATCAAGGAAAAGGCAGTGCCCGGCCTCGACGAGGACGTGGCGACGATGTCACTTGAAGCGGTACGCAACGCTCTCCAGCGCGCCACCGTCGACCCAACACGCATCGGCGCCGTGTGGATTGGCAGTGAGAGCCACCCCTATGCCGTCAAGCCGACCAGCACGATCGTCGCGGAGGCCATCGGCGCCATTCCCCACACCCTAGCGGCCGACTGGCAGTTCGCGTGCAAAGCGGGCACCGAGGCCATGCAAGCGGCACTGGGCCTCGTGGGCTCGGGCATGACGGACTACGCCATCGCGGTGGGGATGGACACCGCCCAAGGGCGGCCGCGCGACGCGCTCGAATACACGGCCGGTGCGGGCGGCGCCGCGTTCCTCATCGGGCCCGCCCAAGAATCGGTGGCGGTGCTGGAGGCTTCCACCTCCTTCGTGACCGACACGGCCGATTTCTGGCGCCGGCCGCACGAGCGCTATCCCGCCCACGCGGGTCGTTTCACCGGCGAGCCGGCCTATTTCCGGCACGTGCTCACCGCGGCCTCGGAGGTCATGATGGCGCTGGGCCGCAAGCCGGCTGACTACGCCCACGTCATCTTTCATCAGCCCAACAGGAAGTTCCCCTCGAAGGTGGCCGCCGAGTTGGGATTCACCGCGGCGCAAATCGCCACCGGGTTGCTGGTCAACGACATCGGCAACACCTACGCTGGTGCCGCCATGCTGGGGCTTACAGCCGTGCTGGACGTGGCCCGCCCGGGCGAACGAATCCTCATGGTGTCGTTCGGGAGCGGGGCAGGCAGCGACGGGTTCGACCTGCGTGTGTCCGATGCCATCACGGAGCGGCGGGCCCGCGCGCTCAGCACGCACGACTACATTGCCCGACGCCACGAGATCGACTACGCAACGTATGTGCGCCATCGGGACAAGATCCGGATGGACTAGAGGCTCCACGTCGCACACGAATTGGTGATCCCAGAAGAGAGGATTCGAGACCGAGATGCGAGATGTGTCGATCATCGGAATGGGTCAGACCCCTGTCCGCGAGCACTGGGACAAATCCCTGAAGGAACTGGCCGCCGAGGCCGTGCAGGCCGCGATGACCGATGCCCAGATCGAGCGCGTCGACGCCCTCTACGTCGGCAACATGCTCTCGGGGCCATTGGCCGGCCAGGAACACCTGGGCGCGTTGGTCGCCGACTGGCTGGGCTTGCGCGGGGTCGAGGCCTTCAAGATCGAGGCGGCCTGTGGCTCGGGCGCGGCGGCGCTGCGCCTGGGCTACGTGGCCGTGGCCGGCGGACTGGCGGATTTCGTCGTCGTGGCGGGCGTGGAGAAGATGACGGATCGCCCTGGCGACCAGGTGACCGCGGCCCTGGCCATGGCGGCGGATGGTGACTTCGAGGCGCAGAATGGCTTCTCCTTCGTCGCGCTCAACGCCCTGCTCATGCGGCGCTACATGCATGAATACGGGGTGCGCCACGAGGAGTTCGCGCCCTTCGCCATCAACGCGCACAAGAACGCCATTGGCAACCCTTACGCTCTGTTTCCCCACGCCATCACGGCCCAGGACTTCTGCAACGCCAGGATGATTGCCGATCCGGTGAACCTACTCGACAGCTCACCGGTCTGCGACGGCGCCGCGGCCGTCGTGCTGTGCCCCACCGCGCTGGCGCGCGCCCCTCACGCACGTCCGGTTCGCATCCGCGCATCGACCTCGGCCACCGACACGGTTGCCCTGCACGACCGCCGCGACCTCCTCACGCTCGAGGCCGCGGCCGTGAGCGCGAACAAGGCCTACGCGCAGGCCCGGATCAAAGCCGCGGACATCGACATCTTCGAAGTGCACGATGCCTTCACCATCATGTCAGTCCTCTCACTCGAGGCCTGCGGCTTCGCCGAACGTGGGCGGGGCGTGCGCCTCGGCACCGAGGGCGAGATCGCCCTGGGCGGACGGATCCCCGTCACGACCTTGGGCGGGCTGAAGGCACGTGGCCATCCGGTTGGCGCGACGGGGATCTACCAAACCATCGAGCTGGCGCTCCAACTCCGCGGACAGGCCGGCGCCAACCAGGTCCGCGACGCTCGACTCGGCATGGCGCAGAACATTGGCGGCAGTGGGGCCACGGTGGTGACCACCATTCTCGAGGCCGTGGACTGATTGGCAGCCCGGGTTCCGCAACTGCCCTGAGGAGACGACGACGTGGAGATCGCCAGAAACTGGAGATTGCAGCGACACCGCTACGCCCTGGTGGGCGAGGTCTGCGACCATTGTGGGGTCAAGATCTTCCCCGCGCGTGACACGTGTCCGCGCTGCAACGCACCCGCGAAGACCCCGTTCTGCTTCAGCGGCAAGGGCGAGGTCTATTCGTTCTCGACCGTGCACCACCCGCCCGAGGGCTTCGAGCGGTTCGCGCCCTACGTCGTCGCCCTGGTTCGCCTGAACGAAGGGCCGCTGGTAGCCGCGCAGCTCACCGACGTGGACACCCAGGATGTGGCCATCGGGATGCCCGTGGAGATGGTCACACGCCGACTGCGCGACGACGGCGCCAAGGGCACGATCATCTACGGCTACAAATTCCGGCCGGTCATCCCGTTGTCCGCCCCGCAGGGGGAGGCCTCGGATCTCGCGGCCGCGAAACATGCCAACGCCCAGATGGGGAAGTAGCGACGGTAGTTCTCGTAGTTGATGAGGGCGGTCCTGTTGAACACGCCCGAGAGTGACTGCCGCGGCCAATCGCCGTCTTCGAGCTGGGAGGCAATCAGCCAGTGGGCCGCGCGCCCGCAACGCGGATCGTGGGCCGCCCCCGCGCTCACCAGGGCCAGGAGTGCCCAGGCCGTGTTGACGGCGTGGCTCGGACCGGAGATATAGCGGCGATCACGACAGCTCGCCCCGGTTTCTCCCCAGCCGCCATCGTCGTTCTGATGGTCGAAGAGGAAGCCGCACGCGCGCTTCAGGGCTGGATCGTCGTGGCTGCCCCGGGCTGCCCGTAGCCCACGCACGCCGAACCACGTGCCGTAGGTGAAACACACGCCCCACGAGCCCTCCCAGCCACCGTCGTCACGCTGGACGCGTCGCAGAAAGCGCTCGGCCTTCGAGATGGCCTGATCCACCCTCCGCCGTAACCCGGGTGGCCGCTCGTCGGCATCGCCGCGGCGACGCCAAAGCGCCAGGCTGTGAAGGCAGGCCGCCGTGCACTCGGGGTACGAGTGATCGACCATGATGTCGCCGAAGACGTGCGCCGGGTTCAGGAGCTCCAGCCAGCGCCCCCCGCGCTGCCGCTCGTAGGTGGCCCACCCGCCGTCGCGGTTCTGCCAGCCCAAAAGCAACTCCACCGCATTCACGGTGCGCTCCTCCGCCAACGCCGGCAGCCCCGCGTCGTGGAGCAGGAGCATCGTGGTCAGCCCCTCGGCGGTGCAGTCGGTGATGGGCCAGCCGTGTGGCCGATCGGAGAAGGGCCAGCCGCCACGGCTCGGGTGCCGGAAGTATCGCTCGTGGTCGGGCAGATCCTCCAGCACCTGGTTGTCCACCACGAAGGTCCGGGCGCGCGCCAGGGTTTGGCCGTGCGTGCCATGCAGCCGCGTCGCGAGGATGGCCTGCGTGGCGAACGCCGTGTCCCACAAGGCCGTCGAGTTGTAGCCGTTCATCTTCGTGCCGTCGTGCCCATCCCAGAGATAGCCGTCCAGGGCGGCGAAGCTGCGCCTGCTCTCTTCGCTGTCGGGCGCCCGAAAGAAATGCACCAAGGTGTTGAGTACGGCATTCACGGGACCGATGCGGATGAAGCTCGTGGCGCGGTCCTCGAACTGGATGTGTTCGAAAAGCCGGGTGAGCGCCCTGCGACGAAGGGCCCGCGAATGAGCGCGTTCGGCCACCCCGAGCATGACGTTTGCCGCCCGCAGCAGCGATGAGGTCGGCACGTACACGTCGCCCGCCGCGACGGTGTCGCGATGCTCGGCGAAACGGATGTCCTCGAAGGGCTGGGCGTAGATCTCCCGGCGGATGTCGCGAATAAGCCCATCCGCTGGGCGGCGCGCCCTGATGCCGTAGAGGTACGCCATGGGCAAATACACCTGCCGGCAGTGGCACCAAAGGCGACTCGGGTGGAACGGCAGCGCGGCAGGCAGGAGCCACAGCTCGGGCAGGATGGGCTGCAGTCCGTCGTAAGCGTAGAGATCGAGCAGGGCCAGCATGAACTTGCCCCAACTCGGGCATGCGAGGGCGGTCCCGTGCGCGAGGATGAAGTCGCGCGCGCGCCCCGCGCGGTCGTCGTCCGACGGAACCCCCAGCAAGCGGAGGGCGACGTAGCACAGGAC
>JAEXQJ010000091.1 GCA_023438785.1 Pseudomonadota bacterium
ATTCTGCACGGGGCCCAGGGCTGCGCCACGTACATCCGGCGCTATCTCATCAGCCACTTCCGCGAGCCCATGGACATCGCGTCCAGCAGCTTCGGCGAGGCGCAAACCGTCTTCGGCGGTGAGGGCAATCTGAGCCGCGCGCTCGACAACGTACTCCGCCAGTACGCCCCCGAGGTGGTCACCGTGTCGACCACCTGTCTCGCCGAGACCATCGGCGAGGACCTGCCCTTCTTCCTGCGGCGCTGGAACGAAAGACAAGACAAGCCACTGCCGCTGGTCTCCGCGTCCACACCTAGCTATCGCGATGGGCATGTGGAGGGCTTCCACGCCATGGTGCATGCCCTGGTCAAGGAGTTGGCCACCCAAACGGGCGAGCGCCGTCGCGTGGTCAACCTGCTGCCGGCCCTGGTTTCTCCCGCGGATTTGCGCCACCTGCGCGAATGGACCGCGGCCTTCGGCCTGGACGCCACCATCCTGCCCGATTACGCGGATCGCCTGGACGGGGTGATCGCCGACCACTACCGGCCCTTGCCCGAGGGCGGCACCCCCGTGGGCGACATCCGGGCCATGCCGCGCGCCCTGGGCACGATCGACTTCACGCTCACCGGCCACGCGCCTCGTGCCAGCACCGTTCTCGACGAGCGCGGGGCGCCGGCCCGTCGATTGGGATTGCCCATCGGCGTACGCGCCTGCGATGCCTTCCACGATGCGCTGGCCGAGTTGAGCGGCGAGCCCGGCCCCGCGTGCCTGGCGGGCGAACGTGGCCGCTTGCTCGACGCGTATGCCGACGGCCACAAATACGTCTTCGGCGCGCGCGTCGGCCTGTTCGGCGATCCCGAGATGGTGGGCGCGCTGGCTCATTTCCTGTGCGAGATCGGGGCCCGCCCCGTCCTGTGCGCCACGGGGGCACGCAACCGCGCCCTGCCCGCGGCCCTCGAGGATCTGCCAGCGGGTGTGGTCGAGGAAGTCCTGGACGACACGGACTTCGATCGCATCGAGGCGAGCTGCGCCCGCCTCAAACCTGATCTGCTCATGGGCAGCAGCAAGGGCTACCGCATCGCCCGTGGCCTGGGTCTGCCGCTGATTCGCGTGGGGTTTCCCATTCACGATCGAATCGGTGCCAACCGCATTCTGCACGTCGGCTACCGGGGCACGGCCTGGCTCTTCGACAGCCTCGTCAACACGCTGCTCGAACGCCAGCAGGAGTCCTCACCCGTCGGCTTCTCCTATTTGTGATGGCCAGCCCGCAGTCTCTGGCCGACATTCAGGACCGCGCCACCGCGACCCTTCTGGGTGCGGCCGTGGGCGATGCGTTGGGGGCCACGCTGGAGTTCATGACCCCGTCCGAGATTCGGGCCCGCTACGGGCAACTGCGCAAGATTGTCGGCGGTGGCTGGTTGAAGCTGGACGCCGGGGATGTGACCGACGATACGGAGATGTCGCTCTGTGTGGCGCGCTCGCTAGTGTCCCGCGGTTGGTCACCTCATGACCTGGCCGAGCGATTCGCGGATTGGTTGCGCCAGCGTCCGGTGGACGTGGGCAACACCTGCCGCCGAGGCATCGCCCGTTACATCAACACCGGCCGTCTGTGGTCCCCGCCGGGCGACGGCGACGCGGGCAACGGCGCGGCCATGCGCATGGGTCCCGTTGCCTTGGCCACGCTGGCCGATGCGGAGCTTCTCCAACGAATCGCCATCGAGCAGGCCCACCTGACGCACAATCACCCGCTCTCGGATGCGGCCTGCGTCCTCGTGGGGCGCCTCATTCACCAGGCGTGCTTGGGTCGCTCGCAGATGCAGTTGCGGCGCGTGGCGGACGAGACCGTGGCCCAGCTCCGTTCCTTCACCTTCGTCCCCTATCGCGGACTCGCCACGGCATACGTGGTCGACACCCTGCAGACCGTGCTGCATTTCTTCTTCAGCACCAGCAACTTCGAGGACTGTGTGGTGGCCACGGTGAATCAAGGTGGCGATGCCGACACGACGGGCGCTATCGTGGGGGCCATCGCCGGTGCCTACTACGGCCGCGCGCAGATCCCCGGGCGCTGGCTCAAGAAACTCGATCCGCACCTGGTCAGCGAGCTCGGTCAATTGGCGCTGGGCCTGGTCATGCGTTCACCCCTCGCGCAGAGCACGCGCGCCCTCCCCTGACATGCACCGCACCTGGAACTACTGCGATCTGCCCGCCTGGTTTCTGGCCAGCCTGGAATTCAACGACAACCCGCAGAGCTTCGAGATCCAGGGCGTCCGGCAGGCCAACCGCTACCTCTTCGACCGCCTGGACGCCACCCCCGATCCCGACGAGCGGGCCCGCGCCTTCAACGAGTTCATGTCCGTGCAGTTCCACTTGCATGAATGGGACAAGGACCACAGCCCGTCGGCCAAACGCAGCATCAAGAACAGCTATGTACGTTTCCTGCGCGGCTGGGGTGTGGACTCCAATTCCATCGAGGCGGCCGTGCTCAAGGCGTGGGTCGAGAGCCGCATCGGCATTCCGCCCACCTTTCATCGCGGCAAGGTCCTGGGCGACGACCCGCAGGACCAGATGGCCTTCATCACAGACCGCATGAAGGGCAGCGAGCGCACCAACGCCATCAATCAGCAACTCGATTTGCTCTTCGCGTTTTGCCAATACGAGTTGGCCCGCCGCCATCCGGGTGAACGCTGGTTCCAGCTCTACCGCGGCACGCACGAGGCCGAGCGCTACGACACCATGGAGGTCGTCAGCCGCCACGAGCGCATCGTGCGCCTCAACAATCTCAGCTCATTCACGCCCGACCAGGAACGCGCCTTCGAATTCGGGTCCACGGTATGGCAGGTGCGCGTGCCCGTGGCCAAGGTCTTCTTCTTCAGCCGCCTGCTGCCTGAAAGCATCCTCAAGGGCGAAGACGAATACCTGGTTATCGGCGGGGCCTACCGCGTGCGCCAGGTGTGGTGAGCGACGATCTACCGCCAGGTCGTTGGACGGTACCGGATCCTACGAAAATGTCGTTCCGGGCGGAGGAACCGCTCGCCATCTCGCCCTCGTCGGACTGGCCGGGCCCTTGCAAAGATGACGGTACGGACTCCCCGAGGGCAACATGGACACCGCAGCACCCACGCCTCTCCCCCGCGATGCCTCCCATCATCCCTGTTTCAACGCCGGCGCCAGTTCCAGTTGGGCCCGCGTGCACCTGCCGGTGGCGCCCAAGTGCAACGTCTCGTGCAATTTCTGTGATCGTCGGTACGACTGCAGCAACGAGAGTCGCCCGGGTCTGACCAGCGTGGTTCTGTCGCCCTCGCAGGCGGTGGCCTACGTGGATGATCTGATGGTGCGCCGCCACGACATCTCGGTGGTAGGCATCGCCGGACCCGGCGATCCCATGGCCAACGCGGAGGCCACCCTGGCCACCCTGCGCGGCGTGCGCGAGCGCCACCCCGAGTTGCTCCTCTGCTTGGCCTCCAATGGTCTCGGCTTGGCCGCGCACGTCTCCGAGTTGGTCGACCTACGCTTGAGCCACCTCACCATCACCATCAACACGCTCTCGCCGGCGACCGGCGCACGCATCTATGCCTGGGTGAGGGGCGACCAGGGCGTTCTGCGCGGCGAAGAGGGAACCCGCCTGCTCCTGGATCGGCAACTGGCCGCGCTCGATGCGCTCCGTGGCACGGGCATCCTCGTCAAGATCAATTCCATCCTCATCCCGGGCGTGAACGACTCGGAGCTCCCCGCCATCGCCGCCGAGGTGAAGCGGCGGGGCGCCCATCTGTTCAACTGCATGCCGCTCGCACCCGCGCCGGGCACGCCCTTCAGCCACCTGCCCGAGCCCGACGCCGCCACGCTGGGCCGCGTGCGGGCGGCCGCGCGCGAGCATCTGCCTCTCATGGAGCACTGCAACCGCTGTCGCTCCGACGCGTGCGGGTTGCTCAATGAGGGCAACGCCGCGACTTCGCTGGTCGCCCTGCGCCGGGCCGCCACCCTACCCACCCAGAACCCGCGCCCCAACATCGCGGTGGCCACGCGCGAGGGCTGGCTCATCAATGGACATCTGGGCGCAGTCTCCACGCTGTCGATCTATGCGCCCGCCGAGAAGGGTTTCCGCCTGCTCGAACAGCGGCAGACGCCGGATCCGGGAAGTGGCATGGCGCGCTGGCGGAGGCTGGCCGTGGTTCTGGCAGACTGTCGTGCCCTGCTGGCGAACGGGGTGGGGCCCAGCCCGCGCCAGGCGCTGGAGGAAAGCGGTCTGGAAGTGCTGGAAGCCGAAGGCCTCATTGAGGACGCGCTGACTCCGCTTTTCGCTCACCAGCCCCTGCCCACGCGCATGGCGCATCGGTTCGCGGGCTGCGGCGGCGGATGCGGTGGTACGGGTCAAGGTTGCGGTTGATCTTCGTAGGAGAAAGGAACGCCCATGAAACGAGCAAGCCATCACATCTTGTTCTGCAACAGCGTTCACGCCGAACCGGCGCACTTGGAGGCAGAGAAAGAGGACCGTTGCCGTCCGCCTTCGTCCATCGCTCTGCTCGCCTCGTGGAACGGCGAAATGGACGAGGACACCCTGGAAGCCTTGACCGAGGCGCTGCGACCGCGGCCGCGCGAGATCAGCTAGGAACCAGGCCCATGTATCCCCCATGGCTGGTCGATACCACCCTGCGCGATGGCGAGCAGGCGGCGGGAGTGGTGTTTTCGCGCGAGGACCGGCGGCGCATCGCCCGTGCCTTGTCCGACGCGGGCGTCACCGAAATCGAGGCCGGTATCCCGGCCATGGGAGAGGGTGAGATTCAGGACATCAACGATCTGGCCACCCTGGAGCTCAAGGCGCGACTGACCGTGTGGTGCCGGGCCGCGGCCGACGACTTGGCCGCCGCCGAGCGCTGTCGCGTGGATGGCGTGCACGTCAGCTTTCCCCTCTCACCCGCGCCCAACAGCAGGCCCGAGGAGAGGCTGGCCCTGCTTCCCGAGTTGGTGCAGCGAGCACGGGCCAGCTTCCGCTTCGTCTCAGTGGGCGGGTTGGACGCCAGCCGAACCCGACGCTCGACGCTCGATCGCTTCATCCAGACCGCCGCGGCGGCCGGCGTGGATCGCATTCGGCTGGCCGATACTGTGGGACGGCTCAATCCCATGCAGACGCATCGCTTGATTGCCCACGCGGTTTCGCGTGCCCGCGGCACGGCGATCGGCTTTCACGGCCACGACGATCTGGGGATGGCCACCGCCAACACGGTGGCCGCCCTCGACGCGGGTGCCGCAAGCGTGGACACCACGGTCAACGGCCTGGGCGAGCGCGCGGGCAACGCCAGCCTCGACGAGGTGGTGGCCGCCTCGCGTCTGACCTTGGGCCTGGACCTGGGCGTGGACATGCGTCACCTCACCATGCTCGGCCAACTGGTGGCCCAGGCCTCGCGCCGTCCCCTGCCGGTTTCCAAGCCGGTGATCGGCAGCGCCACTTTCCTGCACGAATCAGGGATCCACTGCGCGGCGCTGGAAGAGGATCGCGACAGCTTCGAGCTCATCCACCCGCGTGAGGTCGGTCAGCCCACGCCCGAGTTCGTGATCGGCAAGCACTCGGGCACTCGCGGTCTGATGGCCGTGCTGGCCCGCCGAGGACTGATGATCGACCACCTGCACGCCAAGGCCCTGCTGGAACGCGTGCGCGAGTTGGCGCAACGGAAGAAGCGCGCCCTCACGCGGGACGAGTTGCTGCTGCTGGCGCGCGAGGTGATGGCCTGCGAACGCTCCACATGTCGCCACCAGGCCAGCGCAACATGAAAGCCGTGGCCCCATGACTGTATGCATGACCTCCCCCATCGAATCCCAAGCCCCAGAGCCCTGCCGCATCCGCGCGGCGACCATTTTGGATCTGCCTGCCCTGGTGGAGCTTTTGACGGAGCTCTTCACCATCGAGACGGACTTCCGCGTGGATGTGCCCCGTCACGCGCGTGGCCTGCGCCTGCTCATCCGCCAGGCCCGTCGCGGCACGAGCTGCGTCCTGGTGGCCGAGGTGGGCGGCGTGGTGGTGGGCATGGCCACGGTACAGACGGTGATCTCCACCGCCGAGGGCGCGCGCTCAGGCTGGATCGAGGACGTGGTGGTACGCCGCGATTGGCGCGGCCTCGGCGTGGGCAGCTCCCTGATGGACGAAGCGGTCAAGTGGGCGCGCGCCACGGGCATCACGCGCCTCCAGTTGTTGGCCGATCGACGCAACACCGCCGCCCTGGCCTTCTACGATGGCCTCGACTTCGCCCGCACCAACATGATCTGCCTCCGCCGGCCGGTGCCGCCCCGAGGCTGAAGCGCCGCGATTGCCCTACCAGCGCAGAGCGGCGCTGATGGTGATCAGGCCCAGATCGTCCGCGTCGGCAGCGTCGCAGTATTCGTCACCATAGACGTCGGTCGTGCACCACTTCGTGGCGTGGTGGCCGGTGTAGCTCAGGATGCCTCCCAACGACATGGCCGGCCAGAGCTGCACGAAGACCGCGGCGTTGAAGCCGTAGGCGAAGCCATAGGACGAGGTGTAATCATAGGTTTCGTAGCCGTCGTCGTAACCCAGGTGATAGGAGAAGAACCCCAGCTTGGGGCCCACCGCCAACTCCAGATTGCCCTGTCCGAGGTGGTAGAGCGGGCTGAAGGTGATGGCCCCGATATACTCGGACTCGTAGGACGCCGAGTAGTCGCTGTTCAGCATGTTCAGATTCAACTCGGCGTTCAGCGACAAGTTCGGGTTGACGTGCGCACCCAGAATGGCGCCCACGTCGAGTCCAGGCGAGTAGTCCTCGGCGTTCGCGCCGACCGGCACGTTGGCGCCCAGATACAGGATGGCCACGCCGCCGTGGCGAAGGTCGCCGGCCGGCACGCCGTAGGACGGCGCAGGGGCGGGCGGAGCCGAGTAGTAGCGGGGTGAGCTGCTGTGCGGGACATACTGGGCGTAGGTCCTCGGCGCCACCTCATCGGAAGCTGAAGCGGGCCGGCTGGTCACGGTCATTCCCAGAAACACGAGTGTCAGAGCGGTTGCTGCGCGCATGGTTAGCCTCTGCACCAAGGTACAACCTTCACACCCGTAACGGGAAGCTCACAACGCGGGGGAGCGCCCCTCGGGCTTTCGGGTTCGGCCGGGTTCCGCGAGCCCGGGGCACGTGGTCTGATAGACATCCACCATGCGCATCATCATTCTGGACGGCTACACCACCGACGCGGGCAGACCCGAAGACTGGACCCGGCTGCACGCCTTGGGCGAGGTGACCGTGTACCCGCGCACGACGCGTGCGGAGACCGTGGCCCGCTGCCAGGGCGCCAGCTTGGTCATGACCAACAAGGTGATCCTCGACGAAGCCATCTTCGCCGGCCTGCCCGAGCTGCGCTACGTGGGGCTGTGTTCCACGGGAACCAACGCGGTGGACCTGGACGCGGCGCGAGCGCGCGGCATCGCGGTGACCAACGTGCCCGGCTACTCCACCCAGTCGGTTGCTCAGCTCGTCTTCGCCATGGTTCTGCACTTCGCCTCGGGGGTGGCCCCGCACGCGGCGGCGGTGAAGGCCGGGCGCTGGGCGGCCGGCCCCGACTTCTGCTTCCAGCTACAGCCTTTGGTCGAGCTGGCAGGCAAGCGCCTGGCCGTGCTGGGCATGGGGGCGATTGGCCAGCAGGTGGCGCGCATCGGCCGCGCCTTCGGCATGGAGGTCCTGCCGGCCGCTGTGCCCGGATCGACCACGCGCGATCGAGTGCCCCTGGCGCAAGCGCTGGCGCAGGCCGACGTGGTGACCTTGCACTGTCCGCTGTCACCTGCCACCGCGAACCTGGTGAACGCGACCTTTCTCGCGTCTTTGAAGCCCGGGGCCATGCTGATCAACACCAGCCGTGGCGGCGTGGTGTCCGAGCCCGACGTGGTCGCGGCGTTGGCCGCGGGGCGGCTGGGCGCCTTTGCCAGCGACGTGCTCGCGCAAGAGCCCCCGAGCGCGGGCCATCCCCTGACCGATCCCAACGCACCCTACGCTGATCGCGTCGTCGTCACGCCGCACCTGGCGTGGCTGACCGACGAGGCCCGGGCGCGCCTGCGCCACGAGGTGGGCGAAAACGCGGCCGCCTTCCTGCGTGGCGAGCGACGGAATCGGGTCGTCTGACCGGCCTTGCCCGGCGGGACTACTTGGTCAGGCTGCGCACCTGCTTGACCAGCTCGTCGAGCTGCTCGTCGGTCAGATTCTTGTTCGGCGGCATGCGGAGCTTGCCATTCTCCTTCACGCCATCACGGATGGTCTCCTTGATGCGCGTGTCGCTCATCTTCTTGAGGGCCGCGTCTTCCTTCCACGGTTTGACGTTCATCGACTTGCCCGCCGGCGTCTGGGCCTGGCCGTCCTTGCCGTGACAGGTCGCACACCGTTGCTCGAACAAGTCAGCCTGGGCGCCCAGCGATCCGCGCACGAGCAGTAAACCCCCCAGGCCCAACGCCAGCCCCGGTCCCACCACGCTCCACCTCATGCCACCCCTTTCGAGCCTCCGGGGGCTCACAGACAGGATGGCATTGGGTCCGTGGGAATCAATGCGCGTGCCGATTGGCGCGACGGCTCCACATTGCGGCGAGGGTGATTTTTGCTGCGTCGATTCCTGGCCACATTGACCCGCAATCCGCTCAGCCTCCTGGGCGCGGCCCTGACCACCGTGTCGGCGCTGCTCATCCTGACGCTCTTTGCGCTGGGCCTGGTGGGCTTCGTGGGCAGTCCCTATTTGGGCATCTTGGCCTTCCTGGTCCTGCCGGCCATCTTCATCATCGGGCTCATCCTCATCCCCCTGGGCATCTGGCGCCAGCGCCGCGCCGAACGCCGGGCGGCCGCCCAAGGAATAGAGATCGCTCCGGCCCGCCTCCCCATCATCGACCTCAACAGTCCGCGTACCCAGCGTGTATCACTGCTCGTCGGCGCCCTGACCGCGGCCAACGGGATCATCATCTCCGTGGCCACCTACAAGGGCGTGGAGGTGATGGATTCCACGCGCTTCTGCGGCGACACCTGCCACACGGTCATGCAGCCCGAGTACACGACCTACCGCCGCTCGCCCCACGCCCGGGTGAAATGCGTGGCCTGTCACATCGGACCGGGCGCGAGCTGGTTTGTGAAATCCAAGCTCTCCGGGACATGGCAAGTGATAGCCGTCATCTTCAACCTGTACCCGCGCCCCATTCCCACACCCGTGCACAACTTGCGTCCCGCCCGCGAAACCTGCGAACAGTGCCACTGGCCCGAGAAGTTCGAAGGCAACCGGCTGCTGGTGCGCAACGGCTTCGCATCCGACGAGGGCAACACGCCGCAGACCACGGTGCTGTCCATGCATGTGGGTGGCGTGCAAGGTCACGGCGCGCGCGGGATACACTGGCACGTGGCCCCCGGCGTCCACATCCGCTACCACGGCAATACCGAGCGCACGACCATTTCCACGGTGGAGCTGCAGGAAACCGGGCACCCCACGCAGGTCTTCAAGAGCGGCGAAGAGCTGAAGGGCACGGGCTCGTGGCGGGACATGGACTGCGTCGACTGCCACAACCGGCCGACCCATATCTTCGAAACGCCCGAGCGTGCGGTGGACGACGCCATGGCCTCGGGGCACATCTCGGCCAGCCTGCCCTTCGCGCACCGCGAGGCCTTGCGCATTGTTCAGTTGCCCTTCGCTTCGCGGGACGAGGCGCAACGGGAAATACGCAGCCAAATGACGACTTTCTACCAGCGCAACTACCCGCAGGTCATCGGCACGCAGGCCGCGGACGTGGAACACGCGGCCACGGCTCTGGCGAGCGCGTACGCCGGCAACGTCTTTCCCCGCATGAAGGTGACCTGGGGCACCTACCCGAGCGACCTGGGCCACGCCCAGGCGAACAGCGGCTGCTTTCGCTGTCACGACGGTGCACATACCACCCCGGCGGGTGACAGCATCCCCATGGATTGCAATCTGTGCCATTCACTGTTGGCCCAGGACGAAGCGCATCCCGCCATCTTGAAGGAATTGAATCCGTGACTCTGGACGCGGACCAGGGCTGATCCACGCTTATGCGGCCGGGGCACGGCCAACGGGGGCGGACCATGAACGAGCGGCGACGGCGGCGAGTGGTGAACCGTCTGTACTGGGGCAGCCTGATCCTGTGGTTGGCGGAAAGCGCCTGCGGCGGCGATGGGCGGGAGAACGGGGAAGGCTTGGACGCCAGTCGTGACGTGCCGCTGGAGGCCACGCCCGGCTCCGATGTGGCCATGATCATCGAGAAGGTGCGCGTGGACGATGATCGCCACGTGCAGGTGGACTTCCGGCTGCTCGACTTGAATGGCGTGAACCTCGAGCGGGACGCCTTCACGATCAACTGGACGTTGGCGGCACTCGTGCCTGATGCCGCCGGTGAGACCAACTACGTCAGCATCATCTCCAACGAGCCCACCGGGACCTTCGGCACCACCGCGCAGCCCACGTCCGAGGTGAACGGCGAGTACGAGGTGCTGAAGGACGGGCAGTCGCGCTACGTCTTCGCCACCCTCCTGCCCGCGGACGCGGACGTGAACCGCACCTGGCGCGTGGCCGCCTGGGCCCAGCGCACGCCCGACGGTGGCGCCGCCCAGGTCGCCAACGCCAGCTTCGACTTCATCCCCGCCGCAAAGGGCACGCCCCTCGACATGGACGCCGTGTCCACGGTGGCGTGCAACCAGTGCCACGATCCGCTGGCCGCCCACGGCGGATTCCGGCGCGAGGTGCCGCTGTGCCTGACCTGCCACTCGCAAGCCCTGTTCGACCCGGACACGCAGGATCCGGCGCACCCGGGCCAGATGAACCCGCTCGATCTGGCGGTGCTGGTGCACCGGATCCACGAAGGGCGCGAGTTGCCCACCCTCGTGGCGGCCCAGCAGGCCGGCATCGTCGGCGCCAAGTACGACGTGGTCGGGTTCCGCAACAGCGACAACATCTACGGTGAGACCGTGGACGGCGGAGCCGGGCCGGACGCCCAGCCGGAGCTTATCGGGGTGGCCTTCCCACAAGACATCCGCAATTGCACCACCTGCCACCAGCAGGCGCCGGGCGCGACCAAGTGGGCGACCACCGTGTCGCGCTCGGTGTGCGGCTCGTGCCACGACGCCACCTGGTTCGAGGCCACGCCCCCACCCGCCTTGCATCACGCACATCCCGGCGGTCCCATGGCCACTGATCAGGCGTGCACCACGTGCCATCCCGCGGTCGATGGGGAGTTCGGTCTCACGGTGGCCGGCGCGCACACCGTGCCCAGCCAGTCGAAGCAACTGCGCGGGTTGCGTCTGCAGATCGTGGCCGTGCAGGGCCAGGCGGGCAGCAATCCCACCGTGGTCTTCCGTGTCACCAATGGTGACGACTCAGTGGTGCAGCCGTTGTCCAGCCTGGATGCGTTGGCGGCCACCGTGTCCGGCCCCACGCCCGGTTACGAACAACAGAACGTCGTTCGCCAGGACATGCGGACCGGGGCCCAGGCCCAGCCCGACGGGACGTACGTGTACCAATTCACGGCTCGCGCAGCCTCCGATGCGTTCTTTCCGGGCGGTCCAGTGATCCCAGCGAGCGCGCAAGGAACCTTTGCGGTGGGGTTGGAGGCACGGCGGGCCGTCGCCTTGGCGGGCAACGGCACCGTCGAGGAGGCCGCCTACAACCCCGTCACCTACTTCTCCGTGGACGGCTCGCCGGTCCAGCCCTACCCCAATCTGGTTGATCTGGTTCGCTGCGACAGGTGCCACAAGGAGCTGCGGGCACACGGTGATCTGCGCCGCAACATCGATTACTGCGTGATGTGCCACGCGGCCGACGCCACCGACTGGGCTCGCCGGCCCAAGCTCGGCGGCAACACCAATCTCAGCGCGACCGTGGATCACATCGAGGAGCGCAGCATCCGCTTCCCCGTGCTCATCCACCGCATCCACACGGGCCAGAATCTGGTCCTCACGGTTCCCTTCGTGGTCTACGGGTTCGGCGGCAGCGTGAACCGTTTCGATAACGTCCTGTACCCCGGCAACCTCGCCCACTGTACGACCTGCCATCTGCCCAATCGTTTCACGATTGAGGCGATCACTTCGCCCCTGCCCACCGTCGCCAACGAGACGGACACCATCTTGCACCAGGGAACCGCGGCGCACGTTCCGCAAGAGCCGCGCGTCCCGGTGATCCAATCCACGTGCCTGTCCTGTCACGACACGGCCGCCGCGCACGCCCATGCCCAACTGGAAACCACCAGCCAAGGCGAAGAGGCCTGCGCCGTCTGCCACGGCGACGGTCGAGAAGCTTCCGTGAGGATGGTCCACCTTGCGGACTAGCGCGGTGGTCTTGTGTGGACTGGCCGGCTGCGTGACTCGGGGTACGCAGCCCCCGCCACCCGACGCAGCCGAGCCCGTTCGGCCGGTCGTGCAGGTGGTACAGGTGCAGGCGGCCCACAACCAGGACACGTTCTTCCTGCGGGTCTCGGGGAGCGCCGGGGCGGTGGTGCAGGTGACGGTCGCCATGACGGGGCGCAGTCCTCAATCCGAGACGCGCGGTTTTGCCAAGCTCGGCTGCTTCCTGGCCTGCCACGACTGGAGCACGGGCATGCCCAATTGGCTGCCAGAGGACGGCGAGCGGCCCATGTACTTGTTCGAAGGCGCGGGCCCCCCTCTGGATGTGTGGAGTTGGCGCGGCGGAGCCATCGAGCACACGCAGTTCGTCGAGGAGAGCGCCACCCGACCCGTCGGCGGCGCTGACGCCGCAAAGACCGATCAGGATCTCGGCGACGGGGGCAGCGATGCGGGCACGGTCGTCGAGGCCGCCGCCCCCTGGGAGGTGATCATCGTGCGGCCGCTGGCCGGGACCCTGCCGCTTCAGGTGGGGGCCGTGTACGACGTGGCCCTGGCCGTCCACAGCGCGGGTACAGAGGATCGGGACCATTACGTATCGCTGCCCTTCAGGCTCAGCCTGGATGGGGACGCGAGCCAGGTGGTCGCGCCGGCGGTGCTGGGCAACGGCAGCACGCCGCCCGCGTTTGCCGACGAGCAGACCTTCCCGTCGCTCACCGTGGAGCTGTTCCTGCCGGGAATCAGCAGTTGGGAGTTCCTGGTGGGCGCGGTGGTCGATCGGCAGGGTCTGCTGCGCATTGACGACTACCGCCACGGGGGCGCCCGACAGGTGGCGACCGAAACGCAGGCCTGTGCCGATTGCCACCAGGTGAGCAGCTGGGATCCGCAACCACCCCTCCAGGTGGGCGGCGCACTGCAACGGCTGGTCCTGCGGCGGGGCGGAGTCTTCGGGCCCATCGCGGTGCAACCATGAATGGGGCGCGCGTGGCGATGGTGCTGCTGGCCGGAGGCTTCGGTGTGTCCTGTGCCCGCTGGCTGGGCCAACCCTCCGAGCACACGCGCTTGGTGCGCGAGCGGGCCGGCGCGACCCGTGTGGACGACGCGGCCTGCGCCGCCTGCCATCCGGATGCGGCGGACCGCCTGGACAAGACCGTGCATCGCAAGGTCTTGGGCTGCCAGCGCTGCCACGGCCCGGGCGGTGAACACATGGCCGAGCCCCCGCAACACATCGTGGGCGCCGCGGCCTTACGTGCCCTGCCGCCCTACGCGCAATCGCAGATGTGCCTGGATTGCCACGGCGCTTTGACCATGCCGTGGAGCAACGCGGATCACGCCACCGCGGACCTGACATGCGTGGAGTGTCACACCGACGTGGTGCACTTCAAACCCGACACGCAGACACGCGCCCGCGTCGCCTTCCGACGCCAAGAGGGATTCTGCAACCAGTGTCACCGCGCCGACACCTTGGACTTCCTGCAGGTCTTCCACCACCCCGTGCTCGAAGGGGCGATGGACTGCACGGCCTGCCACGCGGTCCACGGCAAGCTGGAACGGGGCATCGTCCTCGATCGCGCCTCGGCCTGCGGCCGCTGCCATCCCCGTCAGGTGGAGCCGCGCGTGTTCGAGCACCCGGCCCTGCGCGAGGGCTGCCAGACCTGCCATCAGCCGCACGGCTCGCCCCTGCGCGCCCTCATGACCGAACAGGGCAACACCGTGTGCTTGAAGTGCCACTTCCAGGCCGGTTTCCCGGTCATCGAGGGTGTGGACCACACGGCGTACTTGTCGCGCGGCGCCCTTTGTTACGACTGCCACGTCGAGGTCCACGGCTCGAACACCTCTCCCACTTTCCTCGGGAGGCTACGATGAGGCGCTGTGTGCTGCTGCTGGTGGGTCTGGGCTTGTGGGGCCGGCCGGCCCAGGCCCAGTACGTGCCCACCAACGTATCCGACGAGGCGGATGCGACGCCCGCCGCCTTAGCACCCGAGGAACGCGCCCTGGAGGTGGACATGGGCGGCATGATCGTGGCCGATGGCAACGGCCGCCGTATGCGCGAGTTGGCGCGTACGCCGATCTTCCTGTGGGGCGCGGCCCGCCTGTTCGCGCCCGTGGATTGGCGCATCTTCCACGGCCGCTTGGTTATCGAGGTCACGAGCATGGGGACCGGGCTGGTCAGTCTGGATGGTCACCTGGCAGACGATTCGCGCCTGGTGCTCACCTTCTCGCGCTTCCGGTTTCCCTATGCCGCCCAGTCGCGCATCGCCGCGCCACCCCTGGCCATCGATGCGCGGGCCCTCGACAACCTGGAGCAAACCCGCGAGGCGGCGTTGCTTCGTTACGAGCGCGCCCTGGGCCCCGCCGAGGGTCGCGTGGATTTGCTCCTCGATTTTGAGCGCCTGTCCGGCGACATCCCCATGCTCGCCGGAGGCCAGCTCAGCGCATCGCCGCTCGATCCGGTCTACGGCAACCCCGCCTACCGTGGCACGGACGACATGCGGGGCGACGCCGTGCTGGGCTATTCCATCGCCCCGCGCGGGGTGCGCATCCGCGTGCAAGGCGGCTTCCGTTACGACGGTACCGAGGAGAACTGGACCATCCCCAATCGCGCGGGCGATCAGACCACGGGACTGCTGACCCTGCACGAAACCATGCGCCGCCGCACGCTGGAGCTGTTGGTGAGCGCGGCCAATGATCGGCCCGCACCGCTCATGCTGGGGGCCAGCTATCGCTTCGCCCATACCGACAATGCCCCGCGCTCGCAGCGCACGGAACAGCAGACCGGAATCGCCAATGGCACGATCAACGCGCAGAACAATCACGTCACTCTGGTTCGCAATCAGGTGGCCCTGGGCGCCGCCTGGTGTCCCGTGCCGCAGCTTCGCCTAGCCGGCCGCCTCGACGGGCGAGTCAACGATGTGGATGGCGACGGCGTGCAGGCCCGCAACCTGGGAACGCCGGAGACCGTCCTCACGGATTCCTCGCGCCAGGACTGGACAGTGGACGGTCGCCTGGACGGCAGCTACACGGTCATCGCGCCGCTCACCCTGCAACTGGATGCGCGCGGGCAAATGCAGAAAGGCTCGGACGACTGGAGCCTGCTCTACTTGCTGGCGGACACGGCGCTCCCGGTGGGCCAGCGGGTGCGCAAGTTGGATCGCCAGCGCTTGGCAGGCGCCCTCGAGTTGGCCCTGGTCGCGCGGCTGGGGACGCGCTGGCGCCTCACCGTCGGCTCGCGCTTGGAAGGTCTGAGCAGCGATGAGGAGGTCAAGGAGTTGGTCGACGCCTTCCGGCTGGGCAACCAGGGCCGCACGCGCTGGGGCGCCTTCGTGGCCGCGCGCACGCGGCCGACGCGGCGTCTGTTGTTCAACGCCCAGGCCAGCGTGTTCCGCAACACCTGGGATCAGGGCGACGCCCGGGATCTCAATTGGCGCACCGACGTCCGCTTGCGCGCCACAGTGCTGACCGGTCCGGTCACGTTCTTCGCCATGGGCGCGTTCACCGAGGACGACCACCAGCTCTCGGGCCCCGACACCACAATCCTGCCCGGCTTCGCCAGCGTCGACTTCGAGGGCCGCTCGTGGCTGGCCTTGGGCGGCGTCACCCTGGCTCTGTCACGCACCAGTTGGGCCACCGCCACCTACTCGCACCTCATCAACACGGCCGACCTCGACACGCGGCTGCAGGACATCGCCGCCGCGGCGAGCCTGCAGACCCCCTGGTGGCGGCTCCGTTTGGGCGCGACGGCCCGCTATCTCGGTTTCCACGATGGCCTGTCCCCCTGGGACAACGGCAAAGCCGTGCTCGTGCTGGCCACCGCCGGCGCGCCCTTCTGATAAAGGCGCCACATCACCGGGCAAAGGGGACCGCCGGATCCCCTCCACCCGTGATCGCGCGCGCCTCCTCGGCGACCCCCGCCGCTACTGATTGGCCTTGAACGCGCCGGCCCCGGGATAGATGGCCGAGTCTCCCAACTCCTCCTCGATGCGCAGCAGGCGGTTGTACTTGGCCACGCGTTCCGAACGGGCCAGCGAGCCGGTCTTGATTTGGCCCGAGCCGGTGGCCACCGCCAGATCGGCGATGAAGGTGTCCTCCGTCTCGCCCGAACGGTGCGAGATGATCGTGGTCCACCCCGTGCGGTGGGCCAGACTGACCGAATCGAGCGTCTCGGTCAGCGAGCCGATCTGGTTCACCTTGACCAGCACGCTGTTGGCCGTGTGCCGCTCGATGCCCATGCGGATGCGGTCCACGTTGGTGACGAAGAGATCGTCGCCCACCAACTGCACCTTGCTCCCCAACTCCTTGGTGAGCAGGGCCCACCCCTCCCAGTCGTTCTCGGCCATGCCGTCCTCGATCGACACGATGGGGAACTCGTCGCACAACTTCTTGTAGAAGGCCACCAGCCCCTCGGCCTCCAGGACCTTGTCCTCGCCTTCGAGTTGGTACTTCTTGCTCTTGGCATCGAACAGCTCGCTGGACGCCACATCCAGGGCCAAGGCCACGTCGTGCCCGACCTTGTAACCGGCCTTGTCGATGGCCTCGCACACCACGGTCAGCGTGTCCTCGGCGCCGCCCAAATCCGGCGCGAAGCCCCCCTCGTCACCCACGCCCGTGGAGGCGCCCCGGTCGTGGAGCAGCTTCTTCAGCGTGTGAAACACCTCGGCGCCCGCGCGCAGCGCCTCGCGGAAGCTGGGCCGACCGAGGGGAACGATCATGAACTCCTGGAAGTCGAGCGAGTTGTCTGCGTGCGCGCCGCCGTTCACGATGTTCATCATGGGCACGGGCAGGATGCGCGCCGTGGGGCCGCCCAGGTAACGGTAGAGCGGCAGCCCCGCCTCGGCCGCGGCCGCGCGTGCGGTCGCCATGGAAAGCCCCAGGATGGCGTTGGCGCCTGCCTTGGCCTTGTTGGGCGTGCCGTCCGCCGCCAGCATGGCCGCATCCACGCCGGCTTGATCGAACGCATCCAGCCCAATTACGCGCGGGGCCAACACCTTGCCCACGTTGGCCACGGCCTTCTCCACGCCCTTCTTCAAATAGCGCTTGGGGTCGCCGTCGCGAAGCTCCAAAGCCTCGTGCTCACCCGTTGACGCGCCCGACGGTACAGCGGCCATGCCGCTCACACCGGACTCAAGATGGACCTCGCATTCGACGGTGGGATTGCCGCGCGAGTCGAGGATCTCGCGGGCCACGATCTTCTCGATGATGGCGGTTTTCATGCGGGGAGTCTACGCGGTCGCCGACGTGCTGCAAGCAGACGGCATCCCGCGGGACCCACCATCGGCAGGGTCGGTCGGCCACCCACATGGAGCTTCCCAGTCCTGTCCGCCGGGGTGTCGATCACTCAAATGGCAAACGAAGCAGCACCTGCCAATTCTCCCCGCACCGAGGTTGTCGGCCCCCGTTCGCAGCCGTGCGCGACCGAGGAGCCGCGCTTCGAGCTGACGAATCCTTTCGTGTTGCTGTTCCTGCAGTCGCTCGGCCTGCGCCAAGCCGAGAAGGACACCGACGATTTCCCGCCCTGCATGGGCAACAGCTAGCTAGTCCTGCGCGTACCGCTGGCCGACGGCGGCGCGCCAGCGATCCAGAGTCATCATGTTGCCCAGCGTGTCGCCGGTCGTCATGGCGGGCACATCGGACGCGCCGGCGAGGATCGCCGCGGCAAAGGCGTCAGCTTCGGCCGCGTAGAGCGGCGGGCTGTCGAGCTCGATGATCTCGGCGACCTCGTTGTCGGCCCAAAGGGTCATGCGCGACTTGCCGCCCTCGAAGGGATGGATGAAGGGCGAGGTCACCTCCAACCACGCCTTGTCGCCGTAGACACGCGCCGCGCGGTCCTGCCACAAGCTGATGCCGCAGCTCACCTGAGCCAGCATGCAGCCGTCGAATTCCAGGTGCGCCACCGACAGCGTGTCGGCCCCCGTCTCGGTGCCAAAGCGGGACAGGGCCTGCACACCGCTCGGGTCGCGGAACGGCTGCCCGCAGGCCGCACCGGCGATCAGTCGCGACAGCGACACGGGATAACAGCCCAGATCCAAGATGGCCCCGCCGCCCAGGTCCTTGTTCCACAAACGATGGGCGGTGTTGCACGGCCGGTTGATGCTGAAGCTGACCTGAACCAGCTTGACCTGCCCGAGCGCGCCGGCGCGCACCAGCTTTACGATCTTGTCGGTCTGCGGTTGACACCGGTACATGAACGCTTCCATGAGCAGCACGCCAGCCGCGCGACATGCCTCCACCGCACGCCGGGCCTCGGCCGCGTTCATGGTCAGTGGCTTTTCGCACAGCACGTGCTTGCCGGCCTGGGCCGCGCGTAGGATCCATTCCAGGTGCTCGGTGTGCGGCGTCCCGATGTACACCGCCTTCACCGTGGGATCGTCGAGCAGGGCCTGGTAGCTGCCGTACGCGCGGGAGAAACCATACTGGCCCGCGAAGGCGCGCGCCTTGGCCTCCGTGCGACTGGCCACGGCGGCCAGATGCGCGGTCTGCGAACGCCGCAAACCCTGAACGAAATGCTCGGCGATGCGTCCCGTGCCGAGAATGCCCCAGGGCAGTCGGTTGCTCATGGAAGCGTCATAGACCGGGCCGCCCCCGCGCCACAAGCCGGTGAGCCCTCCGTGCCGCGATCGTCGCTATGGAATGTCCCCGCGCTTGCAGTCGGACTTGCAGAGGACGCCGCCGTCGCACTCTTCGCCAAAGGCGGTTTGGACGAAGCCATCACCGCAATAGGGGGCCCTGGTGCAGGACTTGGTGCACTGGTCGACGCCGTAGGGGCTGACCTGATTGTTCACCCCGAGGTCGCACTGCTCGTCGCCGTTTCGGATACCGTCCCCGCAGTAGGCCGCCAACTTGCAGCTCGGCATGCAGGTGCCGTACGACCCGTCGTTCACGCCGTCGTCGCATTCTTCGCCCTCGTCCCGCACACCGTTGCCGCACTTGTTGCGGCAGTTGCGATCGCAGGACGCGGCGCGCGTGCCGTTGAGCGTGCCCTGGTCGCACTGCTCCAGGCCCGCGGGGCCGTTGACCCGTCCGTCGCCGCAGTAGGGGGCACGCGTGCAATCCTCGTTGCAGCCGCCATATTCGCCCGTGTTCTCGGCCGTGCCCAGATCGCAGATCTCGTCGGAGGTGACCACGCCATCGCCGCACACCGTGTGGCACGACGAACGCGTGGCAGCGAAGTTGGAGAGGGTCAGCTTGTAGTGAGAGTCGGTCGTGTGGCGCTCCGCCTGGAAGACCACAATCTCGTAGACGCTGCCCTTGGCCAGGCCGAGATCGACGGTGCGGGTGTCGCCGTCGGTGGAGAGCCCCAGTCGCGTCCGGCACGTATCGGTGGTCTTGTTCTGCGCCGGCTCCATGTCGTGCACGACGCCCGTGCCGTTGGCGGCGTCAAGGTTCACGCGGCCGATGTACGCGCCGTGAACGCCGCCCAGGTCCACGGCCAGCTTCTTATTGATGTAGACCCACACGTCGTCGTCGCCAATGAACTCCAGGGTCTCGCCCCCGCGGTACTCGAACCAGTAACGGACCTCGGAGGTGAAGTGGAAGTTGTGTGCCGCGCCCGCCGTGTCGTTGTAGGTCAGCCCCCAGGGCTTGTCGTCCAGAGGAAAGAACGCGACGTTGTCGTAGACGTAAACACCCGGGCTCGGATTCGCAAAGGTCAGGTAGTCACGTTGGCTCCGGCAATAGCTCGAGTCCTTGTACCAGAGCGCGAACCAATCCGCGGCGGTCCCCGTTGTGTAGACCATCGCCGTCGTGGTGGTCAGCGTCGGGCTGGTGTCGCTCTGGTTGCGGGTCCCCGGCGCCGGTTTGCCGTCCGCGCCCAGCGTGCTACTCGCGATGCCCTGCTGGCACTGTTGGACGCCCGTATTCACGGATTCGAAGTCAGGGTGTCCACCCTCCTCGGTGGTGGCCTTGAAGTCCCGATAGGTGACGGGAAGGATCATCGGATCCTGCGCGACCTTGGCCGAGTCGCAGGCGTAGCCCCCTTCGATCTTGCAGGTGGATGAACAGCCGTCGCCGCTAAGGGTGTTGCCGTCGTCGCACTCCTGGCCGGCGGCGATGTCGACCGGCAGCAGCAGACCGTCACCGCAGGCCGTTTGGCAAGCGCCGCCGGTGACCGGACAACTGGGCTCTTTGCGACAGAAGGGCGTGCAGCCATCTCCCATGTCGTTGTTGCCGTCATCGCATTGCTCGCTGCCCTCCGGGATCCCGTCGCCGCACTTGGTGCGGGTGCACGGCTCGCCGGGCGTGGTGCACAGCCACCCGTCCGCCTCGGTGGGCCCGGGCGATTCCAGACGGCACTCCGAACTGCAGCCGTCCTTGTCGGCGGCGTTGCCGTCGTCGCAGGTCTCCGCTCCCACCCGGATGCCGTCGCCGCACTTGGCCGGACGGCACACGCTGCGCGGCGGACAAGTCCAGCCGGCCTCGGTCAGGCAGAGGGGCGAACAGCCGTCGCCGGTCCGCGTGTTGCCGTCGTCGCACTCCTCGGGCCCCGCGACCTCGCCGTCGCCGCACACCACCGTGGACTGACACTTCTGGCCCGGCGTGGGGCAGACGTAGTTGGCCTCGAGGCGGCAAGTCGAGCTGCAGCCGTCGTCACTCAGAGCGTTGCCATCGTCGCACTGCTCACCGTCGGCTAGCCCCAGGATCCCGTCGCCACACACCGCCACCAGCCTGCACCTCCTGCCGACCTCGAGGCAGCGGTAGCCCGGATCGATCTGGCAGGCCGCCGAGCAGCCGTCACTCGCATCGCTGTTGCCGTCGTCGCACGCCTCACCTGCGCCCAGGATCGCGTCGCCGCACGTCCCCTGGGTCGCCGGCCTGCAGGCGCCGCCCACGCCCTCCGCGGTGGGGCAGTTGTACCCGGGCTCCACCTGCTTGCAGTCGGCGGCGCAACCGTCGCCGGCCGTGGTCCTGCCATCGTCGCAGGCCTCGTCGCCCACCACCTTGCCATCGCCACACACCACGGTGGACACGCACTTCTGGCCGGGCACCGGACAATCGTAGAAGGGCTCCTTCACGCACGAGGCGGTGCAGCCATCGCCGGAGGAAGTGTTGCCGTCGTCGCACTGCTCGCCACCCGCGGTGTTCAGCTTGCCGTCACCGCAGTACGAGTCGAGCACACACGGCTTGCCGGGCGTGGGGCAAATCCAATCCACCTCGATTTGGCAGCTGGCGCTGCAGCCATCACCCGAGGTGGCCGCGCCGTCGTCGCAGGTTTCGCCGCTGGTGAGCATGCCGTCGCCGCACACCGGGACCGCGCCGCAGTCTGCGTCTGCCCCGGCGTCGCCACAGCTCGCCTCGAGCTGACAGGTGGACGAGCATCCGTCGCCATCGCGGGTGTTACCATCCTCGCAGGCTTCCGTGCTGCTCAGCTTTCCGTCACCACAGATGGGGTCCGGGATGCACGGCTGGCCAGGGGTCGGACACGTGTAATTGGGATCCTTGCGGCACAGGCCCGAACACCCGTCGCCCGGGCGTGAGTTGCCGTCGTCGCACAGCTCGCCGTCCTCGAGAATCCCGTTGCCACATCGGGGGCCCGCGTCGGGACTGGAGCAGGCATCGCCGCAGTCGCTGCCCGTCGGAGCGTCGGGCACGAACGCGTCGTTGTTGGGCAGAATCGAGTCAGGCTTGCTAGGAGCCGCGTCGGCGATCGGTGGCGAACCATCCGCATCCGGTGCCCCCGGTCGGCGCGTGACCCCGCCGCCACCGCAGCCCACACACACGCCGAAAGCCAAGATTGCGAACCCATAGCGTCGATGCATGGCCATTGTCCTTGGTTCGAGGATAGCCCCAACCGAAGCGGGACCGTTCGAACAAACGCCCACTCGCCCGGACCTTGGTCACGCCGCTCACACGGCCCTACACCAAACGCGGCCGTCGCTGGCTTGTCCCTCCGGATCGCGCGGATGACAACGTCAGAATCTCAGGGCCGGCGTGACCGGGTCTGCACGGCCGCCTGTCTGTGTCTGGCATCACGCGACCTCCCCGCTACGGCGCCGCGCGGACGCGCACAGGGTGGATGATCGCCGCCCATGACCACCACGACCAGAGACGCCTTTGCTTGTCTTGTGCTTGCGACGCTGGGTGCAGGCCTGCCAATCGACGGATGATTCTCGTCGGGGCGACGCGGGCACGGCCGAGGATGGGCCGGCGCTCGTCGAAGGACAGCCCGGGAGCCTCGCCAAATCGACGCTCCAACGTGTCGCCACGCCGCAGGTCACGGATGAGGACAGCGCCGCCCTGGCCGCGGGCAACGCGGCCTTCGCGCTGGCGGCATACGAGAAGCTGGCCGCGGAGAATCCGGACGCCAACCTGGTCTTCTCGCCGGCCAGTATCTCCATCGCGTTGGGGGCGCCGACCTGCCGGCCGCCCTCGCCCTGCAGGAAACCGGGTTCTCGGCCCTGGCGCTGCCCTATGACGATGACCGGCTCTCGCTCTTGGTGGTCGTTCCCGACGCGGGTTCCTTCGACGCCTTCGCGGCCTCGCTCGACGCCGCCAAGCTGGCCCGCATCGGCAGCGGCCTCACCGCCCAGCACGTGCTGTTGTCCATGCCGCGCTTCAAGGTCGAGACGACGTCCAGTCTCAAGCAGGTTCTGAGTGACCTCGGAATGCCGTCGGCCTTCTCGGGCGGCGCGAATCTCTCCGGCATGGATGGCACGTCCGGGCTGTTCATCGAGGACGTCCTTCATCGGGCGTTCATCGATGTCGCGGAGAAGGGCACCGAGGCTGCGGCGGCCACGGCCGTGATCATAGGCCGCAAGGCGGCTGATCCAGATGGTCTGCGCATCAACGTGGACCGCCCCTTCCTGTACTTCCTGCACGACCAGCCGACGGGCGCCATCCTCTTCATGGGCCGCGTCCTGAACCCGGCTTGAGGCAGGTTCCCGTCGGGCGCCGGGGCGCGCCGGCCATGGCAAACTTGAGATTCGGCCCTCCGTCGAACACTCTTGTGCAGCCATGTCACGCGTCTACCTCGCCTTCGCCAGCTTCTTCAGCCTGCTGTTCCGCGGCCGCCTGCCCGAAAAGGCCATCGAGCTGCTGCCCGCGCCGTCGGAGCCCCCGGCGGCGCTGACACCCGTGCCCGAGGTCAAGCGTGAGACCAAGGTCGAGGCCCCGCGCCCCGTGGAAGCCGCACCCGCCCCCCCGTCGGCCAACCAGGCCGCGTTGCGCACCGAGGGAGCGCTCATGCTGCTCACGCTCCTGCAGCGCGAGGGACGACTGCTCGATTTCCTGCGCGAGTCGCTGGATGGCTATGACGACGCGTCCATCGGGGTGGCCGTGCGTGACGTACACCGCGACTGCCGCCGCGCCCTGGACGAACACCTGAAACTGGAGCCGGTCATGCCGGGCGAGGAGGAGCAGACGGTGACCGTGCCCAAGGGCTTCGACCCGGGCGAGGTGCGCCTCATCGGCAAGGCCGACGGCGAGCCGCCCTGGAAAGGCGTGTTGGTTCATCACGGCTGGCGCGTGGTGGAGGCCAAGTTCCCCAGCTTGGCCGAGGGCGTGGACCGCCATGTGATCGCGCCGGCAGAGGTCAGGGTGGCGTAAGGGGAAGGAGACGCATGGCTCGATACATCGTGGGAATCGACCTGGGCACCACCAACTGCGCGATGGCCCAGGTCGATCTGCAGAAACCCGACGCGGGAATCACCCCGTTCACCATTCCCCAGGTGGTGGCCCAGGGCGAGGTGGACGAGCGGCCCACCCTGCCCTCGTTCCTCCTCCTGCCATCAGCGACCGAGGTGGCGCCCGAGGCCATGACCCTGCCCTGGGCGGCGCGGCCTGCGTCGGTGGTGGGGGTCTACGCGCGCGAGCGCGGGGCCGAGCTGCCCCATCGCCTGGTGGCCTCGGCCAAGTCTTGGCTGTCGCACACGGGGGTGGATCGCAAGGCCGCGGTGCTGCCCTGGCGAGGCGCCGAGATCGAGGAGCACGAGCCGGGCGAGCAGGTCTCGCCGGTGGAGGCGTCGGCGCGCTACCTGGGCCACATGCGCGCGGCCTGGAACCAGGCGCATGCCGATGCGCCGCTCGAGGAGCAGGAGGTCTTTCTCACCGTGCCCGCGTCCTTCGACGCGGTGGCGCGCGAGTTGACCGTGCTGGCCGCGCGACAGGCCGGTCTGCCCAACGTGACCTTGTTGGAGGAGCCGCAAGCGGCCTTCTACTCCTGGCTGGCTCGCAGTGGCGACGGATGGCGCAAGGCTCTGCAGCCCGGTGATTCGGTGGTGGTGTGCGACGTGGGCGGCGGCACCACCGACTTCTCCATCATCGCTGTGGCCGACGACGGCACGGGCAACTTAGTACTCGAACGCGTGGCCGTTGGCGACCACATCCTGCTCGGCGGTGACAACATGGATCTGGCGCTGGCCCACACGGCGGCGCAGCGCCTCGGCAGCAAGCTGAGCGAGACGCAACAGCGCGGCCTGGTGCACGCCTGCCGCCGGGCCAAGGAACAACTCCTCAGCGCGGGCGCGCCGGCCAAGGTGCCCGTGACGGTGCTCGGTCGTGGCTCCAAGCTCATCGGCGGCACGCTGAAGACCGAGCTGTCACGCGAGGACGTGCAGCAACTCCTACTCGACGGCTTCTTCCCGCAGGTTGCCGCCGACGCCCGCCCGCAGAAACGCCGGGCCGTGGGCCTCAAGGAACTGGGCCTCCCCTACACCAGCGACGCGGCCGTCACGCGCCACCTGGCCGAATTCCTGGCCCGCCACGGCCGCAAGCCCACCGCCATCCTCTTCAACGGCGGCGTGATGAAGGGCGATGCCCTGCGCGAGCGCATCGGCCTGGTGGTGAGCAGCTGGTTCGGCAAGACCGCCCTTCCCGCGCTGGCCGGCACGGATCTGGATTTGGCCGTGGCCCATGGTGCGGCCTACTACGGGCTGGTTCGCCACGGTCGCGGCATCCGCATCCGCGGCGGCACGGGCCGGTCGTACTACATCGGCATCGAGGCGGCCATGCCCGCTATCCCCGGTTTCGCCCCGCCCGTGAAGGCCATGTGCGTGGTGCCCTTCGGCATGGAGGAAGGCAGCTCGGCCGGTCTGCCCGGCGAGGAGTTGGGCCTGGTGGTCGGCGAGACGGCCGAGTTCCGCTTCTTCGCCTCCACCGATCGCCCCGACGACAAACCCGGCGCCCTGGTCGATCCCGCGGCGGCCAATCTGGACGAGTTGGATCCGGTGGAAACGACGTTGCCTGCCGAGGCCGGCGCGGAGGCTGGCCAGGCCGTGCCCGTGACCCTGGAATCCAGGGTGACCGAGGTGGGCACGCTGGAATTGTGGTGCGTGGCCCGCCAAGGCCGCGGCCGCTGGAAACTCGAATACTCGGTGCGCGAGCGGAAGTAAGTGGCGCAGGCTCGTTACATCATCGGTGTGGATCTCGGCACGACCAACACGGCGTTGGCCTTCGTCGACACGCGCGCCGCCGATCCGCAGGTGCGCATCTTCGAGATCCCGCAGCTCGTCGCACCAGGCGCCACCGACGGGCGGCCCCAGTTGCCGTCCTTCGTGTACCTGGCCGGCGATCACGATCTGGCGCCTGCGGAAACGGCGCTGCCCTGGGATGCGCAACAGCGCCACGTGGTCGGTGAGTTGGCGCGCAGCCAAGGCGCCCGTCAGCCCAGCCGCATGATCTCCTCGTCCAAATCGTGGCTGTGCCACGCGGGCGTGGATCGCCACGCGGCCATCCTGCCCTGGGGCGTGCAAGAGGGACCGCGCCTGTCACCCGTCGAGGCCTCGTCGCTGGTGCTGCGCCACCTGGCCGCGGCCTGGGACCACGCGCACCGCGATCAGCCCGATGCCCGCTTCGCCGAGCAGGACCTGGTGATCACCGTGCCCGCCTCGTTCGACGAGGCAGCCCGCGAGCTAACCCTCGAAGCGGCCAACAAGGCCGGCCTGGGCGCGGTGGTCCTGCTGGAAGAGCCACAGGCCGCGTTCTATGCCTGGCTCAACCGCCACGGTGGCCGCAGCCTGCACGACGGCGAGCGCGTGCTGGTCTTCGACGTGGGAGGGGGCACGACGGACTTCTCGGTCATCGCCGTGCGCGGCGCGGGCGACTCCTTCGAGCGCACCGCCGTGGGCGATCACCTGCTCCTGGGAGGCGACAACATCGATCTGACCTTGGCCAAGACCGTGGAGGCGCGCATCGTCGCCAGGACGGGCGATCGCCGCCTGGACACCTTGCAGTGGCACGGCCTGGTGCACGCCTGCCGCTTGGCCAAAGAGGCGCTGCTCTCGGATGCCGAGGTGGCCTCGTTGCCCATCACGGTGACGGGCCGGGGCACGCGTCTCATCGGCAGTACGATTAAAGAAGAGCTCACGCGTGCCGAGTTGGAGGAGATCATCCACGGCGGCTTCTTCCCCGCGGTGGCCGCCGACGACTTGCCCCGCCGCAGCCGCGGCGGCTTGCAGGAATTCGGTCTGCCCTTCGCCGCTGATGCGGCCATCACCCGCCACCTGGCCGCCTTTCTGCGCCGGCACAACGTGGGCCGCGTGGACGCCGTCCTCTTCAACGGCGGCACCATGGCGCCCGCCTCGCTGCGCTGTCGCGTTCTCGGCCAACTGGGCAGTTGGCAGCCCGAGGCGGGCCCGCCGCGCGAGTTGGAGAGTAGTCACCCCGAGATGGCGGTGGCCGAGGGCGCGGCCAGCTACGGCATGGTCCGCCGGGGCATGGGCACGCGCATCGGTGGCGGGACCCCGCGCGCCTTCTACGTGGGCGTGGGCGCGGTGGCCGGTACCGAGAGCGCCGTGTGCCTGGCGGGCCGCGGTCTCCTGGAAGGCGAAGGGCTGGAGCTGCAGCACGATTTTCGCCTGCTCACCAACCGCCCGGTCAGCTTCAAGCTCTACTCGTCGACCGTGCGCGAGGATCAGCCCGGCGCCGTCGTGCCGGCCCGCGCCGCCGGCCAGGACGCCGAGGACAGCGCCGAGCTCGTCGAGCTGCCGCCCATCATCACCGCCCTGCGCGCCCCCGGCCGCGGTGAGGTCACCGTGCACCTGCAGGTGCGCATGACCGAGCTGGGCACGCTAGAGATCTGGTGCACCGAAAAGGAGCGCGCGGATGCCTCCCAGGGCTGGCGATTGCGCTTCGACATGCGGGCCGGTGGGGCGCGCGTGGAATCGGAACAGAGGGAAGCGCCCGACGACGCCCGCCTGCCCGAGGCGCGCGCGCTCGTCAAGCGCACGTTCGAAGGACCGCCCGAGGGCCTGGCCCGCCTCATCAAGATGCTGGAAGAGGCGCTGCAACAGCCGCGCGACGAGTGGTCGACCGGCACCGCACGCGGCCTCTTCGATGCCTTGTTGGACGTGGAGCAAGAGCGCAAGCGCTCGCCCCAACACGAAGCACGCTGGCTCAACCTGTGCGGCTTCTGCCTACGCCCCGGCTTCGGCGCCTCGCTGGACAATTGGCGCGCCAATCAAATGTGGCGCATCTTCAACGACGGCCTGTCCCACCCCAACGCGGAGGACTGCCGCCTGGCTTGGTGGATCCTCTTCCGCCGCGTGGCCGGCGGTCTCAACAAGGGTCAGCAGCACCAGATCTACCTGCGCCTGGCCCAGCTCTTCCTACCCGGCGCCAAGGCCAAGAAGAAGTGGGACGAGCTCAAGCCTAGTGTCCAGGAGGCGGCCGAGATGCTGCGCTGTCTGGCCAACCTGGAGCGCCTGTCGCCCGAGGCCAAGGCCACACTCGGCGACGAGATCCTGCGCCGGTTGGAGACGCGCAAGGGCCGCGAGGATCCCTTGACCTTGTGGGCGCTGGGCCGCTTGGGCGCACGCGCGCCGCTCTACGGTCCGCTCAACTGTGTTCTGCCGGCCAGCAAGGTCTCGGCGTGGATCGAGACCATCTTGGCCACCCCGTTCTCCGATGCGCAGAAGACCGCCTTCCCTCTGGCCCACCTTTCGCGCCGCACCGGCGATCGCAGCCGCGACGTGGACGACGATCTGCGGGCCAAGATCGCGCGCCACCTGCGCGACATGGGCGCCGAACGCGCGGCCGCGCTGGTCGAACAGATCGTGGCTCTGGAGGCGCGCGAGGAGTACATCGCCCTGGGCGACACGCTGCCGCCCGGCCTGCGCTTGGTCATGGACGCCGGCGAGGCGTTCGCCTGATGGCTCACGTCAACCGTCTGAATCCGCTCGGTTGGGCCACATTTTGGCGGAGCTTCGGCAGGCGTGAGATGCTGCCGCGGAATGAAGACGTCGCCTCGAAATGCCGCGAAGCTGTTGCCCACGCCGCGCGAGATCTTCGAGTACCTGGACCAACACGTAATTGGCCAGGAACGCGCCAAGCGGACGGTGGCCATCGCGGCCTACAACCACCTCAAGCGCTGTGAACAGAAGACCGTCGCCGGCAAGCGACTGCTCAGGAAGTCGAACATCCTGCTCGTGGGTCCCACCGGCTGCGGCAAGACGCACATCGCGCGCACGCTGGCCGAGTTCCTCGACGTGCCGCTCTCCATCGCCGACGCCACCGAGTACACCGAGGCGGGCTATTACGGCAAAGACGTCGAGGTCATGATCGGCGAGCTGTTGCACAAGGCGGCCGGCGATGTGGAGTCGGCCCAGCGTGGGATCGTGTTCATCGACGAGGTGGACAAGATCGCCCGCCGCACGCACAGCGCGCGCACCGGCGCCGGCGCCCGCGACATCGGCGGCGAGGGCGTGCAGCAGGGCCTGCTCAAGCTGCTGGAGGGCCGCGAGATCTTCGTCCCGCAGAACGTGACCCAGCACTGGAACAAGCACGACTTCACCCCGGTGAACACGCAGGACATCCTGTTCATCGCCGCCGGCACGTTCACCGATCTGCGCCTATACGAAGAGAGCCGCTCGGTGGGCTTCGGCAAGAAGGACGCCAGCGGCCGCGCGCACAGCCAGCCCATCACCGAGAAGGAGCTGCTCGACTATGGCCTGCTGGCCGAGTTCCTGGGCCGACTGCCCGTACGCGTCGAGCTGGAATCGCTGAGCGAGGGCGATTTGTACAGGATCCTCACCGTGCCGCCCGACTCGCTGGTGCGCGAGTACCAGGCCTTGCTCAAGCTGGATGGCGTGGACCTCCGCTTCGAGGACGCCGCCCTGCGCGAGATCGCGCAGTACTGCACGCGCCGCAAGACCGGCGCCCGCACCCTGCGCACACTGGTGGAGGAGATCTGCCACGACACCATGTTTGAGGCCCCCGAGCGCAACGGCGAGACCGTGGTCATCGACGCTGAGTTCGCCCGTATCCGCCTGGCGCGCTTGGCCGAGAGCGTGTAGCCGCCCTCCCTTCTCGGTTCCAGCCCTGGTAGAAAGCCCGTCGAGAGCCCGCCCCATGAAGATTCGCGATCTATTCAACAAAGGCCGCCGCCTCTATTCGTTCGAGTTCTCGCCGCCCAAGACCGAGGCGGGCACGGAGAAGCTGGAACGCGCCATGGTGGAGCTAAAGGACCTCCAGCCGGCCTTTGTCTCGGTGACCTATGGCGCGGGAGGCTCCACGCGTGATCGCACGTTCGAGTTGGTCACGCGCCTGCAGCGCGAGCAGGGCCTGTGCACCATGGCCCACCTGACCTGCATGAATTCGACGCGCGCCGAGGTGACGACCCTGGTCGACCGCTGGGTCGAGGCGGGCATCGAAAACATGATCCCGCTGCGCGGCGATCCGCCCGCCGGTGTGGTCGACTTCGTTCCGCCCGCCGATGCCTTTCAGCACGCCGCCGACCTGGTGGCGTACATCCGACGGCGCCACGGCGATCGCGTGTGCATGGCCGGCGCCGGCTATCCCGAGGGCCACACGCAAAGCCCGAATCTGGATACGGACATGGGCCACCTGGTCACCAAGGTCAAGGCGGGCCTGGACTTCATCATCACGCAGCTCTTCTTCGACAACCGCGTGTACTTCGATTTCGTGAAGCGCGCTCGTGCCGCGGGCATCACCGTGCCTATCTTGCCGGGGATCATGCCCATCACGGATGTGGCGCAGATCGAGCGCATGACCAAGATGTGCGGCGCCAGCATCCCGCCCGTGCTCCTCGCCGAGTTGGAACGGCGGCGCGACGACACGGCGGCCGTTCAGCAGCTCGGCGTGGCCCAGGCAACGGCCCAATGCGTGGATCTGGTCCTCAACGGCGCGCCGGGCATTCACTTCTACACGCTCAATCAGTCGCCAGCTACGCGCATGATCCTCACGGCGCTCAAGGCGCGCGGCCTGTAGCTACGGGCAGCCCATCCGGGTGTAGGTCGTAACCAAGAGCGCGTCCCCTTGAGTGGCGGCCAGGACCAGCCGCGAGGGCGTGGCGGTGTAGCTCATCGTATTCGGGATGCCGACCGCGCCCTGCAGACACAGAGCCGCCTGTGTGAGCTGATTGCCCGAAGTGGCGGCTGTGGTGATGGCTTTGAGGCTCACGGACTCCGTCTCGGTCAGCACATCGCCCGACCAGAAGAGCTTCTTGCCCTGCTCGGCCACCACGATGGTGAACCGCCGGCCCGTGCGACTGACCGGGTTCCAGCCCTCGACCTTGGTGGCCTGGTACACACCGTCGAGAATCGTGCCGCCGGTGAACGCGGGCGGATCTCCCGTCCCGTCGGTGAAGGACACGGCCACGGCGGTGTTGGGCACCGTGTTGCACTGATCGGCCGACGTGTAGTCGGGCATGCCGGGACAAACCGGGGCCGTGTCGAGCGGTGCGCTGGTCTCGGCGGCGGCGGTGTCGCGAACCGAACCGTCGAGCCGGGTGCCCGCGGATTTCGCCCCACACCCGGCCGCCAACGCGAGGACCAGCGCCAGGCTCCTCACTTGACCTCTTCCTCCACGATGCGCTTCACGGTGGACGGCTCGAAGTGACCCTTGTGGGCCTTCATGATCTCGCCCATGACCCGGCCGGCCAGCTTGGGATCCTTGCCGCCCATCTTGGTGATCACCTCACGCACCGCCGCGCGCACCTCGTCGTCGCCCGCCGCCTTGGGCAGAAAACGCGCGCAGAATTCGATTTCGAAATCGATCTGCGGCAAGGCCTCCGCGCCGCGCTCGCCCAGGGCCGCGTACTCCTCGCGCGACTTGCGCATCTGCTTCTGGTAGGCGGTGATCACCTCCAGCCACAAAGCGTCGTCGAGCGGTCCCTTGAAGCCGGGCGCCGTGCGCCGCTCCATGTGCTTGGTCTTGATCATGGCAATGCAGTTCTTGGTGCGGGAGTCTTTGTTCCGCATCGCCTCTTTCAGCAGGTCCTGAAGCTGAGTTTCGATGGACATTGGCCTTTCCTTTTCGCACCCCGTCGGGGTGGGCCGAGTTTGCCCTCCCCCCCGGGATCCGTGAAGCAGATTCACACCTCCCGCGAGCCGCCCCGCCTGTGATCGTGCCACGGTCACCTTTCGGCGCCGGGCTCGATTGGCGCGGCGATTGCTGCAGCAGGGAGGCAGGCATAGACTTCCGCGAAGGAGTACGTGATGTCGCGCAAACCGCTGATAGCCATTCTGGCTCCCCTGCTCCTGGCTACCACGCCGGTAGCGGCGCAGCCGGCCAGCGAAGAAGATCTCGCCGCAGAGGCGCCCGGACCCGCAGAGGCCGCGCCCGAACCCGCGGAAACCGCGCCCGCCCCGCAAGAAGCGCCGCCCGAATACGCTCCGCCGAAGCCTGGGACCGCGGAGACGAGCACGCCTCCGCCCATCCCGCCCAACGCCGAAGGGACACCCGTTCAAGCATCCGGTGGGGGTTACTGCTACGGCGGCCCTCACCCGGTGGACACGCGTTATGCGCCTGGCCCCACATGGGATGCGACCCCGGGCCCGCACACGCGTCCTTACCCACCCATCGACCTGCGTCTCTTCGCGTTCAAAGACGGCTGCTACTACTTCATCGGCGACCCCCTCGACTTCGGCTACGCGGGCCAGACCTACGCCTACTACGGCGCGCACCCCATCCTCGACGCGCACGGCGGCGGCTGGTGCTTCATGATTGGACCGCACACGCACTTCTGGCGGCCGTGGTCGCCGCACTTCGTGACCGTGGGCTCCTGGTACTACTGGGAGGGGCCCTACGATGCGTACTTCTGGTCTTACTGGCCGTACTACTCGTTCTACTACCGCGACTACTACCCGCACTACTACCGGGGCGGCTACTTCTACCGCCACCATCATGGCTTCCGCGTGGCACCGCCCATCACACGCGTGCCGCCTCCATCTTGGCACGGGGGCTGGCGTGGACGTCCGGCGGGCAGTGCGGCCGCTCCCGGCGGGTGGCGAGGCGCACCGGCGTCACCGGCTGCGCGACCGGGCACGCCGTTTCATGCGCCCGCGGCCGGCGACGGCTGGCGCGGCAGCCCCGCGCCCTCGGCGGCTCCCGCGCCCAACATGAACACGGGCCGCGGCGGGTGGCGTGGAGGCCCGGCGCCAAGTGCTCCGTCCCGTTGGGGAGGCTCGCCCTCGCGCGCTCCCTCGCCGGTCCGCTCAGGCGGCGGCTGGCGCCGCAGGTAGCGCGAGGCCTTCGGCCCCGGGGGGCGTGGGCTTTTCGGTCCTCGTATACGGGGCCACGGCGGGTCGCGCGTTCACCAGCATGAAGACATAGTCCTGAAAATCACCGTCCCCGTCCTGATCCACGGCCACCAGCAGTTGATCGGGCACGGGCGATCCGCCGCGGCTGAGGGGCGGATAAACGCGCATCGCGTGGCGGGGTCTGCCCGGGTTGCGCTCGCTGTCCGAGAACAGGATGTGCTTGCCAAGCCTGATGTAGATGCCGAACGGCACATCGCCCGCGTCGAAGCTGGTCTGCCCCTCGCCGGCCAGCTCGGGGTTGAGCCGGTGGTTCTGGCCCTTGCCGATGGTCCCCATGGCCCGCTCGACCACCTTGCCGTCCTCGACAGTGTACGTGCCGTAGCTCGACTCTTGATTGCTGGCGTAACGAGCGATGACGTACAGGCCGACGTTGCCCGGCTTGGCGCGCTGGATGAGCGGGGCCTCCACTTCCGCGCCGGTGAGGACCTCTGCGCGGGCCGCCTCGCGCCCCGTGCGGCCCAAGTCGGCGGAGTAACCCAGCGTGTCCAGGATCTGCTCCAGTCGCGGTTCGCTGGCCGCATCGGTCCCCTTGGTCACCAGGGCGGCGAAGTCACAGGGTGGACCATCGTCGTCGTTGTCGCGCCCGATGTGGAGGCGCGCGCGGTGCACGCCCGGGGCCGTGTCCGGGCCGGGCGCGAACCCCACCGCCAGCGAAAGCGAGCGGTTCGTGCGCAAGATGGTGGGCAGCGGCGGCACGCCCGTCAGGTTAAAGACACTGGATTGGGAGCCCACCACCGACAGCGCGGTGATCTGCACCGGCTCATCCCCGGTGTTGCGGATGGTGACCGTGTCGCTCGCCTTGGTCGTACCGCGCACGCCCGAAAAAAACAGCTCCAGGGGTAGCACTTCGAGCGGCTCCCGAACTTTCTCCAACTTGGACTGGGCGGGCGGCGGTGCGGCCAGCTTCGGGGGCGGTGCCGGCGGCGCCCCCGCGCACGACAGGGTCAGCAACGGCAATGCCGAAACCCAGGAGGGCAAGCGCATCCTCCTAGCGTAACCTCCCCATCCGCAAAGCGAAACAGGGGGAGCCGACGCCGTCAGTTGTTTCCGTGCGGGAAGAAGGTGTCCTCGTAGGAGAACTGCGGCATTCGGTCAAAGGTGATGGCGCCGAACGTGTTGACCACCACGGCCAAGACGAGGAGTCCCTTGAACAGCCGGCCGAAGCGCCGGTTGCCCACGGCCAGGAGCATGATGAGGAACACGATGTAGTCGAGGCTGAAGCGGTAGCCGAACTGGACGTAGCCCGAGTTCTGGTAGAGCAGCGAGGGCACGGCGACGGCCAGGATGGTGATCCACAGGGCGCGCGTCAGCGGGCTGCGCTCGACGGGGGCCACGGTGTAGGCCAGGTTGGGTGAGGTGACCAGCAGCGACATGCCGTGGGCGCTGACCTTGACCCACGGGTACTTGGCCAGGATCCGCGGCAACAACACCAAGGCGCAGGCCAGATTGCGCGACAGGAAGTGGTAGTTGAAAAGGCCGTAGCGCTGGATGCGGTCCTGCCAAGCGATGTTCAGGTACTCGTGCCCGAAGCAGGAAGCCTTGCCGAAGCGCGCGTAGTTGTGTGCCAGCAGCAGGAGCAACACCGCGGCGGCCGGCACGGCAAAGCGGACCAACTTGGCCACGAGCCCCGGCGGCAAGCCCTCGCGGCGCACCTGGCGTAGACGTGCCCAGCCGCCCGTGGCGCGCACCGCCTCGAAAAGGAAGAGCGGCACCATGAACCCAAGCGGCGTGCGCGTGGCGAACCCCAAGCCGACGCACAACCCGGCCAGCGCGGGCCAGGCCGCATCGATGGACGCCCATGCGTAACCGATCACGCAGGTCACACCGACCACGTGGGCCGTGAACCAGACCTGCCCCAGCACGGAGCTGAAGCAATAGACCGAGCCCCCGCCGAACAGGACGGTGAGCAGGAGATCGTCCGTCACGCTGCGCTTGGAGTAACCGCGCCGCTGCAACCGACGCAGCAGAAGGAAGAGCAGCACGGGATTAATGGCCGCCCAGATGGCCGTGAATAGGACGTCGTTGAATTGCAGGTGCGCCACGGCCACGAAGGGCAGCATCAGCACGGCGGGAAACGGCGGGAACGAGACGTAGCGGATCCAGGAACGGGAGGCGATGTCCTCGGCGGGAACGGTCACCGACGGCCCGCGCAGCGGATAGAAGCGATCCGTGGGACCGCCGGTCCTGAACTGGCCTTTCAGCTCGCGACCATCGCGCAGCTTGAGCACCTCCACGCGCGCCCAGTCGTTCTCGTTGGGCGGCGCCTGCGGCAGGTCGAGCCGCCCTTTGAGCCAGCCCTCGGCCAGGTACACGAAATGGTTGTAGGGCGAATGCTGGCGCAGACGACCCGCCGCGGTGCCCAGGTAAATGGCGGCGAAGCTGACGAACATAATCAGCAGCCCCCAGCGGGTGGAGAACAGGCGTTCGATGCGACTCATGGCTCCTTGGCGGGCGGCAAAGTGGGCCGGCGGTAGGCCACGACGAACGGCACACCCTCGTGCGTGTAGATCCGCGCGGGTTGAGTCGTCCCGTAGGCCTCCCAGTGCAGGTATTCGTAGATGCCGAAGTGCTTCTCCACGATGACGATGCCCAGATCCGAGCGCGCCACCACGGGCTCGCCCACGCCCACGTCGCCCACGCCGAGCGGCAGGCGCCCGTCGCGCATGTACATGACCAGGGCGTCGTGCAGCACATCGTGCCAGTAGAGGCGATTCGAGGGCGGCCGGTTGGCCACGATCCAGGGCAAAAGCGGCTCCACCGAGTAGCCCCAGAATTGCCGGTTCATGCCCAGCGAGGCCCCACCCGCGAACCCGCCCGCGAGCAGGTTGTAGTGGCCCAGGCCGTCTGGATGAGAGCGCTGGGTCTCCGCCACGGCGGGCACGCAGACCAGCGCGGCCAGCGCGGCCGGCAACACGCGCTGCAGCCGCGACGGACGCACCGCCGCCCGGGCCAGTTGCCCCAACCAGGCCACGCCCACGCCGGCCACGACGGCCAGGTACGGCGCACCCGTCATGAAGTGCTTCACACCGCCAAAGATGGGGGTCGAGGGCATGGCCAGCACGGCCATGGGCGCCAAGATCTGAACGGCCAGGAACACGCCCGGCGCCAAGTCCACATCCGCGCCCGGCCGCAGCCAGGTGGCGCGCTCGGCGGTGGGCGGGTCGGGGATGAGCACCTGATCCTCGGGAGCGAAAGCCTGTTTGCGGCGCCGGCGCAAGAGGACCACCGTGCCCACGCCGACCAAGGCCAGCGTGGTTACGGGAAGGGTGAGGCCCGTGGACACCAGCGGGAAGGTCGTGCGCAGAAGCCAGCGTCCGTGCTCGCTCGGCGCGGGCGGCAGGTTCCAGTTTCGCCCCAGGTACTCGAAGTTGTAGTGCTCGTGCTGTAGATGGCGCAGGAACCAGTCGCGCGTGCGTTCCACGGGCGAGTGCCACAGCCAAGGCCACAGCGCGAAGAGCACGAGGGGCCCCAGGGCGGCCATGGACACGAAGGCCAAAGGAATACGCGGTGGACGCAGGCGGCGAAGATCCCCGCGCCGAATCCAAACGTAGTGGACCAGGAGGAAGAACGGCAGCATCCACGCGTTGTGCTTGGTAGCCAGGGCGAGCCCGTAGAACAGGCCGCACAGAATCCCCCAGCGCGGCGAGCGCAGCGACCGCCAGTAGGCGAACGACACCAGCAGCAACATCACCGTGATAGGCACGTCGAAGGCCGCGATTTGGCCGTGGAAAAAGTAGTGCGGTTGCGCCACCGACAGCACGGCCGCCGCCGCGGCCGCGGTTGGCCCGACCAGCCCCCGCGCCAGCAGGAAGACCAAGGCCACGCCCAGGCCGGTGAGCAAGATGGCCGGGAAGCGAAAGGCCGTCGATTCGCGGGCGAAGAGCGGCAAGGTGAGGTGGCGCCCCTTGATGGCGATGGGATGCAGTCCCTGCTTGGCGCCCACGCAGTCGCAGCGGTGGAAGAGGCGCCAGGACAGACCGTAGAGAGCCTTGGCCAGCGGCGGGTGCTCGTGGTTGTCGCCCCAGTAGGCGTCCACGTTGCCGCGCGAGAAGGCAGCGCGCACGTGCCCGGCGCGCAGGTTGTCCCACACGGACTCGAACCAGCCCCAGTAGCGCTCGCCGGCGCGAAAATACTGGGCCTCGTCGCGGCCGATGCCCTGCGAGCCCTCCACGGCCAACATCCAGCCGCAGGTGGCCACGGCCAGGACCAGGGGCAGCAACCAGGAACGTCGCAAGAGCTTGCCCATCAGCTACGCGCCTCCGCGGCCAAACCCAGGTGGCGCGACGCGGCGTTGTCCGCCGTGATCTCGAAGCGCACCTTGCCCATCTGGCCCGCCAGCGATGAGGTGTCAAAGACGAGCACGGTCCACCCGCTGAAGTTGGCCGCGTCCACGCGGCCCACCTCTCGGTCGTTGACCAACACGCGAACCTTCACCGTGCCCGTGCCCCCCTTGCGCAGCCAGACGTTGTGCAGGCCCGCGCCCACGGCCAGTTCACGGCCCAGCGGCACATGGTCGTATTCCAAGGCCAGGGTTGCCCCGCCCACGGGCTCGCTGTGCAAGGCAAAGCGAGGGCTGGTGTCGATCTCCAGTATCTGCGGCCTGACGTAGCCCGGACCAGGGCAACGGTGGCCATCGCCGACCACGTCGCACGACACCACGCGGCCGTCGCGCTCCATGCGCGACAGCACGCCCTTCTTCCACTCAGCCACGAAATCGAAGGCCACCTGGGCAGCCGCGCGGTCAAACCGGCTGATAACCAACGCCCCGTGCCGCGCGCGGTAGGCGGGGCGCAAGCCCTTGACCTCGGGCGCCTGAGCCCCGCGCTGCGAGATCTGCCAAATGCGGCCGAAGCGGGCCGCGTCCATGCGGCCGGCCACGGGCATGGGCACGAGGTCGCCCAATTGCTGGCGCATGAGGGGATCGGCCCAGCCCGGTGCGGCGACGATGAGATCACCCGGGCGGAACTGGGCGCGGACATCGGTCGCCGCACGACGCCAGTCGTCGTCGCTGGGCACGCGCAGTGGCGCCGCGAGCGAGGCCATGGTCTCGATCCCGGCCAGCAGCAACAAACCAGCGGCCACCAGCACACCGATGCGTCGTCGTCGCAGGGCTTCTCTGTCCAGCAAGGGCGGCGACAATAGCACGCGACGGGAACCGCGTGCCTAGGGGCGCACGAGGGCACGGACGGGGGAGGCGAACAGCGGGCGAGGCGGGAAGGAAGCGCGGCTTGCGGACGGGCTCGCCGTGGGTCAGCGGGGCACCAGGGCGGAGGTGCAGCGGGCGTCGCAGGACATGGGCTGCACCCTGAGCGTGTCATTGTGCAAGGAGACAGGGCCCTCGATGACGCGTGCGACGCGGAAGGCGGAGGTCCCCTCCTCGGCGGTCAGGGCCACCCGGAAAGTGGCGGTTTGCCCGGACTCGGAGGTCAGGGAGACCGAGCACGTGCCTGCCCCAGTGCCGCGGAAGTACCCGCCAACCCAGCCGATTCCGCCCAGGCAGGGCCCGCTGGTTTCCAGCCGACGAAAGGCCTGCTCGCCACCCTCGCTGAGGACCGTGTAGGTCCGGTCGGCCACGTCCCGGCGACAGGATGCGCACCCCGTCACATAGACGAAAACACCTGCTCCCGCGGCTGCCAGGCCGGCAAGGACGAGATGGGTTTTCATTCGGGTCGTCATGGCACTTCTCGGTCGACTACTGTCCATGAGACGGCGCCACCGTGAATCTCATTCACAGTCCGCGCGCAGCGATGCAATCTGCCCGCCACGCGGACGTGTTCCGGCCCGACGGCGAACCGTCAGGGTTGGCGGCCGGGGCAGTCCTTGAGCTGGGCCTGGAGGAACTCCAGCGGCAGGGCCAATTCGATGCGCAAAGATCCCGCATGGGATGGCTGCACGCTGGCGTGATCGAGGAAGGCGGCCAACTCTCCGTTCCCCTGAGCCAGGGCAGCCGCACGACCCATGGTCAGGACGCCCCCCAGGGCATGGGCCAGGTCGAGGGTGCCGGCCGGATCCGTGCCGTCCGCATCAGCCACCAAGCCCACGTCATGGCTGGCATCCACGTGCACCTTGAGATGGTCGGTCATGGTCTGCAGGCGGGCCGCCACGTCCGGCCTCTCGTGGGCAAACAGGTTGGCCAGCGCGGCCGACTTCACCAGGCCGTAGACCTCGCCATAGCTGTCGCTCTCGCCGATCAGCGACAGCCCGACGGCAGCCCGGCCCTCCAGGCGATCGGCGGCCGCCCGGATCTCGTCCTCCGCACGCCCCACCATGAGCATTTCGTCGTTCCACACCAGGGCCACCTCGCCGCCCGAGGCCGGTTTGAAAAGACGCGTGTGCGGGCCCAGAGGCTGCGGCTCCATGTCCGGAAACAGCTCGGCCCAGTTGGCGTGCCCCAGACGGCCCGTGATGATCACGGTCTCATCAGCCAGCGCCACGCGATCCAGATCCTGAAAGAAGTCCAGGCCCGTCTTGCTGCGCAGACGCTCCGCTCGCTGACCGTCGGGCGGGCCCAGGAAGCAGTCCACGAGCAGTTGGCCCACCGGCGAATCACGAAGCACGCGCGCCTCCACCACGATGGCCGCCTGCTTGACCTGAGTCGGCAGGGCGACCAGCAGGGGATCGCGATGCTCGGGCGCGGACTGAGCCGCCACGGGATCGGTGGGGAGCGAGGGTGTAACAATGAAGGCCGGAGGACGGCGGCGCCGGGCCAGTCGCAGGAGGTCGGCCGCGCTCATGTGGCGCGGGATCTTCACCTCCAGGGTCGTGGGCGCCAGTGCACGCTTGCCGCGGGACATGAACCAGACGGCCCCCGCCAGCAACAACATGGCCGCGATCAGCCAATAGGAACGCCGCCCCACTAGGCGTCTCCCCTTTCCCGAGCCCGCCCGAGGCCCTCCGCCGCGAACGCCGCGGTGTGCGCGAGCAGAGCGGCCCTACGGTTGAGCACGGTGACCGCCAACCCCAGGACGAGGCACCGCCTGGACGCCAAGGGGCGGCGCCACGGATCGGCGACAACGGCGAACACGGTCATAGGCCTACCCCGGGGTGATGATCGCCGGTGCGGCCGGGGTCAAGGCCTCGCGCATGACTTGACCCCGATCTCCTCTCCCAAGGCCGCACGCGGCGAACACAGGGCCGCCGAGCGCACGAGGCGCACTGTCGAGTGAAGAGCGGCGACGCCGTCACGCCGCCCCGGCCCGCCTCGTCACTCGGAGGCTAGACCTCGGTGCACCAAGCGCGGTACTTGGCCGAACGTCCGCGGACCACGTTGAAGAAGAGCTCGCGCAGCTCGGTGGAGACGCGGCCCATGTGGCCCGAACCCACGGGGCGGTGATCGATGCGCGTCACGGCGGTGATCTGCGCCGCGGTGCCGCTCAGGAAGACCTCGTCGGCCACGAACAGCTCGCCGCGCTCCACCGGCCGTTCCTCGACCGGCATGCCCAGCTCGTCGCGCACCAGCTGGATGATCGAGCGGCGGGTGATGCCCTCGAGCACACTCTGGTTGAGCGACGGCGTGACCAGCGTGCCCCGCCGCACGAGGAAGATGTTCTCGCCCGAGCCCTCGCTCACGTAGCCCTGGTGGTTGAGCAAGATGGCCTCGTCGAAACCCGCCAGCTCAGCGTCGCTCTTGGCAAACGCGCTGTTGATGTAGCTGCCCGTGATCTTGCCGCGCGGGGGAACGACGCTGTCGTCGGGCCGCCGCCAGGAGGACACCGTGCAGTGAGCGCCCTCGGCCTTGTCGATGTACAGGCCGAAGGGAACGGCCACCGCGGCCAGCTTGGGGTGCAGCCCGTGCAACCGGACCCCGATGACCTCGTCGGAGAAGAAGGCCAGCGCGCGGACGTAGAGATCCTCTTTCAGGCCTTCGGCGCGCAGCAATTCCAGAATGCCCGCGGCCGTGGCCTCTTCGTTCAGGGCCAGCTTCATGCGCAGCAAGCGCGCCGATTCGTGCAGCCGACGGACGTGATCAGCCAGGCGAAACACGAACAGCTTCTCGACGTCGGCATTCCAGTAGGCGCGAATGCCCGCGAATACGCCCGTGCCGTAGTTGAAGGTGTGGGTGAGCAGGCCCAGCTGGGCCTCTCCGTAGGGAACCACGCGGTCTTCGACGAGCGCCATGCGGGGAAGTTTCACGGATGCCTCCTTAGGTCCAATTGTCAGTCCAATTCGTGATTGGCCTCTAACTGGATTGAATGTGCACCCGCGTTCAGGCACTCTCAAGGACCAGTTCACGATAATTGGACCGATTGGACTGACATGACCAAGTCCACCTCTCCCGTGGTCGATGCTTTGGGCGCCTGGTCGGCGGGACGCGGGCCGCTGTACCTGCGCCTGGCCGAAGCCGTCGCTGAGGCCATCACGCGCGGCGATCTTCTGCCCGGCTCGCGACTGCCGCCCGAGCGCGCGCTGGCCGATGAACTGCACATCAGCCGCACCACGGTGGTCCTGGCCTACCAGCGGCTGCGCGACGGGGGACGCGTGGAGAGTCGGCAAGGCAGCGGGACCTGGGTGCGCGGCACGGGACGTGAGGCCGGCCCCAGTCCGCAGGAACACGAGGTGACCTCGGCCTTTCGTCGCAACGTGGTGTTTCGCAGCCTCTTCGAGCACACGGGGGAGGCCATCGGCATGGTGGGCGCGTACCTGCCGCCCTTGCCGGAGGTGGAGGAGAGATCACGCGAGATCGCGGCACGCCCACTGGCCGAATTGGCCGCCACTTCCGGCTACTCGCCCCTCGGCCTGCCCGACCTGCGCCACGCGGTGGCCGGGATGCTCACGCGAGGAGGGCTGCCCACCCGCGACAGTGAGGTGCTCATTACCAGCGGCGCCCAACAGGCCATCAGCCTGGTGGCCGGCCTGCTGGTCCCGCGTGGCGAGACGGTGGCCACCGAGGATCCCACGTACATCGGGGCCATCGACGTGTTCTCCGCCGCGGGCGCCCGCGTTCTCACGGTGCCGTCGGGCTCCGACGGACTGGATCCCGATCGCCTGCGTCCAGTGCTGGAAACGCGCCCGCGCCTGCTCTACGTCGTGCCCACCTTCCACAACCCCACGGGCGCCATCATGCCCGAGCGCACGCGACGCGAGATCGCTCGTCTGAGCGAGGAGCTGCAGGTCCCGGTTGTCGAGGATCTGGCGCTTGCCGGGTTGGGCTTGGGTCGAGAGCCGCCGCCGCCCATCGCCGCCTTCGCCCGCAACGCCCCCATTCTCACCGTGGGCTCGGCCAGTAAGACGTTCTGGTCGGGGTTGCGCGTGGGTTGGTTGCGCGGGCCGGAAACCTTGATCGGTCGTCTGGGGAGGTGGAAGGCGCTGGCCGACCTGGGCAGTCCCCTGCAAACCCAGGCCGTGGCCGCGGCGCTACTGGCCCGAAGCGCGGCGGCCGAGAAGCAGCGGCGGCGCGAGAGTGTGGCGCGGCTCGATCTGCTCACGTCGCTCATCAAGAAGCATCTGCCCGGCTGGACCTGGAAAAAACCCGAGGGAGGCCTGCTGCTGTGGACGCGCATGCCCGCGGGCGACGCCAACCAACTGGCGCCCATTGCCCAACGCCATGGCGTGGCCATCGTGTCCGGGTCGGCCAATTCCCCCGACCATCGCTTCGCTGATCACGTGCGCCTACCCTTCGTGGCCGAGCCCGCCGCGATGACCGAGGCCCTGCAGCGCCTGGGGCGCGCCTGGCGGGAATACCAGCCCCGAGCCCTGGGCCCAGGCGGCAGCTTCGACGTGATCGTGTAGAGCACCGAACGCGCCTGCGCGGGTCGAGGGCACGTCAGGCGTCGCCGAGGAGGCGCCGAACGGCGGAGAGCAGCAGGTGTGTCTGGAACGGCTTTACGATCCAACCACGCGCGCCGGCGCGCTTGGCGCGCAAGATGAGATCGGGCGTGCCCTCGGTGGTCAACATGATCACCGGCACGGGCGGGGCGGGCTGGTCGCCTTTGAAGGTCTCCAGGAACTCCAGACCCGTCATGCGCGGCATGTTCACATCGCACAGGATGAGCGCCGGCTTGCATGGCGAACGCACGGCATCCAGGGCCTGCAAGCCGTCATTGGCCTCGCTGACCTGGTACCCGGCGGACGCCAGCGCACTCGACACCTGCAGGCGGATGGTCATCGAGTCGTCGACGACCAGAACGGTCTTCTTGGTCTGAGCAGGCCCCGTGTGGGTTACAGCGTCCATGTGCGGTTCAGAACAGCATGACCGCGCCCTCGGCGAGGGCCCGGGTCGGTCGGGAGGGATTCGGTTGGAGGGCGAGCCCCGGAGTCCAGCCGGCCAGCAGCCACGCCTCGAGCAGGGAATCACCGATGCGCAAGACCAGCGGAAGTCGAACCGGCGTGGAGCTCAGAGCTCGCGCCAAGTGTTGCGCTGGCGTGAGCTCCGGGACCCGGGCTTCGAGAATGAGCCCGTAGTCCGCCAGACGGTTGCGCATCCTCCCCGCCGCCTGGTTGGCCAGCTCGCAGGCCCAGTCCGCGGCGTCGAGCTGCCCCTCGATGGGTGGCTTGGGGCGCAGCATATGGAACAGGGCCGGCTCGCCCAACAGAGCCAACGAGACGGAGAGGTCCGGGTTGCCAAAGCTCGCCATGGCGCACAACGCGTGCGTGGAAGCCGGATGCGGCGGCAGCGCGGGCATGCGCACGCTCGTCAGGCCGAGCGCCATCAGAAGGTCGTCGAGGCTGTGCGCCAGAATCTCGGCCAGACACTCAGCGGGATCAGGGCGATGAGGCATAGAGCGTAGCTCCCGTCATCGGCTCTTTCAGCCTGAACCTGAACTATTCATCGCTCTGCGAGATTCGAGCCAGCGGCACCTCGTAGGCCAGCTCCACCCGATTCCGCCCGCCGGCTTTGGCCTGATACATGAGTCGATCCGCGCGATTGATGAGGCGCTCGGGCGTGTCCCCGTCCAGCAGACAAGAGGCGCCGATGGAGATCGTGACGTGAAGTTGATTGCCGAGTTGGTCGGTGACCTTCATGGCCGCCACCGCTTGGCGCAAGCGCTCCGCCGCCGTGCGTGCACCGGCCTCGTCGGCCCCCGACAGAGCCACGACGAACTCCTCGCCGCCCCAACGGCCCACCATGTCCACCTGCCGGAGCTGCGCGTTGAGGAGGCGCGCCAAGGAGACCAGCACGTCATCGCCCGCGCTGTGGCCGTGGCGATCATTGACGCGCTTGAAGTGGTCCACGTCCACCATGAGCAGCCACAGGGGGTAGCCGTGGCGCTTGGTGCGCTGGCGCTCCACCTCCAGGGCGGACAGGAAGGCCCGGCGGTTCATCAGGCCGGTCAGCGGATCGGTGGTCGCGGCGCGCTGGGTTTCTTCGACCAGGGCCGCCATGCGCAGGGGACCGCCCAACTCGCGCGCGATCACGTCGACGACTCGCAGATCCTGCTCGCCGTCGCAGCGATGCAGGCTGATGGCCATCTGGGCGATAATCTGCTCGCCGAAACGCACCGGGCGCAGGAGAGGCACCAGGCCGCGCGCTTCAGCCACCGCGTCCTCGTCATCGATGCGCAGGATGGGTTCGACGGACTTCACGCCCAGCGCCTCGCGCGCCTCGCGTTCGGCCTCGACGCGCAACGAGGGATGGCAATGCAGGCCCACGTGGAAGGGTCGCTCCACGCTCAGGGCGAGCCAGCGGTAGGACATCACCTGCGACACAAACTGGGCCAGCAGATCAAAAAGCCGATTGAACGATCCGCAGATGGAGAGGGCGCGCACCTCCGCAGCCAGCACGGACTCGAACAGCGCCGCGTCCAGGTGGGCCGCGATGCGGTCGCGGATCACGGACTCGGAGTTCTCCAGTTGGCAAAAGAACGGCTCATCGACGGGAACGCCGGTCAGCAGGCGCGCCAGTGCCTGCACCAGGTCACTCATGTGCCCGCTGGCCACGTAGGCGGCCGCCCCTGCACGCACTGCCCAGAAGCGATTGCGTCGGTCATCAGGTCCGCGCAGGACCACGGGCACGCGCTCGGTGGCGGGCTCGGCGCCCAACAAGCGCGACAATTGGACGCCGGAGATCTGGCTCATCCACAGATTGGCCACCACCGCCGAGGGTGGACTGCATAGCGCCACGTGGGCGCCTTCGATGGGACTCGCGAAGCCGGTCACCCGATAGCCCTGAACGCGCAACCGTTCGAGCAAGCCCTCGCGCGCCTCGTCCTCCGGATCGATCACGACTATGGAATGGCCCACCACCATCTCAGGCCCCGATCGGCTCGACCCAGGAGGCGATCACCACAGGGCACCTGCTAGCAAAAGAGGTGAACGCATGCGACATGGTAGAGACCGTAAGGACACACCGACAGAATGGGGTCGGAACTTGAATGAGCTCGACCGGCTGCCTCGACGCATGACGGGCGCGGACGCGCGCCGCGCGACCAGAACGGAGTGGATCTCCCTGGATCTATTGAGCATCCTTGCGCCGCACAGACCTCGGACACGCTCCGAGCAGTGGAGGACGTCATCATGCTTCAGAGCAAGGTTGCCATCGTTACCGGTTCCAGCCGCGGCATCGGGGCCGCCACCGCCAAGCTGCTGGCCAGCCACGGCGCCCAGGTCGCGGTCAACTACGCGCGCAGCCGCGACAAGGGTCAGGCCGTGGTCGACGAGATCCTGAAGGCGGGCGGGCGCGCCATCCTGGTCGAAGCAGACGTCACGGATCGTGACCAGGTGGCGGCCATGGTGAAGAAGGTCGAGGCCGAGTTGGGGCCGCTCGACATCCTGGTCAACAACGCCAGCATCAGCTTTCCCGTCACGCCCTTCGCGCAATACAAGTGGGAGGACTTCGAACAGAAGTTCTCGGGCGAGATGAGGGCCGTCTTCTTCACCTGTCAGGCGGTGCTCCCGGGCATGGTGCAGAGGAAATCGGGCTGCATCGTCAACATCAGCTCGGGTCTGTCGCGCGTGCCGGGGCCGGGCTTCGTGGCCCACTCCAGCGCCAAGTCCGCGCTCGACGGGTTCTCCAAATCCTTGGCCCTGGAGTTGGGACCACACGGCGTGCGCGTGAACGTGGTCGCCCCCGGCGCCACCAACACGGATGCCATCTCGTTCATGACGCCCGAGCTCCGCGAGCGCATCGCCAAGAACACACCCCTGCGCCGCTTCGGCCAGCCCGAGGACGTGGCAGGTGCCGTCCTCCTTTTGTGCAGCGACGCCGCCCGCTTCATCACCGGCACCTACCTGCCCGTGTCCGGCGGCGTTCAGATGACCTAGGCCACGATCAAAGAGGGGCAGGCGGCGGGCCTGCCCCTGCGCACGGCGATTCGCGACGTACACTAGAACTGGGTGATGAACTTCCAGGCCTCGGGGGCGTTCCAGCTCTTCGATTCGCCTGGATCTTTCGGCTCCCAGCCGTGAGCGCCGTTAAAGACGCAGTATTCGGTGGGGTGGCCGGCTGAGCAGTTCTTGTAGATCGTGCAGGTGTGCGGCTTACCGGCGGCCGGGAAGGTCGTGGACGAGGGCTCTGGCGTGCACCCGTTGACCGCGGCGAACTGGGCTTGCTTCATTTCCCCGGTCATGGGGTTGGTCGGTGCCATGCCGTTGGCGTCCTGGCTGGCCTGCGAGGCGTAGTAGGCGATGGGTTTGGTCAGCGTGGTGGGACAGGAGCTGGTGAGATCCGCGCCCGAGAAGAACGCGACGGCGCGGAACACGTCCGCCCGCGTGCACGCGAGGGCCATGGCCATGCCTCCTCCGAAGCTGAATCCGGTCGCGAAAATGCGGGACTCGTCGATGCAGAGATCGCCTTCGAGTTGCTCGATGATGGCATCGGTGAAGGTCACGTCCGACTTGGCCCACGACCCGGCCCCGTTCGCGGCATCGGGCGCGGCGAAGATGGTGTTCTTGCTGTCCAGGGTCGCGAAGGTGAAGTAGTTGGCGTTCACGACCTGGGTGGCCGTTCCCCCGGACCAGGCGTAGGCGAGGACCAGACGATACGGGTGGCTGTTATCGTAGCCGTCGGGCACGCGCAGGATGTACTTGCGCGAGCCGCCGCTCTGGATGGTGATGGTCCCGTTCTGGAGGGTGCGGGTCTTGCCGCACCCCGCGCTCTTCACCGCGTCCGTACCGGTCGAGCCACCCGAGGCCGTGC
>JAEXQJ010000135.1 GCA_023438785.1 Pseudomonadota bacterium
GTACCGGGGTGAGGATTGCCGGCCGCGCCCGCGCTGCCGCCCTGGCCGCCCCCGCCGTTGCCACCCGTCTCCGAGGAGCCCGAGGTTCCGTCAGAGCAGGCCGCGGCGGCCATCACGAGCAGACCGAACAGGGCCTGCGACAGGGAACGTCGTACGCGCCGGGTGACCGAGGCAGATGCCCGCGGAAACTCGACGGTAAACGAACGCGGAGAGCGGGAGAACGTGATCTTGGGTGCCATGAGAGACCTCACCTTTGCCGGCGGCTGAGTCACCAGATTGTTAACCCATCAGTGCCATCGAGTCAGCAGATCGGCTCAAGGGCGACTAACGCCGCGCGTTCGGCGCTGGACTCAGGGGGCTTGCACGTTCCCGTAGATCAGGCCGCGGCCCACGGTGCTCATGTAGACGCGCCCGAAGACATTCATATCCCCCTGCACGAAGGCGCCGTTGCCGGGCCCCCCATACTGGTGTTGGTCGTCATTCAGGCGCTTCCAAGAGGCGGCCTTGTCCGTGGAGTAGTAGATGCCGAGGGGACTGGCGCTGTCGCCGGCCACGCCCCAGATGAAGAGCGTCTCGTAGGCGGCGCCGTCGGCAGCTTTGCCGATGCCCACGGCGTGCGCCGAGTACACGGACGAGAGACGCGTCCAGGTGACGCCACCATCTTCGGAGAAGGCGAGCCCATTGGTGCTGAAGCGCCCGTTGGGGGCCCAGCTTTGCGCCTGGTCGAGCGGCGCCCAGATGTGGCCCTCGCGCCCGGGAACCGTGCGAATGAGGCCATTGCTCGATTGCCAAAGGCTCTGAGCGTCGTCCTGCACCGAGCCCACGGCGGCAAAGGACACGCCCTTGTCCGTGGACTTGAGGAGCTTGCCCTGTTGATTCAGGACGTAGAACACGTCGGCGTTCACCGGATCGCACACGATGCGCGCGTATTGGGCCTGACCGTCCAGTCCGGTCACCGTGGTCCAGGTCGTCCCTTGATCGGCCGAGCGATACACGCTGCTGGCGTTCTCGGGCCGATGCAGCAGCACCTTGCCATCCGCCGAGAGGACCACGAGTCCGTGCGTGCCCTTGGGCGTCGGGAGTTTGCTCCACGTGGCGGCCTTGTCGTCGGAGCGGTACATGACGTCGCTCTGAATCGCGGTTCCCGTCGAGTAGTCCGTCACGCGTCCGGCGCGCAGGAACGCCCCGGTGAGCGGCGCATAGCCCAGCGACTGCGTGGTCCCGATGGCGGGCGAATGGCGGGGGTACGATTGGCCGATGTTCTGATAGCTCGCGCCGTCGTAGTCGCCGATGACGGTCACCAGCGGCCCGCCCGGCACGCTCACCACGTCGAGGGGCACCGTCTCCTCGATGCCCTTCGAGTCGAAGCTCCAGACGGGCAAGGCATCAGCGAGGTTCGTCGTATGGAAGATGCCGTTGCCCGAGATGACCCAGGCTTCGTTGGTGTTGAATGGATCGAACGTGATGTCGCCCGCCCAGTGAATGGCGTTGCCGCTGATCCAGGCGTTCCCATTCGCCGAGGCGTTGGCATTCGCGGGGACGCCGGGATCCATCTTGGTGAAGGCGGTCGTCCAGGTGGAGCCCCCATCGCTGGTGACGTAGATGCGGTCGCCCCAATTCTCGCCACCGTCGGAAAAGCGCGTCTGGCCGCCGTAATAGCCGAGCGTGGAGAGCAGGATGTGATTCGGATCCGACGGGTCCACGCTCACGCCGCCAAAGCCGTGCGCGTAGCCTTGGCCGCCGTTCCCCATGTAGGCCGCCCCGTCGTCGGTCTTGGGCGTCAGGTTCGTCCACGTCCCCGATGCGACGGTGTAGCGATAGAAGGATCCGGTCGACAGGTTGTAGGGGCCGACGGAATTCGAGTACGTGATGAAGAGGCTTCCGTGGCTGAGCACCGCCCGATTCGGCATCTGCCCCGTGGGCCCGCCCGAGATCGCTTCGAACGTGGCGCCACCGTCCTTGCTGACGTAGAGGCTCTTCGTGGCGTTCGAAACCCCCATGTACAGCGTGCTGGTCGCGCCGGCCGACGTCAGAGTGGAGGACGGATCGAAGAGCACGAAACTGATGCCGTTGGCATTCGCCAGATCCGCGCCGGCCTGGGCCCCGATCGTGCTCACGTTGGTCCACGACTTGCCCGCGTCGGTGCTCTTGAAGAGTCCCGCGGCCCGGCTGCCGCAGAACAGGATGTTCGGGTCGTTGGGATCGACGGCGAGCTTCTCGCCGCTCTGGCGTCCCATGCCGTTGCCGTGCGCGCGCCAGAGCGAGGATACGTCGATGGTCTCGAACGTCGCCCCATAATCCTCGGAGCGCAGAATCGCGGTCTTTCCTTTGCTGAAGTAGCTGGTTCCCGCGAGCACATAGAGCCGCCCCGGATTGCTGGGGTCGAGGGCCAGGCTCTCCACGCCGTAAAGGCCCACGTCCTCCTGGGAAATCCAGTCCAGCAGAGGGATCCACACCTTCTGGTCACTGTTCCAGCGGTAGGCTCCGCCCACGTCGGTTCGCGCGTAGAAGAGTCCCTTCACCTTGGTGGAGGCGAGAATCCCGTCGACGAAGCCTCCCCCGTCGAACCGCACGTTGCCCCACCCCTTGGCGTCATCGGGGTTGTTGTTGGGGCCGCCCGCTGCACCGCCCAGGTTGGGATTCCCGCCGCTGCCGCCCTTGGAGCCCGAGGCACCGCCCAATTCGGTGCGCCCGCCGGATCCGGATGCGCCCCCTTGCGGGGAAGACTTGCCCGTGCCGCCACATCCGAGAGCCACGCAGGCGACGGTCCACAGCAAGGGACCCCACGGCCGGACGCAACGTCTGTCGGTTCTTTCTTGGTGCTCCATGATCGTTGGCGACCCATAGCAGAAATCAGCGCGCCAACGCCATCCGCTGCCGCCGCTGTGGGCCAGCGTGATGCTCGTCGAGAATCAGCGGCACGAGCCCGTGCGCCATCGATCTCGCTCTTCCCAGGCAAGGGCGAAGAGACGAACATGAGAGGTCTGCGGGCCTGCGATGGCCTCGCGCAGCCAAGGCATGAGGATTTCGCATCCCCAGTTGCTCCGCTTGAGGTGGCTTCTCTATCTGTGCCTCCCCCTGACCTGCGCCGCGCGCGAGATGGGCAGTCCGGCGTGGGCGGCCTCGGGCCTTCCGTCCTCCCTCGAGGGCGATCTCCGGCTCATCCAGGGTCAGCCGGTGTGCATTGCCGAGGCGCGCCCGACGGCCGGCGACATGAGCCCAGTGGTCTTTGTCCGTCAGCGCCGTGAGGCGGATCGGCTGATCGTGGGCTACTTCGTGCACTGGTCGACAGAGCAGCCGTGGGGCGCCGAGGGCTTCCTCAAAGCCTTGGCCATTGACGCGATCTACACCCACCTTCTGTTCGTGCTGCCCGGTTTGCGCGAGGAGATCTTCGGACCCGGTGATGTGGAGGGCGTGTCCGTGCAATACGCCGTCGACGAGAACCGGCTGCGACCCGAGCGGGCGTGGGCCGACGACTATCACCACGACAGCGTCGAGTTGAAGCCCAGCGATCTGCAGATGGCCACGGGCCAAACCGCACTGCTGACCGCGGTGTGGAGTCATCAGCTCGGCAGCCCGGGGGCCGCGGCCTTCATCGCGCGCCACCCAGAACGCGCCCGCTGCTTCTTCGGCCGCAACCTGCAGCCTCTCCCGGAGAGGGTGCGAATCAGCCACCGCCTGGGGACCGCCGAGCGTCCCCTACGCGCCGACCCCGCGTGGCGCTGACCGCGCCGACGCAGGCGAGGCGACTTCGAAGCAGCCTCCGGCCTCCCGGCCGCGGGTCGCCCTCGCGCGCAACGCGTCTACGCCCGCACGCAGCGGGCCACTCGGGCTATGTTAAAAGGCTGATCAATGGAGATGGGCCGCGACGCGGGCACGACTACCATTACGGAATTGAGCGCCCCGCGCCATGGCGAGGGGCCAGCGGCCCTCGCCTTGCTGTGGGTCTTTCCTCATATGGGCCTGGCGCCGGTCGATCTGCGCGCCACGGGCAGCCTGGAGCTGGATGTCGGGCGCGATCCGGCGTGCGCGGTTCGGCTTTCGGGCAACGACGTGTCTCGCCGCCACGCCAGCATCAAGCGGGCCTCGCCCGAGGCCAGCCCGCTCATCGTCGATCTGGGCAGCCGCAATGGCATCCGCGTGAATGGCCGTTCGCTGGCCTCGGCCGAACTGCGCTGCGGCGATGTGGTGCGCGTGGGCGGCTGGGTGGGCGTGGTGACCGCCATGCCCGGCGAGTTCGCCGAGATCACCCCCGGGTTGCTGGGCGGCGCGGTCCTGCGAGCGGCGGTCGAGCCCTTGCGCCAAGCCGCGCCCAGCAGCCTGACCATCATCCTGGAGGGCGAGACGGGCACGGGCAAAGAGGTCGTCACGCGAACCATCCACGACTGGAGCGGACGGCCCGGACCGTTGGTGGCCGTCAACTGCGCCGCCTTGCCCGAGGCCCTGGCCGAGGGTGAGTTGTTCGGCTATCGGCGGGGCGCCTTCACGGGCGCCGACCGAGCCAGCCCGGGATTCTTCCGCAGCGCCCAGGGTGGCACCCTGCTGCTCGACGAGGTTTCCGATCTGCCCTTGCCCCTGCAGGCCAAGCTGCTGCGCGTGCTGCAGGAGCGCGAGGTGCAACCGCTGGGCGAGACGCGTCCGGTGCCCGTGGACGTGCGCATCGTGGTGGCCAGCCAACAGCCGCTCATGGATGCAGTCAAGGAGGGCCGCTTCCGCCCCGACCTGCTGGCCCGCCTGGACGGCGTGACCGTCCGTCTGCCTCCGCTGCGCCAGCGCAAAGAGGACGTGCCCCATCTCTTTTCGCACATGCTGCGCGAGCTGACACAGGGGCGCGCGCCCGCGGTGGAGGGCGACGTGGTCGAGCGGCTGTGCACGCACGATTGGCCCTTCAACGTGCGTGAGTTGGTGCAGTTGGTGCGCCAGATCCTGGTGCTCCACCCGGGCGAAACCCTGCTCAACTTGCAGCACCTGCCCACACGCATCGGCACGCGCACCGGAGAGCGCCCCTTGGACACGACCAGCAAGCCCAATCCGCGCCCCCCGACAGCGGCGGCCGCGGGCCCCGAGCCGGTGGAATTGCCCGCCCTGCTCGTGGCCCTGCGCGCCTCGGGTGGCAACGTGGCCCGCGCCTCGGCCATGCTGGGCATCACCCGCCAACGCGCCTATCGCCTCATGGAGAGTCACTCCGTCGATCTGGAGGCCATTCGCGGGGAAGAGGGCCGAACGAGGTGATCGGGCAGGCGCGGAAGGTGGGCGAGATCGTGGGCGGCAAGTACCGCCTGGTCCGCTACCTGGCCGCGGGGGGAATGGGCACGGTCTGGGAGGTGCAACACACGGTGGTGAGGCGGCGCTTCGCCCTCAAGCTGCTGCACCCCGAGTTGGCGGCCCAGCGCGAGAGCCTGGCCCGCTTTCAGCGCGAGGCCCAGGCCGCCGGGGCGCTGGAGAGCGAACACGTGACCGCGGCCGTGGACTTCGGCATCGCCGAGGATGGCTCGCCCTTCATCGTGATGGAATTCCTGACGGGCGAGAGCCTGCGCGCGCTCATCGATCGCTCTAGTCCCCTGCCGGTGGGGCGCGCGGCGGATCTGGCGCTGCAGGCCTGTCGAGGCGTGGGCGCCGCGCACCGGGCGGGAATCGTGCATCGCGATCTCAACCCGCAGAACCTCTTCGTGTGCCGGCGCGACGATGGCACCGACCTGGTCAAGGTTCTGGATTTCGGTATCGCCAAGCTGGAGTCCGTGGAGTGCGCGGAGACGCGTACGGGGACGCTCATGGGCACGCCCGTCTATCTGTCGCCCGAACAGGCGCGCGGAGAGCGCACGGTCGATCACCGCGCGGACATCTACGGACTGGGCGCCGTGCTGTACGAAATGCTGTCGGGCAAGCGGCCGCACCCGGGAGATTCGCACAACGCCATCCTGCACCACATCTGCACCCAGCCCGCCCTGCCCCTGGAGGCCCAGGACGTACCGCCCGCGCTGGTGGCCAGCGTGAATCGTGCGCTCAGTTCCGACCCGCAGGCGCGCCAGGAATCGGCCGAGGCTTTTGCCCAGGAGCTCGTGCCCTGGGCCACGCGCCAGGCCTGGCCGGAGCCCGCCATCTCCAGCACGATTGTCTCGGCCGAGGTGGGCGCCCTCGCCGCCAACGCCCGGACGCGGGCCACCCGTCGCGTGGGCGGGCGACGCTGGCTGCTGGGCTTGCTCATCGTGCCCGCGCTGGCCGCCCTGGGGTTGGGCCTCGCGCTGCCGCGCAAGTTGGTGCGCGTGCGTGCCGTGCGATCTCTGCCCGCCGATACGCAGTTCCTGGTCACCCCGGCCAACCCCGGGGCCATCCAGCAAATCGCCGCCCTGGCGCGAGCGAACGCCACACGCGAGGCGGCGGCCATCACGGCCATGCAGGCTGTCCCGCAGTCGGTGTGGTTCTTCGGCGGGTCACCCGAATCGGTGCACAGCGATGTGAGCCAGATCCTCGTCCGCGCGGCCAACGACCACCGGGTGCCCGTGCTGGTGACCAGCAACCGCCCCTACCGCGACTGCGCCGGCTTCGGCGCGGGCGGTGCCAAGGACACGGCGGCCTACGAGGCGTGGATCGACGGCTTCGCCAGCGGCATCGGCAACGAGCGCGCGGTGGTGATCCTGGAGCCCGATACCACCGGCATCATCCCGCACAACATCAGCCTGGACGGCAGCAAGGACTGGTGCAGGCCCACGGTGACCGACGACAGCGGCACCACGGTGCCCGCTCCCGGGGCCAACCCGGAAGAGGTCTACGCGCAGCTTCGCTACGCCACGGCCACCTTGGCCAAGCGCGCGCCCAACGCGCTCGTGTACATGGACGCTTCCCACGCCGACTGGCTGCCCGTGGGCGAAGCCGCCTATCGGCTATACCGAGGCGGGGTCTTCTCCACCCAGGGTTTCGCGGTGAACGTGGCCAATTTCCAGAGCACGCCGCGCTCACTCCAATACGGCACCTGGGTTTCCAAATGCCTGTACTTCGCCACCCAACTGGCCAGCCCCGCCGGTGAGCCCGCGGCCTTTCGCCGCTGCGCCAGCCAACCCATGGGCGCCGACGCGCGCCACGAGCACAAATGGGCCGCCACGGAGCGCTGGTACGTCGACAACGTGGACCGCGTGGCCGCGCCGCCGCCCACGGCGCTGTTCCACTTCGTCGTGGATACGGGTCGCAACGGGCAAGGCCCGCCGGATGCGACCCGCTACGCGGCCCCGCCGCACAACCAACCCGCGTCGGTCATCGCCGGCTTGACCGAAGGGGCTTGGTGCAATCCGCCCGGCAGGGGCCTGGGCGTGCGACCCACGGCCGCCACGGGCCATCCCTTGGCCGACGCCTATCTGTGGATCAAGCTGGTGGGCGAATCGGACGGCTCGTGCGACATCGCGAGCGGAACACGCGCCTGGGACTACGAGAAGTACAACCCGTGGGGCATCACGGGCGACGCGCAGAAGCACTTCGATCCGCTGTGGGGCATGGTCAATCCGGCGGCCGGGGCCTGGTTCCCCGAGCAGGCTCTCGATCTGGCCCAGCACGCCAATCCGCCGCTGCAGCCCTGACCGCGGACGTCCGTCGGACGTTCGAACGGACGTGAAACGAGGCTTCGGCGCCGTGTGGCCCACGCCCACCCCGGCCTGCCGCCTGCAGATGCGTGCCCGTCCCGCGTGGTACGCGCCTTGCTGTGCCTGTTCGCGGCCCGACAACAACGGGCGTAGGAGGCATTCAATGCGACGATTTTCCGCATCGGCCTTGAGCCTGCTCTTGGTCGCCAGTTGCTCGGGTGGCTTCGGCCAACTCGGCCAGCGCAACAAGAGCAAGCCGGAGCAGGACAACCCGTTCACGAACGTGAACTTCTTCCTCAACCCCAGCTACACCGCCTCCGTCGAAGCCACGGCGCAGAGGCACCCCGAGGAGGCGGCCACGATCAGGAAGGTCGCGACCTACCCCACGGGCGTGTGGCTGAGCGACATCAAGACCGTCGCGAGCCTGCAGGGCTGGCTCGACGAGGCCAAGCAGCAGCAGGACGCCAGCGGCAAGCCCACCATGACCGTGGTCGTGGTGTACAACCTGCCCGAGCGCGACTGCTCGGCCGAATCCTCGGCTGGCGAGCTGAAGGTCGACGAGAACGGCGAGGAGCGCTACCGCCGCGAGTTCATCGATCCCATCGCGGCCCAGTTCAAGGCCCACCCCGATCAGCCCATCGCCGTCGTTCTGGAGCCCGATTCGCTGGGCAACATGGCCACCAACATGGGCGTGCCCAAGTGCCAAAAGGCCAAGTCCGCGTACGTGAACGGCGTGGTCTACGCCATCAAGAGCTTCCACTTGCCCAACGTGAGCGTGTACCTGGATGCGGCCCACGCGGGCTGGCTGGGCTGGGACGACAACCGCGCCAAGATCGCGCGCGTCTTCCGCACCGTGCTCGCCCAGGCCGGCGGCCCGGACATGATCCGCGGCTTCGCCACCAACACCTCGAACTACACGCACCTGAGCAACAAGGACGGGGCGAAGCTGGAGCCGAGCAACCCCTGCCCCAACGAGCTGACCTACGTGAAGAAGATATGGAGCGAGTTGGCCACCTACGGGTTCAAGAACCACGGCATGCTCGTCGACACCTCCCGCAACGGCGCGGGCGGCATTCGTCACAAGTGGGGCAACTGGTGCAACGTGAAGGGCGCCGGCCTGGGCGAGCGGCCGCGTGCCGATCCAGCCGCGGGCGTGGATGCCTTCTTCTGGGTCAAGCCGCCGGGAGAGTCGGACGGCTCATCCGACCCGTCGGGGCCGCGCTTCGATCCCATGTGCGCCGGTCCGGACGCGGCACCTAACGCGCCCCAGGCCGGTCAATGGTTCGAGGCCTATTTCCTCGATCTGATGCACAACGCACAACCGCCCATTCGCTGATAACCGCCTGTGGGTTCGACGGGCAAATGGCTGCGCAGGGGGCGCAGCCGTTCGCCTGAGGCGGCGAGATACGGGGACGGAGCCCACGCGGCGCCGTCCCCGCCTGTTGGCGCGCCACTACGCCGCGCCCTTCACTTCCTGCAGACAAGTTCGAGCATGGCAGCTACTTGAGCAGCGCCTCGGCGCTCTCCACGGTTTGGCGGATGAGCGTGGCGATGGTCATGGGACCGACGCCGCCCGGCACCGGGGTGTAGGCCGAGGCCTTCTCGGCCAGGCCCGCCTTCTCCACGTCGCCGATGCCGCCTGGGTGATAGCCCGCGTCCACCACGACCGCGCCCTGGCGAATCCACGACGTCTTGATCAACTCGGGCTTGCCCACGGCGCCGACCACGATGTCGGCCCACCCCACCAGCGCCGGCAGATCCTGCGAGCGCGAATGGGCCACCATCACCGTGGCGTCGGCGTTGACCAGCATGGCGGCCATGGGCTTGCCCAAGATGGGGCTGCGGCCCACCACGACGGCGCGTTTGCCCTTGAGCGGAATCTGGTGGTGCGCAAGCAGGTGCATGATGCCCGCCGGCGTGCAGCTCCCGTAGGCCGGCAACCCCATGGCCATGCGGCCGAAGCCCAGACAGCCCACGCCGTCCACGTCCTTGCGCGCCTCGATGGCCTCGAAGCACAGGCGCTCGTCGATCTGCTTGGGCACCGGGTGCTGCAGCAGGATGCCATGCACGTCGGGGTTGGCGTTCAGCTCGCGGATCTTGGTTTCCAACTCGGCCGTGGTCGTCTGGGCCGGCAGGTGCACGCGCAGTGACTCCATGCCCACGCGCTTGCAGGCGTTGCCCTTCATGGTCACGTAGGTCGCCGAGGCGGGATCCTCGCCCACCAGGATGGTCGCCAGGATGGGCGAGCGCCCCGTACGCGCCTGCAGGGCCGCCACGCGCGGCTTGAGATCCTCTTCGACCAATTTGGCCAGTGCCTTGCCGTCCAGAACGATTGCGCTCATGGGCGAGTTTTAGCAGGTGCGCGGTCAATCGAGAACGCCGCCCGGAATGAGCGGACTGGGCTGGGCCGTGACCAGCAACCAGAGCTGGTGCGCGGCCCGGGTCGCCCCGATGTGGAAGAGGTGGCGAGATTCGTCGTCGATGCCGAAGGTGGAGGCGTTGGTATCGAGCAGGACCACGTAGTCGAACTCCAGGCCCTTGACCTGGCGGATCTCGGTCACATCGATGCCGGCGCGAAAGGTGAACTCCTGGGCCTCGATGCGGCGCAGGCCGGGCACATCCGCGCGGCGCAGGCCCTCGTAGGTGCGGTCCGCCTGCTCGGGGTGGCGGGCCAGCAGGGCCACGGTGGCGCGCGGTTCACGCTGGGCCAGCGAGCGCAGGGCCTCGGCCAGGAAGGCCACCGCCGCGCCCGTGCCCGGGAAACGATGGGCCTCCACGGGCGCACCGGTGCGCGGGGCCTGCAGCGGCTCGGCGTCGCCCAACGAGCCCATGGCATGGCGAGCCACTTCGAGGATCTGCCGCGTGGAGCGATAGGACACGCGCAGGGGCTCCACGGCCACGTGGGACAGGGCCAACTGGTCGAGCACATGGCGCCAGTCGGAAAAACCGTTGTGCATTTGCAGCCGCTGGGCCGTGTCGCCGGCCAGGGTGACGGAACGCGCGGGCGTGGTGTGGCCGAGCAGGACCGCGAGCTGCAAGGGCGACAGGTCTTGGGCCTCGTCCACGAACAAATGGGTGAGCTGCTGCTTGGGCCCACGCAGAAGCTGGTGCGCACGCAGCAGGATGGCCACGTCGTGCAGATCGAGGACGGGCCGCTCGCGCGTCGTCTGGCCGTCGATCCCGCGCTCGTCGCGGACCACGTCGTCCTCCACGGTCGCGTCGTCCTGGGCCGGCTCGCGCTCCGCCGGATCGGCGTCCTGCAGGGCCCACACCTGATCGGAGATCAGGCGGTGGGCCTCAGCC
>JAEXQJ010000141.1 GCA_023438785.1 Pseudomonadota bacterium
GCCTGGGACCCCGAGTTGGCCAGCCTGCGGCGCCAGATCCCCAACCTACCCCCGGCCTTGCGCCGGACCATCGTGCCCCGGGCCGTGGGCGTGGGACTCGTGGAGGCGGCCGTGGGCGCAACGCAAACCATCAACGAAACCCGAGCGACTGCCGTCATTTTCGTGGGCACGGCGGGTCTTTACCCAGGGCGCCCCTCTCAGGTGAGGTCGGCGGAGGTCGTGGCTGCCCGCCGCATCGTGCTGCTCGATTCGACCGTCCTGCGCGGCCAGTCCTTCTTTCCCGCCGCCTTGCCCACCACCGCGGCGGTGACTCAGGCCTTGCGGGAACGACTCGCAAAACAGGGCGTCGTGCAAGGCGATGTGGCCTGCCCGCTGGGGATCACCCGAAGCCTGGCCGCGGCCCGGCGCATGGCCCGCGACCTGGACTGCGACGTGGAAAACCTGGAGGCCTTCGCCGTGGCCCGCGCCGCCGCCGCTCGTGGGCTGCCCTTCGCGGCTTTGCTGGGCATCAGCAATCCGGTGGGCCCCGCCGGGCATCAGGCGTGGAAGCGCCACGCGGACCAAGCGGCCCAAGCGGCCTGCCAAGCAGCCCTGTCGCTCATCATCAGCTGATTGGGCCGACCCTGTGCTAGAGATCCCCACGCGAATGGCGCAAATCCTGGTCATCGAGGACGAGCCGGACATCCGGCAGATCCTGGAATTCAACCTCCGCCAAGCGGGCCATCACGTGACCTGCGCCGAGCGAGGCGACCTGGGCCTGGCGGCCGCGCGCCAGCACCGGCCGGACCTGGTCCTGCTCGATCTCATGTTGCCCGACATCTCGGGGCTCGAAATCTGTCGTGCCATCAAGAACGATGCGGAGCTGCGCGAGGCCGCGGTGATCATGCTGACCGCCCGGGGTGGCGAGATCGATCGCGTGGTGGGGTTCGAGCTGGGCGCGGATGACTACGTGGTCAAGCCCTTCAGCGTGCGCGAGCTCATGTTGCGCATACAGGCCGTGCTGCGCCGGACACAGGGCGGGCGAGAGCCGACTGTCGCGGGCGCCGTGGCCTTCGGTCGACTGCGCATCGATCACGACGCCCACCGGGCTTGGGTCGACGAGGCGGAGGTGGCCCTCACGGCCTTGGAAATGCGCCTGCTGTGGACCCTTTACCAACGCCGCGGCCGCGTGCAGTCCCGCGGCACGCTCCTGGACGACGTCAGGGAGGCCAGCCCGGAGAACAACACCCGCACGGTGGACACGCACGTCAAGCGCCTGCGAGAAAAACTGGGCGCGGCCGGTGAATATGTGGAGACCGTGCGCGGCGTCGGCTACCGCTTCGCCCCCGACCCGGAATCACAACGTTGACCACTGTCGCCCCAGGATGCCTGGGGATGAGCGGAAGCGCAGGCCGGCCCGGGCGCGGATCGGCGGCCCTGGTCGCCTTGGGCCTCGGAGGGCACCTCTCAGGGCGCCCAGTCCACCGAACAGGACGCCGGTAGAAGCCCCGCCCGGCCGGCGCGCGCGAAGAGCTCGTCCACGGCTCGCCGGACATCGTCGGCCATGCCCCGCGTGTCCTCGTTGGCGTACATGCCCAGGTAGCGATCGAGCAGCTCCTTGCGCGCCAGCGCCGCCTCGCCGCGATCCTCGGCAGCCAACACATCGATGACCTCGTCGCGATGGGCCAAGGCCCACGCGATAGCCTCGCGTAGCACGGCGGACACCCGCGCCACCACCTCGGGCCCCAGCCCGCGCCGAATCACGTTCACCCCGAGGGGCAGCGGCAGCCCGGTCTGCGCCTTCCACCACTCGCCCAACTCGGCCACGCGCGCGCACCCGCGCCCCGCGTACAGCAGCCGGCCCTCGTGAATCAAAAGGGCCGCATCGATCTCGCCGGCGTCCAGGGCGTCGAAGGCTCGCGCGAAGGGCGCGATGGGCACCAGCACGGGCACGAGCCCTGGCTGCATGAGCCGCAGCACCAGCCAGGCCGTCGTGCTCGGGCCTGGAATGCCCACCTGGCGCCCCGCCAGCTCGGCCAGGGTCATCGCTCGCTTGGCCACCACCACGGGCCCGAACCCGCGGCCCACCGAAGCCCCGTGGGGCAGCAGCAGATAGCGCTGCGCCAGCTCGGGATACGCCCCCAGGGAGACCGCGACCACGTCGGCCTGTCCGGCCGCAGCCAGGGCGTTGAGAGAGGCCGTGTCCGCGCGTTGATGGGAGAACTCCAGCCCCCGCGTGTCCACGGCCCCGATGCGCAAGGCGTGGAACATGAAGGCATCGTCCGCATCGACGGAATAGGCCAGGGAAATCCGCACGTCCCGCACTGTACTCCGGGCGATCGGCGCTGTCCTCCCTGGCCATTCCCGCTACTATCCCCGCGTGCCCGACACCGTCTCGCCCGTCCCGCCTGCCCGACCTACCCGCATCGACGAGATCGACTGGCTGCGTGGCGTGGCGGTGGCGCTCATGATCCTGGCGCACGGGTTCGACGCCTGGCTACTTCCCTCTGCCAAGACCGGCCTAGCCTACGAGGCCATCAGGCTGCTGAGCGGGATCCCGTCGCGCCTTTTTCTCTTCCTGGTGGGCATCTCGGCCGCCATCCAGTTCGAGACCCAAATGGCGCGCGGCCTGAGCACGTCCACCATGCGATCGCGCCTGCTGCGCCGAGGTCTGCAGATCCTGGTCTTGGCCTACCTCTTTCGGCTGCAGGAGTGGATCCTGTCCAACTTCTGGGGCGGCTGGCAGTCCCTGGTGCGCATCGACATCCTCAATGCCATCGGCGCCTCGATGATCGTGTTGGCTCTTCTGACCACACCCCGGGGCGGACGGCGCCAGATTGGCGCCGCGCTGGCCGGAGCGGCCTTGTTTCTGGGGCTGGGTACGGTGGTGGGGCCGGCTCACTTCCCGGCCTGGCTTCCGGCACCGCTCACCTCGTACCTGGGTGGCCAGCGCCCCATCGCCTGGTTTCCCCTCTTCCCTTGGGGGGCCTGGTCACTGACCGGCGTGGCCGTGGGCCACATCTGGTTCCAGGCGGCTCGCCAGCCCGGTGGCCTGCGGCGGGCTCTCCTGTTCTCGGGGCTCGTGGGCCTGGTTCTCACGGCGGGGGTCATGCTGGCGCGCGCACTGGCGCCCAACCTCATCCACTACCCGTCGGCGGTCGTTTTCCAGATGGGCCCGGGCGTCTTCTTCCACCGGCTGGGCCTCATCGGCGTGCTGGCCGCCGTGGCACATCTGTGGTGTGGGGCGCTCGGCAACCGTTTCTCGGTCATGCGCCAACTCGGCCGGACGTCGCTGTTCATCTACTGGATTCACATCGAGCTGTGCTACGGCAACGTCGCCGCGTCGTTGAAGGCTCAGCTGCACATCCCCGCGGCCACGCTGGGCATCGTGCTGCTGACCGCTCTCATGCTCGGCGTGTCCGTGCTCAAGACACGCTATGGTCGAACGCTGTTCACGGAGCTGCGCCGATGGCTGTCAGCGCTGCGCACCCGGTCAAGTCGGGTAGTTGCCGATCGGCTCTCGTCTGATTAACCTGCACGCCTCGTGCGCCAGGCCCCCAAGATTCTGTTGTTCGTCACTGCAATGCTCGGCGCTGTCGCAGCGCCGGCCTTCTCCACTCAAGGCGCCTTCGCCAAGGGAACAACCGCCGCACGAGGCAAGGCCAGCGCGAAAAACGCGAAGTCCACCAAGAAGGCGACCAAGCGGACGGCCAAGAAGCCCAAGCGCAGGCCCGCCAGGAGAGCCACGGCCCGCAAACGAGTCGTTCTGCAGAAGCCCGTGGCGGCCATAAAGGGCAACCTGCCCAACGTCCAGTCCCAGGGCGCCCTGGTCGTCGATCTCCAGACCAACCAGGAGATCTTCTCTCGCAGGCCCGACGGCCCGCGTGCCATCGCCTCAATCTCCAAGCTGGCCGCGGCCCTTGTGGTTTCCGAGCGCCACATCCCGCTCGACGAGCTGACCACCATGAAGAAGGTCGATGTCGAGGCCGCGCGCGGTGGCGCCCCGTCGCGCTTGCCCGAGGGCATGACCCTCTCGAACCGCGATCTCCTGCACGCGGCCCTGCTCGGCTCCGACAATCGGGCCGTCTCCGCCTTGGGCCGTGCGGTGGGCCTGAACACGGCCGAGTTCACCAAGGCCATGAACCGCAAGGTGGCCGCCTTGGGCCTGCGCGCAACTCACTTTCGCGAGCCGACCGGGTTGTCGCCCGAGAACGTGTCCACGCCGCGCGAGGTGCTGGCCATGCTCGCCGCGGCGATGGCCGATCCGCTGCTTGGCCCCATCGTCCGCAAGCCCGAGTACGATGCCCATCCCGTGGGTCGCCCGCCCATCCATTACAACAGCACCCACCGTCCCGCCGCCCGTTCGAACGTCCACGTCCTGGGCGGCAAGACCGGCTACAACGATCCCGCCCGCTACTGCCTGGTCATCGCCGTGCGCGTGGATGGCCATGACTACGGCATGGCCCTGCTGGGGACCGAGGGTAAGCTCACCCGCTTCGGCGACGTGGCCCGAGTCGCGGACTGGCTCGTCGCGCATCGAGACAAGATGGCCGCCGCGGCCGCCGTGGCAGCCACGCGCGCCGCAGCAGGCGAGCAAGGACCCCCGCTCCCGGCAGACATGGGGGCCACCCCGGATGGGGCAGCGCCCCAACCCGAAGAGCTGGCCCGCCACACCACGCCGTAGCGCCCCAGGACGACGGGGGCCATCACGGCCAGCCAACCCGGATTGCACCTGCTGCCAACCCACTTGGCGTCATCTTCGAAAAAGAGAGTGCACGCCTTGAAAACACTGGGGTTCCATTTGGTCTCTCTCTTGCTGTAAGTTACGTGCGACTTGGCTTCACACGTCTCGGCCCTTCCATGAGGAGGAATTTCATGGCCTGTCAGTCTTCGCGGTTCTCACGCCTGTTCGGTTGGCGGTATCTGCGCTGGGCGCTGGCGCTTCCGGCGCTACCCCTCGCCCTTTGGGCGTGCAACTCGCACCCGCTGCAGCAGCCGTCCCCGCTCCCGCAGCAGCAGACCGACATCCTGGTGGCGGTCAACCCGGTGCGCATGCTCGACATGGTCTTCATGGTCGACAACTCGCCGTCCATGGAGCCCAAGCAGACCGCCTTGGCAGCCGCCTTCCCGAAGATGATCGACGAGCTGAAGAAGCTGCCCGACGGTCTGCCCGACGTGCACATCGCCGTCATCTCCAGCGACTTGGGCGCCGGCAACTGGGTGGGTGGCAACTGCAGCAAATACCAAGGTGACTACGGCCAGTTTATGGTCCAGCCCGACTGCGGCCTCAACGATGGCGCGAAATGGCTGGCGAGCACCGCGGACGAGACCAACTTCACGGGTGACATCTCCGAGGTCTTCGGGTGCATGGCCAACCTGGGCACGAGCGGCTGCGGCTACGAGCACCAACTCAAGTCCGTGGCTGTGGCCCTCGAACGCGCCCAGACGGACACGACGTACCAGGGCTTCTTGCGCGACGACGCCTACCTGGCGATCGTGCTCATCAGCGACGAAGATGACTGCTCGGCGCCTTGGAATTCGGCCATGTTCCAGGAGCAGTTCAATACCGAAATGAGCAGCCTCCGCTGCGCGACCCGAGGTCACGTCTGCAACAACAAATCCCTCGAATACCCCACCAGCCAGGAGTTCGAGGCCGACTTGGCCGCCTGCGCGCCCAAGGATTCGGACAACGAGGACGAACTGCCGCTCGAAAGGGTCGACAGGATGGTGGAGGCGGTTCGGTCCTGGAAGCTGCGGCCGGCCGAGCAGATCATCGTGGCGGGCATCTTCGGGTGGCCGACTGACGTGGAGGGCCTGACTGACGGCAACGGCAATCCGGTTAAGTACCGCATCGGCAAGGATCCCACGGGACCAGAGCCCGACAAATGGGATTACCTCCCCGTGTGCGAGGTCCAGGGCCTGGGTAAGAGCTACGC
>JAEXQJ010000168.1 GCA_023438785.1 Pseudomonadota bacterium
GGCGGTGTTCGCCACGGATCTGGACCACGACCTGCATTACGCGGATGGGCTGCTGGCCCTGACCACCTCGCGGCTCCTGGCCTTCTCGCCGGGCGCGGCGGTGCCCCAGGCCTGGCCGCTGGCCCAAATCGCCAGCTTGAAGACCCAGGACCGGGGCGGGCTGGGCACGCTGGAAGCGCTGGGCGCCGACACGCGGCTGGGCTGCTGGTACTTCACGGTGGGCCGGGCGGCGGCGGCGCGCGATCTGGCGGACGCGTTCGCGCGCGCGCGCGAGGGCCGCGGCGCCCTGGTCGAGGAGGAGGTCACGGTTCCCGAGGCGGAGCAGCCGGTGGCCCCGGCCAACATGGCCTCGCTCTTTCGCCTCTTCCGCTTCGCGCGCGCCCACCGGGCCGCGTTGGCGTTGGGGCTGCTCCTGACCTTGGCCAGCACGGCGGCCAGCCTCGTGCCGCCGTATCTGACGTGGCCGCTGGTCGACAACATCCTGCAGCCCTATCAAGACCACGCGCGCCAGGTGCGCGAGGACAAGTCGCTCTCCCCGCACGAGCGCGAGGCTCGCCTCAAGGCCCTGGCGGCCGAGAGCGGCACGGGGTTTCGCAAGGTGGCCGTGTACCTCATTGCCTTCGCGGGCGCGGCGGTCCTGGCGTGGGCGCTGGGTTGGGCGCAAGGCTGGGTGCTGGCCTGGGTCAGTGAGCGCATCAGCGCGGGCCTGCGCAACACCACCTACGCCCACTTGCAGAAACTGTCGCTGGAGTTCTTCGGCGCCAAACGCACGGGCGATCTGGTGGCGCGCATCAGCAGCGACACGGACCGCATCTGCAACTTCCTCTCCGACACGCTGGTCGACTTCATCGCCGACGTGTTGATGATCGTCGGCACGGCGGCGGTGCTCATCAGCATCGCCCCCATCCTGGCCGCCGCCACCCTCTGCACCTTCCCCATCATCGCCTGGCTGACCGTGTTCTTGCGCGACCGCCTCACCCACGGTTTCCTGCACGGCGGGCGCGCCTGGGCCGAGATGACCAGCATCCTGGCCGACACCATCCCCGGCAACCGTGTGGTCAAGGCCTTCGCGCAGGAGAAGCGCGAGATCGAGCGCTTCGGCGCCGCCAACCAGCGCATCATCGCGGCCAACGATCGGGTCAACAAGGTCTGGACCTTCTTCTGGCCGGTGGTCGCGCTGCTCAACCAGATCGGCCTGCTGGTGGTGTGGATGGTGGGCGCGTGGGCCGTGTTCGGCGGGCGGGTCACGGTGGGTGTGCTGGTGGCCTTCCTGGCGTACATCGGGCGCTTCTACGCGCGCCTCGAATCCATGAGCCGCATGGCCACCAACACGCAGAAGGCGGCGGCCAGCGCGCAGCGCCTGTTCGAAATCCTGGATCGCGCGCCCGGCGTGCCCGAGCCCCTGCATCCCGTGCACCCGGGCAAGATCGCCGGCGCCATCGAGCTGCGCGACGTGCGCTTCCGCTTCGGCAGCCGGCAGGTGGTGGACGGGGTCAGCCTGTCGATGAAGCCGGGCGAGATGATCGGCCTGGTGGGCACGACCGGCGCGGGCAAGAGCACGCTGGTCAACCTGGTGTGCCGGTTCTACGACGTGAGCGAGGGCGCCGTGTTGGTGGACGGCCACGACGTGCGCTCGTTCCCGCTGCAAGAGTACCGGCGCCAGATCGGCATCGTCCTGCAGGAGCCCTTCCTGTTCTGGGGCACCATCGCCGACAACATCGCCTACGGCAAACCCGAGGCCACGCGCGAGGAGATCATCGCCGCGGCCCGCGCGGCCCGCGCCCACGAGTTCATCCTGCAATTGCCCGACGGCTACGACAGCATGGTGGGCGAGCGCGGCCACACCCTGTCGGGCGGCGAGCGGCAGCGCATCTCCATCGCCCGCGCCCTGCTCATCGATCCCAGCATCCTGATCCTGGACGAGGCCACCTCGTCGGTGGACACGCAGACGGAACGGGAAATCCAGGCGGCCTTGGACAACCTGGTGCGCGGCCGCACCACCATCGCCATCGCCCACCGACTGAGCACCCTGCGCAAGGCGAACCGGCTGGTGGTGCTGGAGCACGGCCGCGTGGTGGAGCAAGGCCAACACGCCGAGTTGCGCGCGGCGCAGGGCCGCTACGCCCAGCTCTACCGGGCGCAGATGCAGCTCGGCCGCGACCCGGGCGACGGAGAGGCAAGCGACGCGGCCGGCCTGCCCGCGGTCAGCGAGGTGCCCGCATGAGCCTCCGCCTCGACCACGATGCCTTCGGCCGCCTGGTGCTGACCTTGCCCTCGGGCGAGGTCCACACGGGCGTGACCCCGGTCCGCGCCTTCCCCTTCGCCGCCCCTGACGAGTGGATCTCGTTTTGCGACAGCAGCGGTCACGAGGTCCATTGCGTGGCCAACCTGGCCGACCTGGACGCGGCCACGCGACAGGTGCTGGAGGCCGAGCTGGCCCACCGCGAATTCGTGCCGCAGATCCGACGCATTCACGCCGTGGTCGAGGGCGGCGGCTCTACCGAATGGCAGGTCAGCACGGATCGAGGCGACACCCGCTTCGAGCTCACCTCCGAGGATCACATCCGACGCATGGGCGACGGCGTGCTCATCGTGGACGCGCACGGCATCCGCTACCGCATCCCCGACACGCGCGCGCTGGATCCCCGCAGCCGCAAGATCCTCCGCACCTACGTTTGAGCCACCTCACTCAGTACGCGACGATCTCGTCCACGCTCAGCGCGGCGGTGGGCGAGGCGTCCTCGATGAGCAGTGACAGCGTGCGCCCCACGAGATCGCTGACGTCCCAATCGACCAGGGTTGCGGCGCCGGTGGGGGAGGCGCTGCGCAGGACGGTGGTTCCGTCGAGCAGGGACACGCGCAGGCGGGGATCGGCCGGGCCGGCCAACGAGAAGCGCAGATGCGGAAGCTCGATCACCAGGGGCGGCGAGCGCAGTGTGCCCGTGCCCGGCGCGCCCACGCGATCGGCCGACTCGGCGGCGAAGCGGCCATAGGCCGCGGCGGAGGCGGGACCGGGCCGGGGACCGAAGGCCGCCCCCTCGGGCACGAAGAGCTGCCAATCGCCGCTCTCGAAATCGGCAATCCGACGCGCGCCCGCGGGCACGGGAGGCGCGGGGCGATTGGCCAGGTAGAGCTGGTGGGGCGAGGTCTGCGCGCCCGAGAACATTCGCACCGAATCCACGCCTTCCTGGAAGTGGTGCACCAGGTGGTAGCGATCCAGGAAGGGGAACTCGCCGGGCAGGGCCTTCCAGTCCAGCACGATGGCGCCGAAGTGCTGCTGGGCCAGGGCCTGGTCCAAGCCGGCGGGCCGCCCCAAGGCCGCCTCGACGTCGCGCACGCCCATGCGGTGGACGTAGGGACGCTTGCCGGCCAGCACGGCGTAGTAGGTGTGGAAGGGAATAAACAGCTCACCAGGCAAGGCCCGCAACTGGGCCTGCAGCCGCCCGGCCGCCGCGCGATCGGCTGGCTTGGGCACCACGGCGGCCATGCTCGGCCGGGGCACGCGCCAGTTCTGCCAGCCCAGCCCCAATGTGACCAGCACGGCCACCGCCGTGGCCCCGATCCGTTGCGATTCGAAGGCGCGCACCAGGACGCGCGCGGCCAGGACCGTCGCCGCAAAGGCCGAGAAGAACACGGCCGGGATGAACGCGTTGGCGAAGGCCCACTGGGTGCCGAAGCCCACCACCGCCGCCGTCTCGCCGGCCAGCACCATGGCCCACAAGATGACATCCTGCCGCCGCAGCCGCCGCGCCAAGGCCAGGGCCACCGTGGCCAGGGCCATGATGGCGAGCAAGGGCCAGGCGTGCTTCAGGGTATCGGGCAGCGCGCCCTTGAAGGCCGCGTCCATACGGAAATGGTGGCTCTGGTGCAGCTTGAAGATGTACGTCCAGAACCAGCCGTCCGAGGTCTTGACCAGCAAGCCCAGGCCAGCCGCCAGGGTGACCGCCGCCGCCGCGCCATAGATCAGGCCGCGCCGCCAGTTGGCCACCAGCAGCCCCAGCCCCAGGCCCACGCCGAGGATGCTCGCCGTCTGCTTGGCGAAAAAACCCACCGCGATGAGCACCCCGGCCAGCAGCGCGCTCCTCCAGCCCGCGCCGCGCAGGGCGAGCCACAGGGCCAGGCTTTCGAGCAGCAGGAGCAACGAATCCGAGCGCACGATGTCGTAGAAGCCGCCCGTGAATTGAAAGGCCGCCGCCGTGGCCGCGGCGCCGCCCAAGCCCAGCAGCAGGGCCAGCCCGCGCCGCCCGCGCCCCTGCCCCCGCGCCTCGCCGGCCGCGCACACCACGAGCAGGGTCAGCGCGCCCGCGAAGGCCAACAGCGACACGAATCGCCCCAGGAAGTAGCCCAAGGGAAAGACGAACGATAGGACGGCCAGCACCGCCGGGTAGAGCGGCGTGTACAGGAAGGGGATGAAGTCGAGCGACGGCTTGACGTAGATGCCCTGCCCCGCCGCGATTCGCTGCGCGTGCACGAGCATGCCGCCCTCCATCCACTCCACGTCGAGAGGAAAGGTCAGCCGCTCGGCAAAGATGCGCCCGTGCCAGACGAGCTGGATGAGTGCGGGGACAAGGGCCACGGCCACCGCGCCCAAGAGGACGGCGGCCACAATGCGCTCGCGACGGGACACGCGCTCAGCCCCTCAACGCGACCACGCTCACGCCGTCGCCGCCCTCACCCGCTCCGCCGGGCCGGAAGCGTTCCACATAGGGTGAGGTGGCCAAGAACTCGCGCACCGCCTTGCGAAGCGCGCCCGTGCCGTGACCGTGGATGACGAAGACCGTGTCCGCTCCCTCCAGGGCCGTGCGGTCCAGGAAAGCCTCCAGCTCGGTCAACGCCTCGTCGGCGCGTTGGCCGCGCACATCCAGGGTGTTGGACGCGGTTTGAATGGCCACCCCGCCGCCCGCCGCCATGGCGCGCTCGACGAGTTGCACGGGCTTGTGCTTGGGTTTGCCCGACGGCCCCTTGCCCACGCCCAGCGCGCGGCTGGCCAGGGCTTCGCGCAGCTTGGCCAGATCCAGCGGCGCGGACTCGGGCAGGCTCGCGGTCGCCTCCTTGGCCTTGCGCTCGAGGGCCACGCGCGCGGTCTCCACGGCCTGAGTCGTGCGCGCGCGCTTGGCCTCACGCACGATGTCCGAGAT
>JAEXQJ010000299.1 GCA_023438785.1 Pseudomonadota bacterium
GTGGCCTTGGTGGGGAGGGGGGGCTCGGCGGCCTTGGCCCGGTTGGGGGGCCGCGGGACGCGCCGGCCCGCGGCCGCGCCCGCTTCTGCACCCGAGCCCGCTTCTGCACCCGTGCCCGCTGAGCCGACCCTGGCCGCGCCTGCGGTGCCGTCGCCCATGCCGGCGGTGGCGATCACGCCACCTTCGCCGCCCGCGGACGCCGATCCCAATCCCACGGACGAGCCGGCCGCGCCGGCCGAGGCCACGGCCGTGGAGTCGCCCGGCGAGCCGCCCGCCGCCGAGGAGCCCACGTCCGACGAGCCGAGTCGCAAGCGTGAGCCGCGCGTCCACTCGGCCCGCCCCTCGAACCCGGCCCTCTCCCAAACCGAGAGCCGCCATCTGTTGGAAGAGGCGCGCGATTTTCTGCGTGCGCAACGCTACGAAGAGGCCAGCGAGGCCTTCAGTCGCTTGGCCCGGCCGCGCGGCAAGAGCCGTGGTCCGGCCGAGGTGGGCCTGGCCAAGATCGCCTTCCAGCAGAAGCATTATGAGGAGGCGGTCAACCACGCGCGCCGCGGGGCTCGCTACGGCGGCGGCGTGGAGGCGCGTGTGGTGCTGGGCGACGCCTACTTCCGCCTGGACAAGTTCGAGGACGCGCGCAAGGCCTACACCGAGGCGCTGAAGCTAGACCCCGAGAACCGCACGGCCAAGCAGAACCTGGCGCTCATCGAGCAGCGGGGCAACTGATGGCCACCTTCCCACGCCGCTTTGGCAAGTACGTGCTGCTGAGGCCGCTGGCCAAGGGGGGCATGGGCGAGATCTACATGGCCGCTTTGGGCCAGATCGGCGGCTTCGAGAAGCTGTGCGTGATCAAGAAGGTGATCGGCGAGAAGGCCGATGCCGGGAAGGCCAAGCGTTTTCTCGACGAGGCCAAGGTGGTGCTGCGCCTGTCGCATTCCGCCCTGGTCAACACCTTCGACGCGGGACAGGTGGGCGATGAGTTCTACATCGCCATGGAGATGGTCGAGGGCAAGGACCTGCGCGAGGCCTGGAACCGTTGCGTGCGCATGCGCCAGCGCATCTCCATCGAGGTGGCGCTGCACATCGGCCGCGAGGTGGCGCGGGCCCTGGCCTATGTGCACACCTACGGCGATCTCAAGCTTGTCCATCGCGACATCGCGCCGCCCAACATCATGTTGGCCTACAACGGCGACGTGAAGTTGACTGACTTCGGGCTGGCACGCAGCGCCCTCAAGGAAGAGCACACCAAACCTGGCGTGGTCTTCGGGCGTGCGGCCTACCTGGCGCCCGAGCAGGCGCGCGGTGAGGTCGCCGATGCGCGCACCGACATCTACAGCCTGGGGGTCGTGCTGTGGGAGTTGCTGACCGGCCATCAGTATTTGTCCATAGCGGGGCTGGACCCGGCGGCCGCGCTGTCGCTGGTTCGTCACCCCAAACCCATGCCGCCCTCGTCGCGCGCGCCCTGGATCACCGCCAATCTGGACACGGTGGTGATGCGGGCCCTGGCCCCCGATCGCAAGCAACGTTATCAGAGCGCGGAGGAGTTCCGACTGGCCCTGGCCGAGGTCATCGCCCAGGTCGCCCCGCGCGCCGATTCGGCCCGCGTGGTCGAGCTGATGCAGATCATCTACAGGGACGTCATCGAGGAGGAGCAGGGCGAGCGCGAGCGCATGCTCAAGGAGGTCATCCCGGCCTTCCGGGCCAGCGCGCCCGAACCGGAGGAGCCACCACCCGCGCCCGTCGAGCCTCCGCGAGGCAAGCCGGCCGATGATGGGCCGTCCGATCGCACGCCGTCTCATCCCACCGGCTCACGCCTGCCCGGCGTGACGCCGCAGCGCGATCCGGTGGAACGGCGGCACGCTCGGCGTGAGGCGGCGCTTCGGGTGATCGCCGAGCTGGCCGTCGAAGACGCCAGCCTGTCTCCGCCGCCTGACGTGGCCCGGGGGCCCGCTTCAAGCCGATAGCCCGCGACGGCGAGAAATTCGGGGCGAAACCGCGCTATAAGGCCCGCGTGTCTCCGCCGTCGATTCAGCCACGCGTGGCGCTCATCACCGTCCTCTATCGAAGCGAGCGCTTCGTGCGCGGCTTGCTGGAGAGCGTGGCCGCCGTCGACTATCCACGCGACCGGCTGGAATTGCATCTCGTGGACAACAGCCCCGGCGACGGGACGCTGACCGCCGCACGTGCCGAGATGGCGCGCCTCGGTGAGCACCTGCCGCGCGTGGTGATTCACGAGCCGGGGCGCAACGAGGGCTTCGCCATCGGCAACAACCTCGCCCTGCGCGCGGCCTTGGTGTCGGGCGTGGACTACTGCTACCTGCTCAACCCCGACGCACATCTGGAGGCCGGCGCCCTGCGCGAGGCGGTGCGCGTGGCCGAGAGCTCGCCCGAGGTGGGCTCGGTGCAGTCCTTGCTGGTCCTGGGCGACGACCCCGAGGTGGTGAACTCGTCGGGCAACCACATTCACTATCTCGGTTTCGGCTACGTGGGCGGCTACCGCAGACCACGCGCCTCGGTGGGCTCCGAGACCCGCGACATCACCTACTGCTCGGGCGCCTGCGTCCTGCTGCCCGCGCGTGTGCTGCGCGAGGTGGGCTTGTTCGACGAGACCCTGTGGCTGTACCACGAGGATCTGGACCTGGGCTGGCGTTTGCGCCTGAGTGGCTATCGCAATCTGCTCGCGCCGGCCAGCGTGTGTCGCCACCACTACGAGTTCTCTCGCTCCACCTCCAAGTGGTACTGGATGGAACGCAACCGGGCCATCGTGGTGTTCAAGAATTTCCGTCTGGCTACCGTGTTGCTCCTTCTGCCCCTGTTGGCCGCCGCCGACGTGGGCCTGTTGGCCCTGGCCTGCAAGGCGGGCTGGTGGCGAGAGAAGCTGCGCGCCATGGCCTGGTTCCTGCGCCCCTCGTCTTGGGCCTACGTCATCGCCGCGCATCGCCAGGTGGCCGCGCAGCGCCGCGTCTCCGATCGCGACCTCCTCCGCCAGTTCACCGCCGTCATCGACCATCCGGATTTTCAGAACCCGATCGTGAGCACGTTCATCGAGCCGGTCTGGAAGGCCGGCCTCGTGGTGCTCAAGGCCGTGGCGCGCTGGTAGGCGGGCCGGACGACCTCCGCCCGATCTTGCCCGCGAAGGCCATGAGGACCTGCATGACCAGGGTGCGGTCACCCTGCAGCGCCAGCCTGCCGCTCAGCAGGGCCTGCAACGGGGCCAACTCCCCCGAGGCCAGCCTTTCGCACGTGCCGCTGTCGATGCGCACGGTCGAGCGGGGCTGACCGGCGCGCCGGCCGGCCTGGCCGAAGGCCACATCCAGGCTCCAGCGCCGCCGGCGGCGCCCTTCGATCTCCACGCGGATGCGGCCATCCAACTGGTGCACCAGATCCAACGTGTTGCCCTCCAGGCACAGCAGCTCGACCACGCCGATCCCGTCGGGCAGCAACTCGGGCAGATCGGGGTCGACGTGAAAGATGGCCTCGAAGTCGGGCGCGCTCTGGCGCAGCCAGATGTGGGGTTCGTCCTCCTCGGGCAGGCGGCCCGGGGCACGCGGCTCGACGAGCAGGCCGTCCTCGCCCGCCTGCAAGTGCCAGTCGCCACCCTCTGAGCCCGAGAGGGTGGCGCGCACGACCGGGCTGTCTGGTGGCGGTCGTCGCGCCGTGGTGGCGAAGGCCCGCGGCAACCATTCCTCGATGATGCGCGCCGCCGGCAGGCCTGCCGGCGGGCGATCCCACTGCCCCATCATCAACGCGGCTTGCGGCCCGGGCGCTTGGAGCCCTTGCCAGTCTTGGTTTTGCCCTTTTGGGCCGCGTTGCGCGCCTTGACCCTGTCGCGCCGGTGTGTGCGCTCCTCGGCGCGCGTGGCCTGCGTGCCCGCACGTCGCGCCCCGCTCCGCGCACGCGTGGGCTCACGTGTGGCGCGCGTGTGTTCGTGCAGACGAAGATCGATCTGTCGTCGCGCCACGCTGACCGAGAGCACCTCCACCGTGACCCGATCGCCCAAGGCAAAGACCTGATTGTGGCGTCGACCCACCAGGCGGACGGCTACGTCGTCGAATTCATAGAAGTCGTCGGGTTGCAGGTATTCGCCGCGCACCAGGCCTTCCACGAAGGGCTCGTCGATGACTACGAAGATACCGAAGCCGGCCACGCCGGAGATGGTGCCCTCGAGGACATCGCCCACCCGATCGCGCATGAAGAAGGCGCGGTACAGGTCCACCACCTCGCGCTCGACCTCCATAGCCTTGCGCTCGGAGAAGGAGGCGTCGCTCGCTGCCTTGTGTATGGCCTCGAACGAGGGGGGCGTCCCGCGCTCCAGGGGCGGGAAAGCGCCCGCCGGCTTGCCCTGGCTGGCCAGGCGGCGCTTGAGGAGGCGATGGGCGATCACGTCGGGGTAGCGACGGATGGGCGAGGTGAAGTGCAGATAGGCCGGGGACGCCAACCCGAAGTGACCCACGTTGTCCACCTCGTAGGTGGCCTGCTTGAGGGAACGCAGGAGCTGGAACGACAACGACTTCTCCGCGGGATGGCCGTGCAGTCGCTTGAGCACGGCGGCCAGGCCATGCGGCGTACACGCCTCGTCCACCTCGACGCGAATGCCATAGCGTTCGGCCATGGCCGCGAAGGTCTCCAGCTTCTCTTGGTCTGGCCGGGCGTGCACCCGCCACACCACGACCTCCTTGCGCTCCTGGAAGCTCTGCCCCACCGCCTCGTTGGCGGCAAGCATGAACTCCTCAACCATGGCGTAGGCCGCCCGTTCGCCCGGATCGCGGCGCGCCCGCCGCACGTCGCGCACCAGTCGGGGATCGTCCCGATCCAGCTCGACCACGGCCTGGGGCAGATCCAGATCGAGGGCGCCCCGCTGCTGGCGACGAGCCCGCAGCTTGCGCGCCAAGGCGTCCATGGCGCGCAGAGTGGGCAGGAAGGCTTCGTACTTCTTGCGCTTGCCCTGCACATCGCCGGCCAGCGCGGCCGCCACGCCGGGATAGTCGAAGCGACCGCGCGAGTGGATCACGGCGGCGCAGAAGTCCGTATCCACAATCCGGTGCTGTCGGTCGTAGTCGATGCGCACCACCATGGCCAGGCGATCCTCCTCGGGGACCAGCGAGCACATGTGGCTCGACAGTTCCTCGGGCAGCATGGGGATGGCTCGGTTGGGCAGGTACACGCTGCAGCCGCGCTGTTCGGCCTCGCGGTCCAGGGCCGTACCCTCGCGCACGTAGTGCGAGACATCCGCCACGGCCACCCACAGGCGATGGCCGTGATCGGGCCGCGACTCCAGCGCCACCGCGTCGTCGAAATCGCGCGCCGTCTCCGGATCGATGGTGACGAACTCCACGTGGCGCAGATCCGCGCGATCGGCGCGGTCGGCCGGCTCCACCTGGCGTGGCACCTGGGCCGCGGCGTTTCGCACGGGTCCCGGGAACTCGTCGGAGATGTCGGCGCAGGCCAGGATCTTCTCGATCTCTGTCCGCGGATCATCGGGTGAGCCCAAGATCTTGAGAAGCTGGACCTCCAGCGCGGCACCCGGCTCGGCAGGGTAGGTCACGATCTCGGCCACCACGGCCTGCCCGGCCTTGGGTGCCTTGCCATCGCCGCGCAGGACCACCGGGCCGGTGATGCGCGGATCGTCGGCCTCGAAGCGCAGGCCCTTGCCGGCGCCCACGACTTGTCCGGTTATTTTGCCGCGCCCTCGCTCGACAACACTGAGCACGCGACCTTCCAGGCCACGCGCCCCCACCCACCATTCGACCTCGACCCGATCGCTGTCCATGGCCGTGCCGCGGCCACGTTCGCTGATGTGAATGTCTTCCATACCACCGTCCGGCACGACGAAGCCGTAGCCGTCGGGGTGGACCTTGATGCGGCCGGCAACGATGCGCGCGGGCCGATCTATTTCGTTACTCATCTCTTCGCGCAGCATACACGGCTTTGCCCGATAGCGCCGCGACAGCTCAGAAACATCAGGGGGTCCGCAGGGCGTAGAGCTTCTTGTCGTCGCAGCCCACGTAGATGGTGCCGTCCGCGGCCAGGATGGGCGAGCTGTCCACGTCGCCGCCTAACTCCACAGACCAACGCAGCCTGCCGTCGGGCTCGAGGGCGTACAGACGGTCGTCCTCCGAGCCGAAGAGGACGGCCCCCGCGCTGTCGACCAGCGCCGACGACACGATGCGATCGCCGGTGCGGAACGACCAAACCAGCGTGCCGTCTCGGCGAAGGGCGTACAGCATTCCGTCGAAGGAGCCCACGTAGATCGTGCCGTCGTGACCAATGGCCGGCGAGGCGCGCACGTCGCCAGCCGTGGTAAAGGCCCACGTGAGCTGACCCGTGGGACTGATGGCGTACAAGCGATTGTCGTCCGACCCGATGTAGATCGTGCCGTCTTCCTCGATGGTGGGCGTGGATTCCACGTCGTCCCGCGCTCGGAAGTCCCAGCGCTTGCTGCCCTCTTTGGTGACGGCGTACACCGTGTTGTCCTGGCTACCGGCCACCACGGTTCCGTCGGGGGCGACCGCCGGGGCGCTGGACACGTGACCGTTGGTGGCGAATCGCCAGCGCAACGTGCCCTCGGGATGGATGGCGTAGATGGCGTCGCCCCCCGTGTAGAGCATGCCGTCTGGACCGATGGTGGGGCCGCCGTCCACGTCGCAGCGACTGGCGGCCGGCCCCACGCCCGTGGTTTGCTGGCAGGTGCCCAGGCGCAGCTTCCACATCATCCTGCCCGTCTTGCTGTCGACCGCGTACAGGTGGTCGTCGTCTGAGCCCACGTAGGCCGCGCCCAGCACGGAAATGGCCGGCGAGCCGAACACCAGATCCGCGGTGGGGAACGACCAGATGGCCTTGCCCTGGCCGTCGACCGCATGCAGCCGCCCGTCGTGGCTGCCCGCCAGGACCAGGCCGCCGGACGAGATCACCGGCGATGACGTCACCGCACCCGCGGTTTCGTATGCCCACGCGATCTGCGGCCGCGTTGCCGGCAGGAGGTGGGGCGAGCGCCCGCGGTGCTGCGGCTCAAAACGGAACATCCCCTGCGCAGT